>DAIOFH010000086.1:0-16796 GCA_036745875.1 Planctomycetota bacterium | reverse complement strand
AGGCAAGGCGACCTGGATCCCGGCAGCTGCGGACGCTTTTTCGCCCGGTTCGATGCAACCCCGCCGGGATGACGAAAAAGGGGTTTGCGGCGCTTTCGGGATGGAGAGCTGTCTCCGCACCGAAAGCGCCGCAAACCCCTCCGAAACCGTCATCCCGGCGTCTATACAATAAACCGCGAAATAAACGCTCGCAGCTGCCGGGATCCATGTCGCCTTGCCTCCGCTACGGGAAAAGCATACCCTTTTTTTAAAAAATAGTCGTGTACAGTGAAACGCGCCCTTCAACTCACCAATCCGGCATGCAGCAGCGCCTCCGCCAACTTGACGTCCTTCGGGGTCGTGATCTTGAAATTGAACTCGTCCCCGTAGACTGCCGCCACTTCCCGGCCGAGATTTTCCACCAATTGGCTGTCGTCGGTGATGCGGTCGGAGAGACCGCCGGTATCCAGGGCATACTCGTACGCTTCGATGAGAAGGTCCGACTGGAAGACCTGCGGCGTTTGCACCCGCATCAGGCCGAGGCGACGCGGCGTTTCTACGATGGTGTCGCCTTCGACGCGTTTTGGGGTGTCGGTCATCGGCACAACAGGGACTGCGGCATTCCTCTTTCGTGCCGTCGCGAAAATCCCTTTGAGGGTGTCCAGCGAGACAAAGGGCCGCACCGCGTCGTGCACCGCTATGAACTGGGCCCGCGCCGAAACGACCTGAATCGCGTTCCAGACCGATTCCGCCCTGGTAGCGCCTCCGGCGATCGTCAGGGTCGCGCCGGCGTCGGCGAGGCGTTCGGCCCACTCCCCCTGTACGAGGTCAAGGTCGTCGGGATGCACGGCGAGGATGATTTCAAATACGCCGGGCGCTTCCGCGATGCGGCGAAGGGTCCTCACTAGTATGGGTTCCCCGCCCACGTCGAGAAACGGTTTACGCACACCGGTGCCCATGCGCAGGCTTTGCCCCGCCGCCGGTATGACGACGCTGATATCGCCTTCCCGTTCCATCTCGTCGCCGCCGTCGAGCATCGTGTTTAAACCTTTCGCAGAGGTTATTGAAAACCACAGAGGACACAGAGGGCGCAGAGAACCGAGTTTTAAATTCAAACTGATTGCGCCGGGCTCTCTGGGACCTCTGTGGCGTATATCCCGTTCGGTCTTGATCGAACAATTATTTCTTCAGCCTTGCCGCGAGTTTTGCGGCTTTTTCGCCAAGGCGGCGGCATTCTTCCGGGTCGTCGGCTACCGCTTCTTCCTTTTCTCCGTCCGGCGCGATAAGGATGGCGCCGAAGGCATCGCCTCTGTCATTGCCTTCGACAATCATGCCGTGGGTGAGGAAAAACGCGATGGCCGAAAACATGGTGAACTCCTGGCCGCCGGCCAGATGTTGCGACGCGGCGAACGCGGCGCCGACCTTGCCTGCGAGTTTGCCCCTGAGGGACCAGGTGGAATCCATGAATTGTTTCATCTTTGCCGAAGGGCCGGCGAAATGGCAGGGGGAGCCGATGATGATGGCGTCGGCCTTGAGGAGATCGTCCTGGTTGACCTTGTCAGCCGAAAGGGCAAGGGCTTCGGCTCCGGCACCGCGCGCACCTTCCACGACTTTGCGGGCCATCCTGTCGATGAGGCCGTCACGGTGGCCGTCGAAAATCACGAGTACGTTCATTATGCGCTCCTTTATTGAGTAGTGAAGAATTATTGACTATTGCCCGCTTTTACTCCCCGATCATTTTTACCAGAATCCTTTTCCGGCGTCTGCCGTCGAATTCATAGTAAAAAATATGTTCCCACGGACCGAGATGAAGTTTGCCGTCCGTGATGGCGACGACGACTTCGCGGCCCATGACCTGGCGTTTGAGGTGGGCGTCGCCGTTGTCTTCCGCGCCGTTGTGGCGGTATTGGCTGACAGGTTCGTGGGGTGCGAGTTTTTCCAGCCAGACGTCGTAATCGTGGTGCAGCCCGGACTCGTTGTCATTGATGAACACGGATGCGGTGATGTGCATGGCGTTCACCAGGCATAAACCTTCTTTTATGCCGCTCTCCCGGACCATCTCCTCGACCTGCCGATGCAGGGATACGATCTGGCGGCGCTTGGGGATGTCGACGGTGATTTCACGGGTAAAGGATTTCATGAGTCTCCTCCTGGTTAGGTGCGCAGGTTGCCTCCGCCGAATCCCTCCCTGCCGATAAGCGGCACGAAGAGGACGTCGAGGATGGCTTTTTTCGACAGTTGGTTGTTCTTCTTTTCGACAAGGTAGAGTTTTTGGCCGTCGCGTTCGCCGCCGACGGGGATGATCATGCGGCCGCCGTCGGCCAATTGATCCGCCATGTCGGCCGGGATTTTCGGGCCTGCCGCCGTGACAATGATGCGGTCGAAAGGCGCTTCCTCCGGCCAACCGAGGGTGCCGTCATCGACGCGCATGGTGATCCGCTGCCCGTAACCGAGCCTGTCGATAACCGCTTCGGCCGCGTCGGAGAGGTCTTCGTTGCGTTCAACGGTAAAGACTTCGGCCCCCAGTTCGGCGAGTATGGCCGCCTGGTAGCCGCTGCCGGTGCCGATTTCAAGGACTTTCATGCCGGGACGGATGTCCAGAGCCTGCGTCATGAAGGCGACGACATAGGGTTGGGAAATGGTCTGGCCGCCGCCGATCCTGAGCGGATTGTCGTCATAACTGGCATAGCGCAGCATGGGGGAGACGAATTCGTGCCGGGGAACAGCCGCCATGGCGCGAAGCACCTCCGGGTCCGTGATGTCTCGTCCCGCCAGGTCATGGACAAGCATGCGCCGGCGTTTTTCGGCAAGGTCCTCCGGGATGTCCGGGTCCATTACCGTCCTGCCAGCTTTTTGCGGTCTTTTTCGATTTTCTCCAGCGCGATGAGGGCGGCGGCGCTTTCCGAATCCATGCGCGGCTGTTTGGACAGGGGCGTGAGAATTGACACCGCCCGGTCGAAATCCTCTTTCAGCATGTGGCAGATGCCAAGATGCAGCAGCGCCCGGCGGTGCTCCGGGTTGCGGGACAAGGCTTTTTCGTGAATGATCGCGATTGCCGCGTCAAAGTTCTTTTCATCCATCAGGCCAAGCGCTTCGTCGATGGCGAGTGAAATGATGTCCTTCTTTTTACCCGTAATCCAGGCAATTAAATCCATGATTTACCCCTATGACATGCCCAATTTATGAAAACCACGACAAATTTTACCGTATTGCCGCCATGACATCGAACGCGGCGGAAAGCACCACAAGGTCCGGCTTGACGTTGCGGAGTATCTGGTCGCCCGCTTCCCAAAGGACAGCGAGGGCTGATTCCCCCTTGCCGCCCGGCAGGCCGGAGCGAAGCATTCGGCGTACGGCAAGCGCGGTCAGGTCGAGGGCGGCTACAGCGCCCTTGCGTTTTCCCGCATTGTCGGACGCGGAGGCATAGGCGAGGAGCCGGTCGGCGAGATCCCGCGCGGCTGTCGCGCCCGGCTTGCTGAACGCCTCTGTGTCGAGCCAACGCCATAATTCCAGCGTTTCTCCGTCCGCCAGAGCCAAGGCCGCGCCCAAAGAGCCTTCCGCAGTCAAGGCGAGGTCAAATGCATCCTGTCCCCGGGCAAGCCCGCGTCCTTCCAGTTGCTCCGCCAGCATGCTTGTACAGAGCGGCTTGACGACAACCCGGCGGCAGCGGCTGACGACGGTCGCGGGAAGACGGTCGCGGGAGTTGGTCGTCAACAACAACAACGCATCGCCCGGCGGTTCTTCCAGCGTTTTCAGGAACGCGTTGGCCGATTCCGGACGCATGCGTTCCGCATCGGGGATGACGGCTACGCGACGCTTGCCTTCAACCGGCCTGAAGCGGAGGAACGGCAGGAGCGGCTGATGGTCCACCGCTTCCGTGCTCGCGGTCAGGCGTTCGACGAAACGTCCGATCCTGAGTTCCGCCGGATCGCGCGGCAGTTCGAGATAATCCGGATGCTCGCCATGCTGGAGTAGACGGCAGGAGCGGCACGTCCCGCAGGCGTTTGTGTCAACCGGACTGGCGCAGAGGGCCAGCCCGGCAAGCGCCCTGGCGAATGTCAGCCTGCCGGTCCCGGCCGAGCCTTCGAACAGATAGGCGTGGGAAAAGCGTCCCGCCGCCGCCTCACGGCGAAAAAGGCCGATTGTCTCATCCTGTCCGAGAACAGCGTCGAAGGTCCACGCCTTATCCGACATCTCAGGCTTTTCCCTTGGGTGACATCTTCAGGAACGCCTCTTCGGCATTATAGCTTGAACGGACAAAGGGGGAACAGGAGACCGACTTGAAGCCGAGTTTGAGGATTTCCTCTTCCAATTCCGCGAATTCCTCCGGGGTGACGAAACGTTCGACTTCGAGCGTGCGGTCGGAGGACGGCTTCAGGTATTGCCCGACGGTGATGATGTCGACGCCGACGTCCCGCAGATCCTGCGCCGCTTCGAGTATTTCGTCAATCTCTTCGCCGAGGCCGAGCATCATGCCGCTTTTCGTCGACATCTCTGGGCGGCGCTCCTTGGCAAAGTCAAGGATGGCGAGGCTGAGGTCATAATCCGCCTGGGGGCGGACCTTGGAATAAAGGCGCTCGACTGTTTCCATGTTATGGTTGAACACGTCGGGCCCGCAGTCGACCGCCGCTGCCCAGGCGTCCTCGTCGCCCCAGAAGTCGGGGACGAGAATTTCGATCGTCGCTGACGGGACGGCTTCGCGAAGGGCGTTCACCGTGGCGGCAAAATGCCCGGCCCCGCCGTCGGGGAGGTCGTCTCGGGTGACCGAGGTGATGACCACATGGTTGAGGCCGAGGCGCTTCGCGGCTTCGGCGAGGCGGGTAGGTTCTTCCGGGTCGAGCGGACCGGGCGTTCCCGAGTCCACGGCGCAGAAGCGGCAGGAGCGGGTGCAATACGGACCCATCAAAAGAAAAGCGGCGCGGCCACGGCTTTGGCAATCAAGCTTGTTCGGGCAGCGGGCGCTTTTACAGACTGTTCCCAGGCAGAGGTCTGACAAAAGGTCCGTCACACCTTGCGTCGATTCCTTGGGTATCTTCTTGGTCAGCCAGGGGGGCAGCCTCCTGACCTTGGGTTTTTCTTCAATCATTGTTCCATCCACTTTCGAAATATTTTCAAAATACGGGATTCGGTTCGGCCATTATACCGGAAAGCCGTTGTGAAAAGAAGTTGTTATTTTCCTATAGGCACTTCCCGTCATCGACGCCAATACGCTTTGTCATGGCTTCGCCATTGTATATTCGGCCAGGAATTGTTTACAGCCTCATTTCCTGGGTTATCAACCTTCCGTCCATAAGAAAAAGGCGTTTCCCCCCGGCATTCACGGCAGGTGCGGTTTCCTGCTTGTAATTGGGTAGGGAAACATATTATAGTATACTGTAGATACTTGGAGCCCATCCGGCCCGGACTGCCAGTCTCGGGCTGGTGTTTTTTTTGACTGAGAGAACGAAATACGCATGGACACGGCAAAGATACGCAATTTTTCCATCATCGCCCATATCGACCACGGCAAATCGACCCTTGCCGACCGCATCCTTCTCCATACCGGCCTCGTGTCGGAACGCGAGTTCCGCGCCCAATACCTCGACGGCATGGACCTGGAGCGCGAACGCGGCATTACCATCAAGGCCCACCCAGTCACCGTCGAGTACAAGGCGGCCGACGGCCAAACCTACCAGGTCAACTTCATCGATACCCCCGGCCACGTCGATTTTTCCTATGAAGTGTCCCGCGCTCTTGCCGCCTGCGAAGGCGTACTCCTCGTCGTCGACGCGTCACAGGGAATTGAAGCCCAGACCGTCGCCAATACCTATCTCGCGCTTGGCCATGACCTGGTGATCATCCCGGTCGTCAATAAAATCGACCTGCCGTCGGCAATTCCCGACGCCATTTGCGAAGAACTTGTCTCATTCCTCGGTTGCGACCCCAAGGACGTGCACTACGCCAGCGCCAAAACCGGCGAAGGCATCCAGGGCATTCTCGAAGAGATTATCGTAAAAATTCCGCCGCCGACCGGCGATCCGGAAAAACCGTTCCGCGGCCTTATCTTCGATTCCGTCTATGACGACTACCGTGGCGTCATCACCTATCTGCGCGTGGTGGACGGCGATATCAAAAAAGGCGACAAAGTGGAAATGCTGTCGTCCGGGAAAGTCTATGAAGTCACCGACCTCGGTATTTTCGCGCCCGACATGAAGCAGACCAAGATGCTTTCGGCGGGACAGGTCGGCTATGTCGTCGGCAATCTCAAGGACATCCGCTCCGTCAAGGTCGGCGACACCCTGGTGGACGCCGGGTCCGGCGCGGAGGCGCTCCCCGGCTATACCGAACCGAAAAGCATGGTCTACTGCGGCCTCTACCCGTCGTCGACGGAGAATTTCGAAAACCTGAGAAAAGCCCTCGACAGGCTTGCCTTGAACGACGCGTCCTTCGACTACATGCCGGAAAGTTCGTCCGCGCTCGGCCACGGCTTCCGCTGCGGTTTTCTCGGCCTTCTCCACATGGAGGTCGTGCAGGAACGCCTTGAGCGGGAAAGCGATCTCGACCTGGTGAAGACAGCCCCCAACGTCACCTATGAAGTGGTCAGGACGGACGGTACGATCACCGAAGTGCATTCGCCCGCCGATGTCCCGGACCCTTCATTCATCGAGGAGATACGCGAGCCGATCGTCAAGCTGGAGGTGATGGTGCCAAAGGAATTCATCGGTTCCGTCATGACCCTCGCAGAGGAGCGGCGCGGCAGCCACAAAGGCCTCGAATACATAGGCGGCAGGCGAGCCTTGCTGCATTACGAAATTCCGTTCGCCGAAATCGTCTTCGATTTTTACGACAAGCTGAAAGGTTCCACCAGGGGGTACGGGACGATGGATTATGAATTCATCGGCTACCGCGCCGCCGACCTGGTGAAAGTCGACATCCTGATCCACGGCCAGCCTGTGGACGCTTTGTCCATTATCTGCCTCCGTGAAAAGGCGGACATCCGCGGCCGTAAAATCCTCGCGCGCCTCAGGAAAGAGATACCGAAGCACATGTTCCAGGTCGCCCTGCAGGCTGCGGTCGGAGCGCGCGTCGTCGCCCGCGAGAACATCTCACCCTTCCGGAAAAACGTGCTTGCCAAATGCTACGGCGGCGACGTGACCCGTAAGCGCAAATTGCTGGAAAAGCAGAAGGAAGGCAAAAAGCGCATGCGCGCCATCGGCAATGTCACTGTACCGCAAAAGGCGTTTCTGGCTGTCCTGGAATCCCGCGACGACGAGTAGGATTCCCGGTTTCCGCCAGGTATTCAAGTGCCTTTGGAAGCGCTTTGCTTGATCAATTCGTCGTGCCGCCAATCCGAATGTTCGTCCCGGCGGAGGTAGATGGGTTGGAGGGATAGGGCGTCGTCGAATTCGTTTCTCCGCGCTTTTATTGCCGCCATCAATCCCACCCCGGCGGCGCGGACGGCGACCGGGACGGGCGAGAAATCGGCGATCCCGGCGAAAAGTTTTTCGTAGGCGGCAAAAGCCGTCCCAAGGGCCAGGCAGGCTTGGCCGCCCGTCACGATTTCCCTGTAGCGCATGGCCGCTTCTTCCGGGGTGATCGCCGCGTCGGCGCGGAGGGCGGCGGTAGAACCATCCTCTTCCATCCGATAAAGGCCGGCATATACTTCGTCGCGCCGCGCTTCGACAAGAGTCATCATGACAGTTCCCGCCGGCACGAGAGCGCCAAGCGCATGGCTGGCCGCCAGGGCCGCCAGGCTGGAGACGCCGATCAACCTGCACCCCGAACCATAACAAAATGCCTTTGCCGACATCACGCCTACGCGAAGTCCCGTATACGATCCGGGTCCCGTCGACACGGCGACGATGCCAATATCCCTCGGTCCCAGGTTATGGCGTTCCATGAGGCTGCGCGCCGCGGGCATGAGGTCGCGTCCGTGCCGCAGGCCTTTTTCCAGCGGGATTTCGTCCTTCAGGACGCCGTTTTCCAGAAGCGCCGCACCGCCCTGGTTGGTCGAACTTTCCAGCGCCAACAGCCATTGGCTGGTTTTTTCATTTTGCGTATTGGTCACAACCCGGCCTTTCCTTGCAACCGCTCTCTTGCTAAAATAGTGTCAATATCTAGAATATAGACGAAAGTTGTCCATTTCCGCTTTTCGGTGTGATCATTATATACGGTGAAGCCGGATGCGCAAGAAAGTGATCCGGGAAAGAAGACATGAGCGAAAACGAAAGCTATCAGATAGTCCTTGATCCCGTTTCGGAGGAACTGCAGCAGGCGGTCGCCTTGTTCCTCTCCGGTTGTTTTTCCCTGCCGCCCGCGTCCACGCGGCGCATTGCCGCGTCGGCCCCGATCGCAATCCTTTCCGATCTCGACGGGTTTCAGGCGGAGACGGTACTTACCGAACTGGAGGCCTCCCTCCCGGACGGCGTAAGCATCCGGGTGGTCAAGGAAGGGGATGACCAGAACGCGAGCAGCCTCGCCTGGCCGAAACCGCCGCAGATCTTCGGCCGCTCATTGGACGAGTTCAAGCTGTCGGTGTCCGAGGACGAAGCGCCATGCCCATGCTGCGGCAAAATGCTCAAAATCGCCAAAGGGCCGGACGGTGGCGTGGTCCTAAAGCATCCGAAGGAAAAAAAGCCCGGCAGCAATACGGTCATGATCCCGAATCCCGAAAGCGAGGATGCGGACAAGGACCCGTTGTTTTCCGGATTCAAACCGTTGTCGTCGGATTCGGTCGGGTTTGCCGCATTCAAATCGCTCCAGGCCGGGGACACGGGATTTTGGGGGGAGACCAGGAGCCACCTTGTTGCCGAGCCGTTCGAATCGCAGCCTGAACCTGAGAAGAAACCATCAGCCAAGGGAAGCAACCCTTCGGGAAAAATAACCACCGGTCTCGCCGCCTACATGAAGCCAGGTGTTTTTGCGGTAATTTTATCCCGCAGCAAAGATCCATTGGTGGTGCAGAAGGTGGCCGAAACGATGGGCATCACCGAAGCCGAAGCGCGTGAGAAATGTTTGCAGCTCAGCCTTTCCGTCGCCCGCGACGTTTCTCTTGATGATGCCAAGACCCTGGCGGGAACACTGAAAAGCCTAGGCGGCCGTGTTCGCATCGCCAAGCCGATGTGAACATTCCCGACAGTAAGTGCCGCTTCCAAACCAGCAGAGACCAACTCCGAAAGTTGACAGAATTTCCAGCAACTTCACGATATATCGCATTAATCATGATGCCCGACCCACAGTACACGACTATTTTTAGGAACGCAACTACGTTTGCCCCGTAGCGGCGGCAAGGTGACCTGGATCCCGGCAGCTGCGAACGTTTTTTTCCCGGTTTATTGTATGGACGCCGCAAACCCCCAACTTCGTCATCCCGGAGGGGTTACATCGAACCGGGTGCGGAAAGCGTCTGCAGCTGCCGGGATCCAGGTCGCCTTGCCTCCGCTATGGTTAGTCCGAGCATTTCCCTTCGCGACTAATACGTTACAGTCGCATCCCAAAAAATAGTCGTGTACAGTGATGCCCGACCTAAGAATTCACTAGATTTGCACGAGTATACCACAAAAATTTCAATAAATTCTATTGACTAATCAAAATCCGAATAGTATAGTCACGCTCGTGCCGCAACTTTTGAAGGTTAATTTAGAAAAGGACCAAAAAAAGGAGAAGGACGATGAGAAAACTGATTTGTTTGCTGCTTGTGGGCATTATGTTCAGTTCTGTCGCGCTCGCGGGTGAGAAAAAATTCAAGGTCGGTTTCGCCTTGCAGACCCTCGAAGTCGCGGTCTGGCAGAGGATGGTCAAGGGCATGGAACAGGCCGCCAAGGATGAAAACATCGAGTTCAGGTCTTTTGTCGCCAATTCCGACGTGGCGAAGCAGATTGCAAATATTGAAAATATGATTTCCATGGGCTATGATGCTATCATTGTCCATGTCTTCGACACACAGGCTTTCGCCGATGTCGTCCAGGAAGCCTTGGACAAGGGCATTATCGTCTGCGCCTACGACGACGCCATCGTCAATGCCGCCACCGGCAAACAGCTCGATTACCAGTTCTCGTTCGTCTGCGACAACTACGAAATCGGCTATCGCGTCGGTTCCATGTGCGCCGATTGGACCAAAAAGACTTTTGACGCCGGTAAGAAGGAACTCGAAGTCGGCTGCCTCTGGCATCCCGAATACAAATTGCAATGGGATCGCGTCGAAGGCATGAAAAAGGCCCTGGCGGAAAAGGACCCCCGCGTGAAGATCGTCGCCGAGCTTGAAGGCCTGCTGGTCGAGGACGGCGTCAAGGCCGCGGAAACGTGGATGCAGGTCTATCCCAATATGGTCGGCGTGGTCGCCACGAACGACACCTGCCTCCAGGGCTTTGCCGAAGCCTGGGCCGCGGCCGGCAAGGATCTGAACGACTCCAAGTTCGGCATGTTCGGGAATGACGGCGTGCAGGACGCGATAGACATGGTCGCAGCCGGCCAGATCATCCGCGGCGATGTCGGGCTCGACGTCTGGAACGGCGGTTACGACACCGTGAAGGCCTGTCTGACCTGGCTCAGGGGCGGAAAGACCGAGGACGTCATCATGCCGATGGTGAATGTCACCGAAGAATCCGCGCAGGAATGGATTGGCGATCCGAAGCTGTACGGCTAATAACCCGTTTGTTCAAACCACAGAGGGCATGGAGCATACTTGTTTTCCCTGTGCCCTCCGTGGTTATTGTAAAACACTTCAAAAGTTCTGTACGCGGCAAACCATCGACCGGAGGCCAGCCATGGCGAAAAAACCGATTCTTTCGCTCAGGAACATATCCAAGCAATTTCCCGGCGTATTGGCGTTGGACGATGTGTCGATAGATTTTTGCGAAGGCGAAATACATTGCATCGTAGGGGAAAACGGGGCGGGAAAATCGACATTGATCAAAATGATTTCCGGCGCCAACGAACCAGACAGCGGTTCCATCGAGTTTTGCGGCAACGCGTACAATTGCATGACGCCGCATTTGTCCAGGGAGTTGGGGATTGAGGTGATTTACCAGGAGTTCAATCTTGCCGAGGATCTGTCGGTCGCGGAAAACATCTTTTTGGGCCACGAAATCCGCAAACACGGCCTGGCCGACCTGAAAACGGTGAATCAAAAGGCGGAAGAGCTTTTGCGCGACATGGGCGTAAAGCTCAATACGCGCCATGCGGTGAGGGACCTCTCCGTTTCCTACATGCAGTTTGTCGAAATCGCCAAATCCCTTTCCAGGGATCTGAAGGTGCTGGTCATGGACGAACCAACCGCCCCTTTGACGGAAGACGAGGTGGACAAGCTCCTTGACCTGGTGGTGAAGCTCAAGCACAAGGGATATACCATCATCTACATATCCCATCGAATGAATGAAATCTTCCGTATCGGCGACAAGTACACGGTTCTCAGGGACGGCCGCAAAATAATCACCGGCGACATCAAATCCACCACCATCGACAAGATGATCCTGCACATGGTGGGCCGCGAAGTCGCCATAGACCATCCCCGGCGCACCCACCAGGTCGGCCCGGTGGTGTTCGAAGCGAAGAACATCTCTTCGGAAAAAGTCCACGGCATTTCATTTAAAATACATGCGGGTGAAATCCTGGGATTGGGCGGCCTCGTGGGTGCGGGCAGGACCGAGACGATCCGCGCCATCTTCGGCGCGGACATCATGTATGAAGGGGAAACATTCCTCGAAGGCAATCCCATCCGGATCAGGCACCCGAAGGACGCGATCGGCGCGGGCATGGGCTTCGTCACTGAAGACCGGAAGCGCCAGGGCCTCCTCCTGGAGAATTCCATCTGCCATAACATCTCCCTGCCGATCCTCAAGCGTTTGTCCAAGTGGCTGATTGTCGACCGCAGGAAGGAGAAGAACTGCGCCGAGCGGCAAAAGGCCCTGCTCAGGATCAAAGCGCCGACAGTCGAAGTAAACGCCAACTCGCTGTCCGGCGGCAACCAGCAAAAGATCGTCCTTGGCAAATGGCTCGCTGCCGACTGCAAAGTCATATTCATGGACGAGCCGACGCGCGGCGTCGACGTCGGCGCGAAGATGGAAATCTACCGCCTGATGAACGACCTTACGAGCCGCGGCATTGCCATCGTGATGGTCTCTTCCGAAATGGAGGAGCTCCTCGGCATGTCGGACCGGCTGATCGTGCTGCACGAGGGACGGCAGATGAAAGAACTGGCGCGGGACGAATTCAGCCAGGAAGTCGTCATGCAGTATGCGTCTGGATTGATGGATAATTAGCGCGTTTTTTGGAAAGAGTAGGCAGCTTACTGCGTTTTACGGCACAGCCGTGCTTAACCAAAACGCGTGGAGAACGGGCCGGCCTTTTTGGAAAACGCTACAGTAACCCAATTTTTGCAAGGGATGTTGCGTATGAGATTTCTCTATCTGTTTCGGAAATACGGCGTCTTTTTCATTTTGTTCGCCCTGGTCGTCGTGTTTACCGCAATCAATCCCGTCTTTTTCAGCACCAGCAACATCATCAACCTTTCGAAACAGATGGCCATCATGGGCATCCTGTCCGTTGGCATGACGTTTGTGCTGCTGACCGGCGGCATTGAACTGTCGATGGGCGCTGTCGTGTCCCTGCTGTGCGTCACCGTCAGCATGTATGTGACGAAACTGGGGATACCCGCCCCTATCGCCATGCTTATGGGCATCTGCACCGCGACCTTCCTTGGTTTTGTCAACGGCGTCTTTATCGCCAAGGTCAAGGTGCCGCCCCTGATCATGACCCTCGGCATGCAGATATTCCTTTCCGGGCTTACCTACACCCTCTGCGGCGGCCTTCCGGTGTACGGCATCCCGAACAGCCTGAAAATCATTTCCAAGACACAGGTCTTCTCCGTCCCGCTTTCGGCGATAATAATGTTTGTCGTCCTTATCATCGGCGCGTTCGTCCTGTCGAAAACCTATTTCGGCCGCTACCTCTACGCCGTCGGCAGCAACGAGGAAGCCACCACCCTCTCCGGCATCAACACCGACCGCGTGCGCATCCTCGCCTATACCCTTTGCGGCACGATTGTCGGCGTCGCCGGCGTGGTGATGCTGGCACGCGTCGGCAGCGGGCAGCCGAGCGCCGGGGACGGCTACGAAATGGACGTGCTCACAGCCTGCGTGCTTGGCGGCGTCAGCCTCACCGGCGGCCGCGGACGTTTGGAGAAGGCCTTTATCGGCATCCTCATCATCGCCATCCTGAGTAACGGCATGTCCATGGCCGGCATGGGCGACTTCCAACAGCGCATGGTCAAGGGGCTGGTGCTGATCTTCGCCGTGGTGTTGGACAGCATGCAATACATGAAGATTCGTAAAAAGGTGAAGGAAATAGCCAAATGAAAAATATGACCGCCTACATGGTTGAACCGAAATCCCTGTATTTCAAGGAAATCCCCTTTCCGGAACCCGCGCCCGGCGAAGCCGTCGTCAGGATAGAATGCTGCGGCATCTGCGGATCGGATGTGCATTATTACGAATACGGACGCATCGGCGACTATGTCGTCAGCGGCGAATTCACCCTCGGGCACGAAGTCGCCGGCATTGTCGAGGCTGTCGGTTCCGCGGTCACAAACCTGAAAGCCGGCGACCGCGTGACTCTTGAACCCGGCATCGGCTGCGGCCACTGCGAGATGTGTAAATCGGGGAAATACAACCTCTGCCCCGACGTCATCTTTTTCGCCACTCCGCCTGTCCAGGGTGCGCTCCAGAATTATGTGGCCCATCCCGCCGATATGTGTTTCAAACTTCCCGACAACGTTTCCCTGACGTCGGGCGCACTGGTCGAGCCCCTTTGTGTCGGCCTGCATGCCTGCAAGCAGGGTGGTGTGACGCTGGGCCAAAGCGTCGTCATCCTCGGGGCCGGCTGCATCGGCCTCGTGACCCTGCTGGCGGCGAAAGCGTTCGGGGCGGCGAACGTCATCGTCGTCGACCTGTACCCGAAGCGCCTTGAATACGCAAAGCGCCTCGGCGCGAACCACGTCGTCGACGCGTCGTCCGAGGACGTGCCCGCCCGCGTGAACGGGCTCCTTGACAACAAAGGGGCCGACGTGGTGATCGAGGCGGCCGGGTCGCCGAAAACAATCTACCAGACCTCCTTTTTCGCCAAGCATGGCGGGACGGTGGTTCTTGCCGGGATCGCCGTGGACAGCGACCTCCAGTACAACTTCGGCCAGGTCATGTCGAAGGAGTTGGGAATCAAGTCTGTCTTCCGTTACCGCAACCTCTATCCCACGGCCATCGCCGCCATCGCCGACGGAACGATCGATGTCGAACAGATCGTAACCCACCGCTTCGCCTTCGACGACGCCAAGAATGCGCTCGACACGGTGATCGCCGATGCGCAGAATGTGGTGAAAGGCATTATCACGTTTTGAACGTAAGGAGGTCCTTCTTGTTGGAAAACGATGGGCAAAATCCATCCCAGGGAAAAAAAGGCTCGGTTCGCCTGCGCCGCCCGTCCAAGCGCATGCAGAGGCGCGGCAACGAAAACGCCTATGGACAGTGGGCGGAGGATGGATCGTACCACCTCGAGGTGAATGCCAAAGCCCAAATCAAAAAAGCCAACAGGAACCGGATCTTCCGCTACATCCTGAAAAAAAAGGAAGTGTCCATGGCGGACATTTCCCGCCAGCTGGTCATCAGCCTGCCGACCATCACGGAGCATATGGCCAAGTTGAAGGAAATGGGCGTGCTGGTCGAGAACGGGCTGTACGAGTCCACCGGCGGCAGGCGCGCCAAGGTGATCTCAATAAACCCGCGTTCCAAGGTCGCCTGCGGCGTCAACATCACGCACAGCACGATGGACTTGGTCATAGTCGACCTTCTGGGCGGCGTGATCGACTATTTCAAGGAAGAAATACCCTGCGCCATCAACCACGAATACCTTGATCATATGCGCACCCAGCTGCTTGGAATGATCGAAAAAAACAGCCTTTTCGAGCAGTCGATCCTTGGCGTCGGCATCAGCCTCCCCGCCATCGTGGATGCGGACGGCGTTATCTACGACACCGCCTTCGATGCGCCCCTTCCGCCGGACGTCCACCGGACGACGCAGGAATACATCCCCTTTCCCGTGCGATTCTTCAACGACGCCAGCAGCGGCGGCTATGCGGAATTCTGGCACTGCAAGTCGGGGGAGAACCTGTTTTACCTCAATCTCAGCGAAACGGTCGGCGGCGCCATACGGGTGCACAACCGCATACTCGACGGCGACGACTACCGCAGCGCCGAAATCGGCCATACCACCATTGTCCCCAACGGACGCCAGTGCTATTGCGGGCAGAAAGGCTGCCTCTACGCCTATTGCTCCAGTAACTGCCTCGCCACCCCAGCCGAAGGCGGGCTGAGGCCGTTTTTCCAAAAACTGGAGGACGGCGACCCGGAATGCGGCCTCAAATGGGACGAATACCTGAATTACCTCGCCATCGGCATCAACAACATCCGCCTGCTCTTTGACTGCGACGTGATTCTCGGCGGCAGTGTCGGGCGGTTTGTCCCCAAATACGTCCCCCAGTTGGCGGAGCGCCTCGGACGGCGCGATTCATTCCACCGCGCGGCCGATTACCTGCGCGTATGCGAGTATCACTCGGAATCCTCCGCCGTCGGGGCGGCGTTGATGTTTATTGACCAGTATATTGCGCAAGTTTAAAATTACCCTATCTTTAAAACCACAGAGCGCACAAAGAATTTCAAAAAGCGGTTTTCCGTACCTTCAGTGTCTCTGCGGTTGAATAACCGCATATAAAGGAATCAGCATGAATGGATCGAGGAAAGGCATTGCCATCGCAGGTAATCTGATTGTCGATAAACTATACCCTATTGCCGGGATGCCGGGGCTGGGGGAATTGACGACAATCAACGAAGGCATGAGCCAGGCGTCCGGCGGCGCGGTGTGCAATGTCATCGTCGACCTCGCCAAGCTCGACCCCGACTTACCCCTGGTCGCCCTCGGGCGGGTCGGGAATGACGAGGAAGGCGCATTCCTCCTGAACGGCATGCGCGCCTGCCCCAATATCGATGTCAGCCAGGTCAAACAGGAAGGCAATACTTCGTTCACCATCGTCATGGCGGACGAGGTGACGAAACAACGGACCTTTTTCCAGTATCGCGGCGCAAACGCGCATTTTTGCGAACAGGACATCGATTTCGCCAGGCTGGACGTGGATATCCTCCATATAGGCTACATACTTCTCCTGGATGCATTGGACGCGCCGGACGACAGGTACGGCACCAAAATGGCGCGCCTTTTGCACACCGCCCGCGAACACGGCATCAGGACGTCCATCGATGTCGTGTCGGAAACGGGCGACCGTTTCAGCAAAATCGTGCCGCCGGCCCTGCAATATGCGGATTATTGCATTATCAACGAACTCGAAGCCCAGGCGACGACCGGCATCCCCTTGCGCTCGGATGCTGGCGACCTGCTCACGGACAACATGCCGAAGGCGCTCAGGCAATTGAAAGCGCTCGGCGTATCGCGCTGGGCGGTGATCCATTGCCCCGAAGGCGGCTACGGCCTGGATGAAAACGACGACTACGTGGCCGAGCCAAGCCTGAAGCTGTCCAAGGAGGAAATCGCCGGCACCGTCGGTGCTGGTGATGCGTTCTGCGCCGGGGTGTTGTATGCTGCCTGGCAGGACCGCCCGATACGGGATGGCCTGATTTTGGGGAACGGCGCGGCTGCCTGCTCATTGACCACTCAGGGAGCGACGGAAGGGCTTCGCTGCATGGCTGATGTGGAAAAATTCTACAGCAGCCGCAAGGGGTGAGGGATATCCGGAATATTGTGGAAAAATAACGGGCGCGGAGAAAGGCTCTCTCCGC
>DAIOFH010000085.1:0-16893 GCA_036745875.1 Planctomycetota bacterium | reverse complement strand
AATATAGGTCGGCTGTTTTCCTTAATCGGCGGCCCTAAAAACGGGGGGCATTATAAATGAAAACGAGCAACAAAACCAGTCCGCTTTTTCGTTATGCTAAGGAAACGTTCAGGATTCTGCCACGAAGGGGGAAAATTGATTTCCTATGCAAATGCATTATTTACAATCTTCGCCACCGGGATGCGACGGCAGTAGCTGCGGGATTGAAGCAACTATTTAACTTATGCCCCGAATTACGAAACATCTGGACAGTGGCTAACAGGACATACACCGAACAGGAGGGGAAAGAAACAGACTTGTTGTTCAGATACGCTTTTTCCCGACCCGCAAACATCTCCGGAAAGACAAAGAATTAGCTTTTTATCCTTCATTTTCCGTTCGCAACAAAGATCAATCAAGGATCATTCCAATCTGGGAAATGAGGACTTTTTCTCGATAAAAACATCAGATGGTTATCATAGGGGGAATTATCATAACCATCTTTTATCTGGAAATCGGTCTATTTTGCATGCAGGATAAAAGAAAAAACAATTCCCGTGACTCCTTCTGTTTTCTGATATTCTGAACCACTCTTGCCAATGAGCAGACAACATGGTAAAATGGTAGAAGAGGACTTGGAGAGTATTATATGGCAAAAAAACGAGTCTACGTCGAATCATCCGTGATCAGCTACCTCACAGCGCGACCGGCAAGTGACGACCTTAAGCGGATCCATCAACAATTGACAGCAACTTGGTGGAAACGCCGTTCCAACTGGGATTGCTTTCTGACAACGACAGTAATGGATGAAATAGTCCGTGGCGATTCGGAAGCAGCTCTACAACGTAAAGCAAAGGCACTTCTCCTGCCAGAATTTCCCGTCACTCCGGAAGCGGGTACCTTGGCCGACGTATTAGTAGCTCGTAAATTGGTACCGGAGTCATCAAAGATAGATGCATTTCATTTAGCCTTGGCTGCAGTGTACCAGTCGGATTACCTGCTGACATGGAATCAAACCCATTTGGACAATCTTGATCTTCGCTCCCGTATTGAGGAACTTATCAGGGGATGGGGTTTGACTCCGGCGAAGGTCATAACGCCTGAACGGTTGCTGAAGGAGCCATTATGAAAAAGAAATATGCCGACATGGATCCTATGGAAGAAATCCGTGCCATTCGCGAGGAAATCAGCGCTGAATTCAAATCAGTAAGTGCTTACGGCGAATACCTACAGGAAAAATACCCGAACGACACCAAGCCAAAGAGGCCATCATCCGCCAACCGCCAAGCCAAAGTGACTCCTACTAAATCCCGTAAACCCAAAGGCACTAAAAAGCCTGCGAGACAGCAGAAGACGGTCAAAGTCTGATCCATACTTGATGGATGGATCGTCTCCATTTGGTTCCGTTTACCTCCATCTTACAGTAATAAACACGGCAAGAATAATTTAAAATATTCACAGAACACGTATTGTCAATGCATTATAAAATAGCGCGTTCCCTTGCCAAGGTGGGGTCGAGGGTTCGATTCCCTTCGCCCGCTCCACATTAAAATGACCGCAACTTCTTTCACAGAAAGAGTTGCGGTTTTTTCGTTTCCGGGATTTTTTCGCGGTTCTGTCGACGATGCGTGGCGCGGCCGGCATTACCAGCCGACGCGCTTTCACTTCCGTCCACACAGTTCTCATGGGGGCGCGCTATTTTACGCTTGTCCCCCACTATTACGATATAACAGGAATCGGTGTAAACATCGTCGACGTCGACAGGACGCAATTCTACCTTAAGGAAGCCCCGGCCGCCCAGAGCGAAACAGAGCGGTTGGTGTTACGGAACCCTCAGGCGTTCCCGCCCGACAGGCGGCATGAAACGACAAGCCAGTATGGTCGCCTGCATCAGTTGCATTTCATGTCGGGGCGAAAAACGATGGAGCCGGAATTTTGAAATTTTTCGAACCGATTCTACCGCAAATAAAGCATGATAATTGCGCCAAGAGCGAGAAACGGCCCAAAGGGAAAAAATGAGTCTCCGTTTCGCCAGCGATTCCGCAGTGCTGCAAAACCCTTGGCGTCGCCCGGCTCTCCGGATGAGAGCTTGAGATATATGCCGGCCACGGAACCACTGAAAACGGCAATGAGAAAAAGCGGAAAAAGCGCCTCGAATCCGAGGAAAGCCCCGAAACAACCCATGAGTTTTACATCACCCAGCCCCAAAACAGAGTCTATTTCCGGATCTTGTGCCTGGGCGTTCCTTATCTGCGACTTGAAAAGTGCTTTCCCGGCATAATACAAAACCAACATGACGGCAATCCCGCCAATCGCGCCCGCGAAGGAGTGGAGCAGGTTGCCCCAGCCGTCGAATTCACCGTCCGGAAAACCCCCGCCAAGCGGGACAGGCAAAATCGATGCGGAAGCCAGGCCTGCAATGGTTCCTCCCAGGGAAATTTCATCCGGAATGACGAGGAACTCCCAGTCGACAAGAACCACGACAACCATCATGGACAGAAAAAGGAGTTCAACCGCCATAATGCCGATGAGCGCGGAAGTCCCGAGTCCCCGCAGGGTCGTCAAACGCCACCCTTCCAGCGCCCAGAGGATTGCGGTGACAAGTTCTAGGACGGGATAGCGGAAAGGAATTGGCTCCATGCAGTGTGCGCAGCGTTTTCCAAGGCGAATCCAGCTGAAAAGCGGGATACTCTCGGCGATAGCCAGACGATATCCACACTCCGTGCAGAAATTCGGTTTGTGAAATAGAGGAATTTCTCTGGGAAGCCGATAGGCTATTCGCGACAGCCAGCCACCTGCGAACAGCCCAAGAACGAAAAGAAAAGCGATACCGATTATCGCCATTACGTCTCCAAAACAAAATTTGCCGCTATAGCGTTTTCTGAAAAGGTTGACCCTTCCTTTTTGCGCGTTTTGGTTTCGCACAGTTGTGCCGGAAAACGCAACAGGGGGCCAATCATTTCTGAAAACGCGCTAAACATCACACCCGCATCTTTATATCGTGGAACCATCTTTTTCAAAAGAAAATATGCCGGGCAAATTCATTTGGAATTGGTATTATACCTATTTCAGTAGAGAATTCCTGTTAGCACCTTTGCGGTTCCCCACTCAACGCTAACTCCAGTAGGAAGGTAACATACTGAAATCGGTGAGCAGGAACGGAGAATCTCAACGAGAAACGGTATTAAGGGTTGCGGTTTTTTCGTTTCCGGAATCTCTTGACGCGCTTCTATCCGGCGTTTTACGCATTGAGGTTCTTTACCGACTGCCTGGTGATGAGCGAAGTGTGGAGAACGGTGATATCCTTGTGCAGGCCGATGGAAAAAGCGTCGAGCAGCTTCCGGGCGGCCGTTCTGCCCATCTCGAGCGTCTGCTGGCGCATGGTGGTGAGAGGGGGATACACGAGGGACGCGATCTCGATGTCGTCGTGGCCGACGACGGAAATATCATCGGGGATACGCAGGCCAGCTTCGTAAATCGCATTATAACAGCCTATGGCCATGATGTCCGCCGCGGCGTATACCGCCGTCGGCAGATTGCCGGTGGCGATTATGCCCTTCATGATCGAGTACGCCTCGTCCTTGAAGTAGTGTGTGGGAAAGTTCCATTCCGGGTTGACCGGTATGCCGTAATTTTCCATGACGCTCAGAAAACCCTGCATGCGCAGCATGCCGGTTCTGGTGTCCCTGTTTCCGCCGATATGCGCAATACGCCTGTGTCCGTTTTTGATCAGGTATTCCACTATCGTGTAGGCGGAGGAGAAATTGTCGCATTCCACCGAGGGACAATCGACGTTTTCCAGCGTGTTCCCCAGCAGAACGACGTTGTAGCCCATTTCCACCACGGCTCGGCATTCGTCGGCGGCGCGGTTTGACAACAGCATTATCATGCCGTCCACCCGCCGGTCCTTCACCATCTGCAGCGTTTCGCGTTCCTTTTCCCGATGATAGCCGGTATTGAATATTATCGTCGAATAGCCGCGTTCGCTCGCCACCTCATCGACGCCGATAATGACTTCGGTAAAGTAGGAACTGCGCAGATCCGGTATGGCAACGCCGATGGTGAAGGTTTTTTGCATGGAAAGGCTGCGTCCGACCGTATTCGGCCGGAAATTGTAATCTTTGGCGATTTTGAGGATTTTCTGGCGCGTGCCGTCATTGACGTCGGCACGGCCGTTCAGGGCGCGGGAGACTGTCGCCGTCGAAACACCGGCCATGGTGGCGATGTCCTTTATGGTGAGTTGGCGGTTTTTCTTTTTCGCCATGCTGCACATCCGATTCTTGGTTCCTTGTTGCGTTTTACGGCATAACCGGGATAGACCGAAAAGCGCAGAGGAAGGGTCAACTATTCTTTAAAACGCAATAACCACGTCAATACGGTTGTCGTTCATTCTGTCGCACGCAACCCAGGCGTTACGCTTCCGCCCGGATTCGGCACGGCTGTATGAATCCTAACACGAAATAGTAAAAAAGCAACACCGTAACCGCTTACAATTAATAAATAATAAAATTTCTATGGATTCGATCCCGAAACGGCAGTATATTGAATTGTCGACTTTTTTCCGCTTCACGGGCGCTTTGTCCGGAGGCAAAATTATTATGTTGATTTCCCCTGAAATTATGCTACTATTGACTACAAATGTTCAATACGGCTTCCTTAAAGTCGAAATTCGCAAAGTAAAAATCAATGCTGCCCGACAATAAAGAAGGCGATACATATGCTGTTTTTCGTAACCGTTTACGGTAACACTTAGAAAGCTATATCCGTCAGGCTGCGCATCCTGTCGCGCCCGAATGCAAACGGAGGACCGAAAAGTGGGCAAATGGCAAGCAAAAACAGTGCAAATGGGCACGATAAGCGCCGACAAAAGCGGGCTGACGCATTACCGCGGACTCGGCACGAAATTGGAAGTCCCGGTGTGGAGCGTCGCACTCACCGACGGCAAGACCAAGGTCCTCGTCGATACCGGAATGGACGACATCGACTGGGTGGTCAGCGAACCGGAACCGTTCGCCCACCAGAAGGAAAGCGAGCAGATGCGCCCCGCCCTCAAGGCGGCGATGGGCTGGACGCCGGAAGACGTCGACATCGTCATCAACACCCATCTGCATTTTGACCATTGCTGCTGCAACTACATGTTCAAGAACGCCGACATCTATGTCCAACGCCTTGAACTCGAAACAGCGTATACCCCGCCGCCCGGCGTTCGCCACCTCTATCAAACGCGCTGCTTCGACAAGAAGGCGGTGCCCTACCTCCAATGGAAATTGGTCGAGGGCGAGGCCGAGATTCTTCCGGGCATCATCGTATTCCCGACGCCGGGGCATACCTACGGGCACCAGAGCGTGCTTGTCGACATTGACGGGGGCGCGTTGTGCGTCGCCGGCGACGTCGTTCCCCTGGTGGAAAACATCAACGACAATGTCGAGGGCTGCACCATCATGGAGATCGAGGACTATTACAGAAGCTTCGCGTCCATCAGGCGGAAAGCGGATTTCATCGTCCCGGGCCACGAGCCCGCCATCGCCAACCATATGACGAGCGGTTTTCCGCGCATAGCGTAGAAACATCGGCGCATCACGACGCAAGATTGACATCTTTCATAGGAGGCAACATGGTTGCCCTGCCCCTGCAAACGCCCATGATTTTTCTAGCGCGCTGCTGGCGCATCATGACGAGGGGTTGACATTTTTCATAGGAGAAACGAAATGAGAAGACACGGCTTGGCTTGGGCTGTTCTGGCGGTTTGCGTCATTGTATTCTTGACGACGGTGCGGACGACCGCCATGGCCGGCCAGAAAAAGACGGAAGGGTTTGTCGTCGGCCTGTCGGCCGCAAACATCGGCAACACCTGGTGCGCCCAGTTTGTCGAGGATTTCGAGAACCGCGCGAAAGAGTACATCGCCGAGGGCGTCATGTCCGGCATGCAGGTCGCCAGCACAAACGGCAACGTCACTGAACAAATCACCCAATGCATGACCATGATCAACAACGGCGTCGACGCGCTTCTGGTCTGGCCCGTTTCCCCGACATCGCTGCAAAGCGTGGTCGACGCAGCCAAGGCCAACGGCGTGATGATCATCATGGCGAATGAGCCCGGCGCTTACGAGGACGTCCCCAACATCATCGGCGACAACGCGGAGTTCCAGCGCATACAGGCCAAGTGGCTTGTCGAACAATTGAACGGCAAGGGCGATATCGTGCAAATCACCGGCTTCCCCGGCTTCGCCGGCGACGATCTGCGGCAAAAGGCGGCGGCGGAGGTGTTTGCCGACTACCCGGACATCGTCACCCTCGCTTCCGCGCCCGGCAACTGGTCGACGACCATCGCGCAGCAGGTCATGACCACTTTCCTTTCCACTTACGACGACATCGACGCCGTCTTTTCGCAGGACGTCATGGTCGAAGGCATTCTCAAGGCGTTTGAAAACGCCGAAGTCGAACCCAAGATAATGACCGGCGACTACACCCTCAGCTTTTTCAAGAAATGGAAAGCCAAACCGCACCTCAATTCCATCGGCGTAACTTACCAGCCCGGCGTTATCGTCAGCGTCCTGGACTTCACAGTCAACCTCCTCCAGGGCAAGAAGATCAAAAGCGAATTCCTGGTAGCGAATCCCCTCGACCCGTCGATGGTCAATGCGGTCTACATCAAACCGGCCTACGTCGTAACCCGAGACGGCGACCAGGACGCCCCCTGGATGAAGGGACTGGTCGGGACCAAGGCGATTTCACTCGACGGCGTTCTCAAGATGCTCGAAGGGCAGTCGGACACGGTCAGCCTCGACGGCTGGATGAGCCGCGAGGAAGTGGCCAAGTATTTCGAATGAAGCAGGGTGAGGCGGGAACAGGCTGTCAGTCTTTTGACCGCCTGTTCCCTTTTTTGCACCTTCCTGATACCATGTATGCCGCTTGGCCCGTTTATGATTCCCCGCGTCTTTGACGCGGTTTGCCGAAACGGCATGGCAGGAAGCAAACGCGGCCCTTTGTTGCCGCGTGTTTTTTTTGCCATGGAGTGGGCCGGATGCTGCGTTTTGAGGATATAGCAAAAAACTACGGGCATGTCTGCGCCCTTTCGAATGCGTCCCTCGGCGTCGCCAGGGGGGAAATTCGAGGAATTCTCGGCGGCAACGGCTCCGGCAAATCCACGCTGGTCAAAATCGCGGGCGGCACCGTCGTTCCGGATTTTGGAAACATTTACGTTGACGGCAGGCGAACGGTCATCGGCTCCCCCAGGGATGCGAAAAAAGCCGGCATAATCATGACGTCGCAGGAACTCAGCATCGTCCCCAACCTGACGGTCGGGGAAAACCTCCTCCTCGGCTCCTTCCCGGTCCGCGCCGGCTTCTTCGCCGACAGAGGACGCGCAAAAACACTCTCCCGCGACATGCTTGAGACTCTCGATCTCGGGCACCGCATCGATGCGGAGGTCGCCTCCCTGCCGGAAAACGAGCTGTATATGCTTGAGTTCGGCAAGGCATTGATCCAGAACGGCGACATCCTCCTCCTTGACGAAATAACCTCCGCCCTCTACGACAGGAACGTCAAGGTGGTGAAAAGGGTTCTCCGGGACTGCAAGGCGGCCAACAAGACGGTTCTCTTCATCTCCCACCGCATGGAGGAACTCTACAGCATTTGCGATTCCGTCACCGTCATGAGGAACGGCGAAGTCGTCGGCACTTTCCCCATCGGCGAAAAAAGCGAAAACGAATTGCTGGCCCTGATGGTCGGCCAGGAAAGCCCGGGGACGGAGGGGACCGTCCGCGCCGCAAGGGCCGAGGACGGGACGCCGGTGGTCGAGGCGACGGACATACCGATCAGGCAATACAGGAAAAAAGTGTCCATAAAGGTTATGCCGGGCGAAATCATCGGCGTGGCCGGCCTGCAGGGTCACGGGCAGTCGGATATCGTGCGGACCCTGCACGGGCTGCACGGCGAAGTGTCGATCAGGATCATGGGCAAGCCGGTGACGATCGGGAATCCCCGGCAAGCGGTGTTGCACGGCTTCGCTTTCATCAGCGGCGACCGACGCACGGAGGGCGTGTTCAAGGAGCACAGCGTCGGCGACAACCTTACGGCGGTGGGCGAATTGTCAAAGGGCCTGAAGATGCAGGACATCCGCCCCGCCCTCGATACGATCAAGGTCAAATACGACAGCATCCACCAGAACCTGACTTCGCTTTCCGGCGGCAACCAGCAAAAAGTCATTGTCGGGCGCTGGACCAGCACCAACCCCCTCCTCATCCTCGCCGACGACCCGACCAAGGGAATCGATGTGCGGGCGAGAAGCGAACTGCACGCCCTTTTCGCGGAAATGTCGAAGACGGGGTCGTCACTGATCATGGTTTCAAGCGACGACAACGAACTTGTTTCCCTCTGCAAGCATTCCGACAATTCGCGGGTCATCGTGCTCTACGAGGGCGAAATCGTCAAAACATTGCGTAACGAGGAAATTACGCGCGACAATATCCTTGCCGCGGCGATTCCGCAAAAGACGGGGATAGCCAATGACGCTCGGTAGGCTTATAGCGCGGCATTTGAGGAATACGACGGCCTTGCCCGCCGTATTGCTTTTTTTCGCGCTTTTGATAATCAATTCCTTTTTCATGCCGGGGGCCCTGACGAGAAGTTTTCTCGTTTCGTTCCTCAACACCAACACCGCCGTCATCTGCCTCACCATCGGCGCATCCGCCGTCATCATAGCCGGCGAACTCGACATCTCCCTTGGCCCCATGGTCTCGGTGGCCAACGTCATGCTGATTAAACTGCTTGCCGCCGGGGTGCATCCCGCGGCCGCAGTCGTCACCACCGTTGCCGCCACCACGGCGATGGGCCTCCTGAACGGCACCCTTGTCGCCGTACTGCGGGGATCGTCCCTTCTCACCACCTTCGCGACCTCGACCGTCTACAGCGGCATCGCGCTCCTTGTCATGCCGGTACCGGGCGGCTCGGTCGCCAGGGGGATGACGTCGTTTTACAACAGCAGCTTCCTGGGCATTCCAGCGACAGTCCTGTTCATCCTGGTTCCCTACCTGATCTGGAAGATCTACAAACGGACGCCGCACGGGATACGTCTGTACGCAAGCGGCAATAATCCGGCCAAGGCGTACGCGTCCGGGGTGAATGTGCAGGGAGAAAAGCTGTTCGCCTACGGATTCGCCGGGTTTTCGGCCGGGATAGGCGCGGTCGCGTTGACCTCTTCCATCGGCGCGGGCGACCCCCTTATCGGCGCGCAGATGAGCATGATGGCGATATCGGCGGCGGTCATCGGCGGAGTCTCCCTCTCCGGCGGTTACGGCGACGTGACGGGAGGGATTTTCGGCAGCCTGTTTCTGGGGCTGATCACCGTCTCCGTGCTTTCGTCGAACATAAGTTCCTTTTTGCAACAGTTCGTCAGCGGCATGATTCTTCTTCTCGGCATGATCGGCGCGATGATCTTCACCCTGCGGCGCGGCGAAAAGGCAAGCCAGGGCGCACAAAGCGAGGACGGGGCGGCACATGGCGAATAAGCTGCGGCAAACCTTCAACCTGAACAATATCCGCATATTCCTGCCGTCCGTGCTGGCGGTGATTGTCCTGTTGATACTTGGCCGTTATTTGTCGGGGCGGTTCCTGACGGTCAAAAACCTGAGCAGCATCCTGATGACCTCCAGCATCCTGATGTTCGCCACCATGGCGCAGAACATCGTCCTTATAAGCGGCAACAACGGCATCGACCTTTCCATCGGCGCAGTCATGAGCATGACGGCGCTTCTCGGGCCCACGCTTCCCATGACGACCGTCCCCGAATTCGTCGCAGCCATAGTGGCCGTCATGGCAATGGGTGCGCTGTGCGGACTGGTAAACGGCTTGGGAATACGGTATCTGCGCATCCCCGCCCTTATCATGACGTTGATCATGGCCAGCGTCATCACCGGCTTCACCATGTACATCACGAAAGGCCGGCCGGCCATCGAGTTGAGCCAGCTCCTCCTCGGCGTCAGTAAAACCGTGTTCCCGATGTTCCGCACCCTGACCCTGGTGGCAATCGCGGCGGTGATCGTTTTCGAACTGGTTTTGCGCAAGACCAGGATAGGCAGAACCCTCACGCTTGTGGGCGACAACCCGCGCGCGGCGGAACTATGCGGAATCAGGGTGTCCGTCATCTCGGTATTTGCCTATGTCGCATCGGGCGCGATCGCCGGATTTGCCGGACTCATGCTGGTCGGGTACACCGGCAGCGCCGTGATGAAAATGGCGGACGGGTATACGCTCCTGTCTGTGGCTGCCGCCATAATCGGGGGGACGAGCATTTCCGGCGGCAAGGGAAGTTTTATTGGCGGCGCGCTTGGCGCGATAGTGTTCATCATCCTCAACAGCATCCTGCAGGTGCTGCGGATTCCGGAAGGGGCGCGCTACATAATACAGGGCGGCCTGCTGACCTTGATCCTCCTGACCAACAATAGGTCGCAAAAATTGCGACAGTGAAAAACCGGCAATTTGACCTGTTACAGTTCTCCCATTTCCCTCGCGTTATGCAAAATCGGCTGCTGGCAGGCAATAACCGCCACTCTTGCAAGTGGCGGTTCATTATCAGGTTTTTCGTACCACAAATATGCCCCGGAAGTCAGGCGGCTTTTTTCTTCTTCTGCGACTGCATGTCAAACCATACGGCCGCGACGAGGATGATGCCCTTGACCAGGAACTGCCAGGCAGGCATCAGGTTCATGATGCTCATGCCGTTGTCTATCGTTGCCATGATCAGCGCGCCGAGGATCGCTCCCGCAACCTTGCCGACGCCGCCGGTCATCGAGGTGCCGCCGATGACGGCTGCCGCGATGGCGTCCAGTTCCATATTCATGTTCGCCGCCGCAGTGGGGCCGGCGTTGAGGCGGGCGGTGAGGATCAGCCCGGCGACCCCTGCCAGCACGCCGTTAAGGGCGTAGACGATGGTAAGGCTCTTTTTGACGTCGATCCCGGAGTATTTCGCCGCCGCGATATTGCCGCCGATGGCGTAGATTTTCCGGCCGAATGTGGTCTTGTCCGCAATCAGGGTGAAGATCAGCATAAGGACCAGCATGATGAACACCGGGACGGGCAGGCCGCGATAGCTGTTCAGGACGAGGATCGAAATGAGGATGACGAGGCTGAAAACCAGCCAACGCGCAACCATGAACCCGGACGACTCATCGAGGGTGTTGTAGCGCTTCCTCGCAGCGCGGCGCCGAAGCTCGGAGACGAGGAGAAGGACAACCGCGGCGATGGCCAATATCCAACCATATGTATAGTTGAGGTAGGCGTTGCCGAAATACTTGAACGAATCCCGCATCGGGGCGATGGTCATGCCCTTGGTAATGAAAAGGATCCCGCCTCTAAAAGCCAGCTGTCCGCCCAGGGTTACGATAAAAGCCGCTATCCCGACATAGGCAATGATCGATCCCTGCAAAAGCCCCAGTATCAGGCCCATGATCAGGCAGCAGATAATGACGGAGGGGGTGGACATGTTCCACCACACCTGCATGGCGGCGGCGGCGCAACCGATGAAGCCGGCCATGGTGCCGACCGAGAGGTCGATGCCGCCGGTGACGATCACCAGCACCATCCCGCAGCCCATGATGCCGACGATGGCCATGGCGCGGGTGAGGTTCGAGAGGTTCCGGGCCGTGAGGAACGAGCCGTTGAAATCGGTGAAGCCCTTGCTGGTGAAGGCGGTGAACCCGGCCCAAAGGAGCAGCAGCACCACCACCATGGTCAGGGTACGGACGTCAATCTTCTGGCTCCAGGTCGCTTTCGTATAGCGTTTTGACGTTGTGGCATCAGGCATTAGTTCACTCCTCCTATGACGGAAGCTTTCATCAGCACCTCCTGCGAAGCTTCGCTGATATCGAATTCACCGGTCAGGGCGCCGTTGGACATGGTTATGATCCGGTCGCTCATGCCGAGGATTTCCTCCATTTCGGAAGAGATCATGATGATGACCACGCCTTCTTCGACCAGCTGGTTAATGATCTTGTATATTTCGTATTTGGCGCCGACATCGATGCCTCGCGTCGGTTCGTCGAGGATGATGATCTTCGGTTCGCAGAACAGGGCCTTGGCGATGACGACCTTTTGCTGGTTGCCGCCGGAGAGGTTTTTCACCAGGGTGTCTATGCTGGGAGTGGCGATCTTGATATCCTTGACATAGCGTTTGGTGTGCTTCACCTCCTTGTTTTCGTCGAGGATGTAGCGGGACGACACGCGCCGGAGGGCGCTCATGGTGGTGTTTTCCTTGATGCTCATCATGAGGTTGAGGCCGAGTTTTTTCCTGTCCTCGCTGATGATGACAAAACCGTTGTCCAACGCGTCCTGCGGGCCGTTTATCGTCACCTTCCGGCCGTTGATGAAAATATCCCCTTCGCCCTTTTCCCGGAATGCGCCGAAAACGGCGGTGAACAATTCCGTGCGTCCCGCGCCCATGAGCCCGCTGACTCCGAGGATCTCGCCCTTGTAGGCTTTGAGGTTTACGTCTTTGATCAGGTATTTGCCGGGGATGTCCGGATTTTTCACCGAATAGTTGCGCAATTCGAAAACCAGGTCGCCGCGCTTGTGAGGCACGCGGGGGAAGAGGTTCGTCAGTTCGCGGCCGACCATGAGCTGGATCATGGTGTCCTTGTCCAGGTCCTTCCTTTGGCGCGTTTCGATACTTTGCCCGTCGCGAAGGATGGTGATGTCGTCGGCGATGCGCATCACCTCGTCAAGTCGGTGGGAAATGTAGATCATCGCCATGCCCTTCTTCCTGAGTCCGTCCAGGAGTTCGAGAAGGATGTCGACTTCCGCCTCCGTCAGGGCGGCGGTGGGTTCGTCCAGGAGCAGTAATTGCACGTCCTTGGTGAGCGCCTTGGCGATTTCGACCATCTGCTTGCGGCCGATGCCGAGCTGGCTTACCTTTTCCTCCGGGCTGATGCCGCCGTTCTGGGGGTCCGTATTCAGGCCGATTTTTTCCATGACCAGCCGTGACTGCTCGTGCATGGCGTCGAAATCGACAAAGCCCCATTTGGTCGGTTTTTCGTTGAGGAAGATGTTTTCCGCCACGCTAAGGTCGGGGGCGAGGTTGAGCTCCTGGTGAATGCATGCGACTCCGGCTTTTTCGACGTCGCGGATATGGCGAAATTTCACTTCCTTGCCGTTCAGGAGGTAGCGGCCGCTGTAGGTGCCGTACGGGTACACGCCGCTGATGATATTGATGAGGGTGGATTTTCCCGCGCCGTTTTCGCCGACCAGCGCGTGAATGGTGCCGGGTCGTATCCTGATGTTGACATCGGACAAGGCCTTGACGCCGGGGAACGTCTTGGTGATGTCTTGCATCTCTAGTATATAGTTGTCCACATTCTGCTCCCATATTTCAAACGCCGGAGAATACCGGCAATGATTCAGGAATACGACATTCCCCGAACCATTGCCGGTTTCATTAAGGTACCCTGGGCCCGATGGAATTATTTCGGCCACTGGTCCTTGGGGAGGTTGCGGTACACATCTTCAACCGTCTGGAATTTGTCCTGGAGAATGAGGATTTCGTAGATGTTGGCCTTGGTGATCGGAATGACGTCGACGGAAAAGGAATCGACGTCCTTGTAGTTGTTGTTCAAAATCGCCCATACGCCCAGGGACGGGTCGATGGAGGTCTTGGGATCCTTGCCGGTGGCGAGGGCGACGGCAAGCTCGCAGGCGGCCATGTTCATCTTGGCGAGGGGCTTGTAGATGGTGACGGTCTGGGTGCCTTCGACGATGCGCTGGCAGGCGGCGAGGTCGGCGTCCTGCCCGGAGATCGGGGTCTTGCCGGCCAGGCCCTGGGCTTCGAGCGCCTGGATGGCGCCGCCGGCGGTGCCGTCGTTTGAGGCGATGACGGCCTGGATGTCGTTCTGCGCGACGGTAAGCCCGTTTTCCGTGTGCTTGAGCGCTTCGTTCGGGTCCCAGCCTTTGCACCACTGTTCGAGCACGACCTTGATGTCGCCTCGGTCGATATACGGTTGCAGGATGCTGGCCTGGCCCTGGGCGACGATGTGGGCGTTGTTGTCCTCGGGTCCGCCCTTCAGCCAGATATAGTTGCCCTTGGGCATGGCGTCGGTGACGAACTTCGCCTGCCCCGCGCCGACCTTGAACGAATCGAAGGTGATGTAATAATCGAGGTCGCAGTTCATGGCGAAGCGGTCATAGGCGATGACGGGGATCTCCTCTTCCTTTGCCATGTCGATGATGGGGGCGACGGCGCTGGCGTCCAGCGACTGCAGGATCAGGACGTCTATCCCCTGGTTGAAGAGGTTCTCGCACTGCTTGATCTGGTTGTCGGCGTTGTTTTCGGCAGACTGGACCATGAGGGTGAAGCCGTGGGAATCGGCGTAGTCCTGGAACATCGAAATTTCACGCTGCCAGCGTTCTTCCTGGGTGTGGCCGACCGAGACGCCGACCTTGATGTCCCGCAGGCTCTTTTCGCCGGCATCAACCATGCCGAACCACATGATGGAAATGGCGGCCAACAAGACAATACCGCCAAACTTTCTCGCTTTCTTCATCTGCATTCTCCTTTGACAAATTTCCGGAAAAGAAAAAAGACCGTGCGGGATCCATTGACCTCACGGTCGTTCCAAATTGACCCCGCCTTCGGCGGCGTTGCTGCCGAGAGTGCGGCGGGGCTGTTTTTACTGTGTGCATTCATTCGAGGAAGCGGGATTCCACTGCAGCGTTCAAAGTGTTGGATACTGAACTTCGTGCTTTTACCAATGTGTTATACCAATTCCAAATGAATTTTTCCGGTATAACGGTTAATCGCCTCCAGTCGCTTTCAGGCGTTTTTTCCAAACCACCGGAAAAAATCACCTATACGCTCCTTCCAGCGTCTAACCGTTACCGGAAATAATCATTTGAAATCGGTATTACCTGAGAAATGCTTTTGTTTTGGCAAGCGCTTCCCTGGCGACTTCAAGGGGGTCTCGCCTATTGTAATCATGGTTGAAGATTTCCACCGCCGCGACGCCGTCGTAGCCAATGCGTTGGAGTTCGCGGGTGACTTCCGCCACCGGGGACATACCGTCGCCAGGCATGACCCGGTCGTAGGCCCCGGCGGCGGCAGGGTCCATGGGACGGATGTCGTTGAGGTGGTAGATGGCGACCGCTCCCGCCGGGAGGGCGGAAATTTCGGCCAATAACCCTTGCCCTGTGTGGAAATTCGCAACGTCGACGGTGATGCCAAGATTGGCGCGGTTGGCTTCCTTGACTATCGCCCATGCCTGCGAAGGCGTCTTGGCGGAACGACCGGGAAAACCGACAAACTCAAACGCCACGCTGACGCGGTGCTTCCAGGCGGTATCCGCGACCTGTGCGAGCTGCGGCCCGGATTTACTGACGATCTCGTCCCATGGCGTTGAATCCGGACACTCGCCCGGGCAGCCGATTATCCACTGGCAGGACAGTTCCGCCGCATAGCGGGAGAGTTTATCCACTTCCGCCAGGGTGTCCCGATGCTCGGCTTCCGTCTGCATGGTGGAGAACTCGATGGAATTGATGGAAAAGACGCGCAGTCCGGTCTTGGCCAATTCAGCCCGGAGATCACCCAATGTTTTTGCTTTGAGGTATTCGTCGATATGCGGCGTACGCAGTTCGACGCCGTCGAAACCAGCCTTGGACGCTATAGCCAGGAATTCGGACACGCCGCAGTTTTCAATGGTGGAACCGTTTATTCCCAATTGCATGGCACACTCCCGCTGTGGGTGGTTACTTGATCTCGGAAATCTTCACCGGCCTGTTTTCCTTCACGGACTTCAACGCGGCATAGCCCATGACAACGGAAATCCGGCCGTCATAGCCGCCGGACGGCGGGGTTTTCTTGTTTTTGACGCAATCGACAAACACCCTGCCCTCTTCTTCATACGCCTGCATGTAGCGTTGCAGGAAAAAGTTCTGGATGGGGGGCTGTTCGTAACCGTCTTTTCCTGCGAATGCGGAGTTGTCGTCGTGGATGTCGAGGGTGTAGACTTTGCCCTTTGCCCCGAATATCTCGGCCCGCTGGTCATAGCCGTAGACGGCGCGACGGCTGTTGTCGATATGGCACAGTGCGCCCTTCTTGAATTTGATCGTCGCCATGGCCGTGTCGTAGTCGCCAAGCTTGCCGATCTTCTTGTCGACAAGGCAGGCGGCGGCGACAAAGATTTCTTCAGGTTCGTCATTGAGGAGGTACCGGGCAAGGTCGAAATCGTGGATCATCATGTCGAGAAAAATACCGCCGGAGACTTTTACATAATCCATCGGGGGCGGCGCGGGGTCGCGGCTGTTGATGACGCACATCTCCGGCTCGCCGATTTTGCCGGCCATCATTTCGTCGCGGATGCGTTTGTTTGCGGCATCATAGCGGCGGTTGAAACCGAGCATGAGGATGACGCCGCTTTTCTTGACCGCGGCGAGCGCCTTGTCGATGGTGGGAAGGTCGAGGGCGATCGGCTTTTCGCAAAAGATATGTTTCTTCGCTTTGGCCGCTTCGATCATGATCTGTGCATGCGTATCGGTGGATGAGCATATGAATACGGCGTCGACGTTCTTGTCCGCCAGGACTTCACGGTAATCGCCGGTCGCCTTGGGGACGCCATATTTCGCGGCAAGGCTGACGGCAGCCTTTTTCACCACATCGGCAACAACCTCGACCTTGGCCCCCGGCACCATCGTGGTGAGCGCCTTGGTGTGAACGTTTGCTATTCGGCCAGCGCCGATCATCCCGATACGAACGACATCAGACATGGAACTTCTCCTCTATGAAGCCAAATAACCGCCTGAAAATGCAATCCCGCGAGAACGGCACGCGAATACAGAATCCACGGGATTGCCCCGGTTGGAAGGTTATATGATAATCCTACTTCGGCACATTCGGAATCATGAATCCGCGGATGACTCCGAGAAGATCCGAGT
>DAIOFH010000084.1:14830-17034 GCA_036745875.1 Planctomycetota bacterium | reverse complement strand
CTCGCTCCGGTGGGAATTCTTATTTTCCTGGTCGTGGTGCTGTCGATCGTGGCCGCCTGACCTGGATCGCCCTCGCCGTCTTCGCCGTATCGTACATCCTGCAGGAGCACACCCGCTTCGGCAGCTATGTCTTCGCCATCGGAGACAACGAACGCGTCACCAAAAACACCGGCATAAACATAAACAAGATAAAGGTGCTGGTCTTCGCCTGGAGCGGTTTTTGCATCGGCGTCGCCGGGGTGCTCGGTGCCATCCGCATCGGCCGGGGGGAAGTGGTCATCGGCAAGGACACGGTATTCCCCGCCATCACCGCCGTCGTCGTCGGGGGGACTCCCCTCACCGGCGGCAAGGGCGGCGTCGTGCATTCGCTGGTCGGCGCGCTTATCGTCACCATCATCGGCAACGGCCTCATCCTTCTCGGAGTCGGCACCTACATCCAATCGGCTATCCAGGGCATTATCATCATCACGGCGGTTGCGCTGTCGGTGAAGCGCGGCAGGAAGGTCGTCACCAAGTAGAAGGAGCGGTTGTCATGGAAACAAAACCCGTGTTGTTCGCCGCCAAGGACATTGTCAAAAAATATCCCGGAACCACCGCGCTGGACGGCATAGAGCTGGAAGTGCGGCAGGGGGAAGTCATCGGCCTGGTGGGGGAGAACGGCGCGGGCAAATCGACCTTGCTGAAAATCATCATGGGTATCGAACAGCCCACGGAAGGCACGATGACCATGCGCCGCCAGGCCTATGCCCCGAGGACGCCCATCGAGGCGAACCTCCTTGGCGTTGGCATGGTGTTCCAGGAACAGTCCCTGATCCAAAACCTCACCGTGGGGCAAAACATATTCTTCGGGCAGGAAGCGCCGTATTCGCGGTTCGGTTTCGTCGACAAGGGCCGCATGTATGCGGACACCGCCCAAATCCTGCGTGAAATCGGCATCGATCATATCCGGCCGGACCGCAAGATCAGCAACCTCGATTTCGCCACGCGGCAGATGGTGGAAGCGCTGAATGCCGGCATACTTTCCATCCCGAAGGAGCGCCGCGAGGAGGGGATCATCTCCGACTCCCCCATTTACGAGAATATCAGCATGTCCAACTACCGGGCTTTCAAGCGCGGCGGCCTCATTTCCACCAAGCTGGAAAAGGACAATGCCAGGAAGTATGTCGCGGAACTGTCGATCAAAACGCCGGGGGTCAACCAGGATGTCGGTTTTCTCAGCGGCGGCAATGCGCAGAAGGTCGTCTTCGCCCGCATCCTTTCCTCCGACGCCGATGTCCTTATCCTCAACCATCCGACGCGAGGCGTCGACGTGGGGGCGAAAGAGGAAATCTACAGCCTGATCCGCGACATCACGGCAAGCGGCAAAGGCATGATCCTTCTCGGCGATACGCTGGACGAATGCATCAACCTCGCCAGCCGCATCCTGGTCATGAAGGACGGGCAGATCACCAAGGAATTCGACGCCCCCGTCGGGGCCAAACCGGACCAGCTGGATATCGTGCGGTATATGGTGTAATTATAGCGTTTTCTGCATGGTACACGGCTATTTTTGGGAATGCAACTACGTTTGCCCCCGCTAAGGGTTAGTCGAACATATCAAAGAAGCCGAGTGCCAAAGGAGATTTTTGTAATGTCAGACACCGCGCACCTGGAACCTTCCGCCCACGAGAACAGCCGCCCGAAGCTGAGCTGGCAGAATATCAGCCGTTTCATCAGTATAGCCTCGATGGTCCTGCTGGTCGTGGTGTTTACCGCCATGAACCCGAATTTCCTCAGCACAAACAACATCAACAACCTCCTCACCGACATTTCGCCCCTGCTGGTGATGAGTTGCGGCGTCGCCATGGTCCTGCTCCTCGGCTCCATCGACCTTTCCATGGGAGCCATCGCCTCCTGCTCGGCGGTGATGCTTACCCTGCTGTTCAACCACATCGGGCCCCTGGCGTACATCATCGTCTTTCTTTTCGGCATATTTGCCGGGCTGTTGAACGGCGTCCTCCACGCGAAATTGAAGGTCCCTTCCTTCATCGCCACCCTGAGCACGCAAAGCATCTGGCAGAGCGCCGCGTTCATCCTCTCCGGCGGCATGCCGCTGACCCTTTTCCCGAAAAACTGGAAATACGTCGCCTGGGTGAAAATGCGCATCGGCCCCCTGCCCCTCATCTTCCTCATAGCCTTTGTGGTGATGCTCCTTTACCATCTCT
>DAIOFH010000084.1:0-14730 GCA_036745875.1 Planctomycetota bacterium | reverse complement strand
CCCCTGCCCCTCATCTTCCTCATAGCCTTTGTGGTGATGCTCCTTTACCATCTCTACCAAAGCCGGACCGCGACGGGGAAAACCATGATGGCCCTGGGCGCGAACGAACGCGCCGCCCGCCTCATCGGCCTGAACATAAACAAGGCTAAAATCATGGCCTTCATGTTCTCCGGCCTCGGGGCCGCCATCAGCGGCATGTTCTTCGCGGTAAAGCTCAAAAGCGGCATACCCACCGTCGGCGAACAATACAACCTCATCGCCATCGCCTCCGACGCCCTCGGCGGCGTGGCGCTCACCGGCGGCCGCGGCTACCTGCCGATGGTCATCCTCGGCGTCGGCCTGATCACCGTGATCCAGAACGGCATGAACGTCATCGCGGTGGACGGCTTCTGGCAGCAAATCGTCTTCGGCCTGCTGGTGCTGCTGGCCATTTACATGAACTCGGACCGCGCCCGGCGCGACCTTGTGGTGAAATAAGGATACCAACCATGACTATCGATTATCGACCCAAAGAAAGCTGCGCCTATGACATCGTGTCGCTGGGGGAAGTGATGCTCCGCCTCGACCCGGGCGAAGGCCGTATCCATACCGCCCGCGAATTCAGGGCATGGGAGGGCGGCGGGGAGTATAACGTCTGCCGGGGCCTGCGGCGCTGCTTCGGGATGCGGGCCGGGATAATCACCGCCCTCGCCGACATCATGATCGGGAACGAAGAGGACTTCACAGCCAGCCTTGGTTTCGAGGTCGAGGGCGTTGATGAAAAATTGTCGGCCCTGCCCATCGACGCGTTCAAGCGCATGATCGAAAAGGTGGTTGCAGCCTATCCCAATTTCAAGGCTGTCGGCACCACCCTCCGGACCGTGCACAGCGCAAGCATCAACGACTGGGGCGCGGTCTGCTGGTGCGACGGAAAATTCCACCAGGCGGCAATGCGGAAAAACCTGGAAATAATGGATAGGGTCGGCGGCGGCGATTCTTTTGCCTCGGGGTTCATATATGGCATGATGGCCTTCGGGGACGCGGCCAAGGCTGTGGAATACGGCGCAGCCCACGGCGCGCTCGCCATGACCACCCCCGGCGACACCAGCATGGCCACCAAGGCCGAAGTGGAAAAGCTGGTCGGCGGCGGCGGAGCCAGGGTCGACAGGTAGGAATGGAAATACCCCCTCACCCCGCTGAGGATTGTTTGCGGCCGGGGTGAGGGGGAAAAATCATCAGCTGTTCGTTCTTGTCATAAAACACGCGTCATACGGTCCCAATTTCATCGTCTTGCCGTCGCACTGGCCAAAAGCCAAACTATCCACGAAACGCCAATCCGTCCCCGGAACCTCTATTGCCGCCTCTTTTCCCGCCAGATTGAACGCGGCAAGCACTTCTTCGCCTGTTCCCGGCAGTTTTCTGGTAAAGAGGAGGCACTCGTCCGGACAGTCAAGAAAAGCGATGTCCCCGGCCTGCAGGGCGGGCATGGTTTTGCGCCAGGCGGTAAATGCCCGGCAGCGCGCCAATGACGATTTCGGGTCTTTTTCCTCCGTGTCGACCGCCCGCGCCAGGTGTTCTTCCGGGACCGGCAGCCACGGTTGCCCCGTGGTGAATCCTCCGTTCGGAGCGTTCTTCAACCAGGGCATGGGGGTGCGGCAGCCGTCGCGGCCCTTGAACTCGGGCCAAAGCGCCTTGCCGTAGGGGTCCTGGAGCTGTTCAAAGGTGATGTCGGCTTCGGGAAGCGCCAGTTCCTCCCCTTCGTATACACAGGCGCTTCCGCGGAGTGACAACAGCAGGGCCCACAGCATCGGTCCGGCCTGTTCGGCCGCCTCCTCCAGCCCCCAGCGGGACACCACCCTCGGCACGTCGTGATTGGTCATGGACCAGCATATCCAGCCGTCGCCGATGGTCTTGGTCAGGCGTTCGACAACCTCGCGGATATGTTCGGCCGAAAACTCGCTGGTAAGGAGCTCAAAGACATAGGACATGTGGAGCCGCTTGCCCTTTTCCGTATAGGCGGCAAGCGTCTCCGCCACCGCCGGGCCGTCGACCCCGAGTTCGCCCACGAGCATTCTTTCCCCGTATCCGTCCATGAGGCGGCGCAGGTCCGAGAGGAAGACAAGGTTTTCCGGCCTGGTCTTGTCGTACAGATGGTCCTGGAAGGTGTAGGGGTTGCTCGCGGGCGCGGTGGGGAATGCGTATCCCTTGGGGAATGGCGGGTTGTTCCGCAGTTCCAGGTCATGGAAGTAGTAGTTCACCGTATCCAGCCGGAATCCGTCCACCCCCCTGTCGAGCCAGAAGCGTATCACGTCCAACAGGGCCTGCCTGACCTCCGGGTTGTGGAAATTCAGGTCCGGCTGGCTTTTCAGGAAGTTATGCAGGTAGTACTGCATCCTGCTGCTGGACCATTCCCAGCTTGTTCCGCCAAAGACGGAAAGCCAGTTGGTGGGAGGCGTGCCGTCCTCCTTGGGGTCGGCCCAGACATACCAGTCGGCCTTGGGGTTGGTCCTGTCCTTTTTCGATTCCGCAAACCAGGGATGGACGCTGGCGGTATGGCTGAGGACCTGGTCGATGACCACCTTCAGGCCCAGGCGGTGGGCCTCCGCCATGAGCGCGTCGAAATCCTTCAACGAGCCGAACATCGGGTCGACGTCCCGGTAGTCCGAGATGTCGTAGCCGAAGTCCTCCATGGGCGACTTGAAAAAAGGCGAAAGCCAAATCGCGTCCACGCCAAGGTCGGCGACATAGCCCAACTTTCCCGTTATCCCGGCGAGGTCGCCGATGCCGTCGCCGTTCGCGTCCATGAAGCTTCTCGGGTAGATCTGGTAAATGACGGCGCCGCGCCACCATTCTTTCGCTGAAGACATTGTATTTTCCTTTTTCGCTGGTTTAGAATTTTTCCCCGCTCATTTCCACCCGCCCCGCCCAATACGCCTCAGTGAAGCTTCAAGGCCTCTCGTCGCCTCCTCAGCGGACGCGTTCCCGGAGAGCACCGAATGCACCGCATTATAGAATTCACTGGAAACGCGGTTGTATTTCGTGCCTGTCACACCCGCCGGGCGCGGCACGGCATTGTTGAAAACGTCAAGGATTGCAACCGGGTTCTTCTTCTGGATGTCCGGGTCGGCGAACAAAGACACGACGCTCGGCGTATAGGTTCCAAGCAGGCTGAATTTCTTCTGTCCCTCGGGGCCGGTAAGGTAAAACAGCAGGTCCGTCGCTTCGGCCGGATGGTTGCTGTATTTGGACACCGCCATGCCCCAGCCTCCGAGCGCACCGGTCGATTTTTCGCCTTCACCGCCGCGGGGAACCGGCATGATGCCGATTTTTCCCTTTACCGGGCTATCTTCCGCTTCCGCGAGCGCCCAGGCATAGGGCCAGTTACGCATAAAAATCGCATTGCCGGATTGGAAAACGCCGCGCGCCTCTTCTTCGGCGTAGTTCAGCACGCCTTCCGGGGAAATGCTACCGATCCACGACGCAGCCTCTTTCAGCGCTGCGACAGCGGCAGGGTTGTCTACCGTAATCTTGCCCTCGTCGTCCACGATCGTCCCACCTCCGTAGGAATCGATCCATTCCAGCGCAGTACAGGTCAAGCCTTCATACGCCCTTCCCTGGAAAACAAGGCCCCACAGCTTCTGGTCGCCTTCGGCGCGTTCGGCCGACATGATGGTACGCGCCGCCGCGATCAATTCCTGCCACGTTCCGGGAATGGCCAGGCCGTGCTTGTCAAGAAGGTCTTTCCTGTAGTACATCATGCCTGCGTCCAAGTACAGCGGCATCGCCACCAGCTTTCCGTCAACCGTGTTATTGGCGATGACCGGCGGGGTGTGCAATTTCTCTGCGCCTTTCGAATAGGGTTTGAGATCCAAAAGATGGTTCGCGAGCAACCCCGGCCAAATGACGTCGACTTCGTAAAGATCGACATCCGACGTTCCGGCCGCCAACTGCTGCTGGTACAATGCCAGGACGTCGGTGGACGCGGCGGGGCCGGTAAGGATCCGTACCGTATTGCCAGAGCTTTTCTCCCATTCCTTTACGCATTCACGAACATATGGTGCCTCGATCGGATTGCAGTACATGGTGAGTTCGATCGCCTGCGCCACCCCGACACAGAATAGGACCGCGACAATCAGGAACATACGAAAATGTTTCGCTAACATGGTATTTCCTTTCTTAAAGAGAACCATAATTTTGTGTTCACGCATGAATATTTTCTGCAATCGGCTGCACATCAGTGCGGGCGGTTGTGAGGCGGGGCAGTGACCTGCCGTCCTCCACAAGGAAAACATGGCAATCAATGGCTGGGCATGCGACCTTCACCGTGACACCCAGAGGTAAGCGGACGGTGCTGTCGACGCGCGCGGTGGCTGGATTTCCGCCGGGAAGGCTGAGATAGACAAACTGGGCATCACCAAGCTGTTCAATATACTCAACCTTACTCGGCATTGCGGATTCGTCTTCCGACAACTCAACATGCTCAGGACGCACACCGAGTTCGACTTTGGCGCCGTCGGCCACACCGTCCGCAGTGACAGCGGCACGAATCGGTACGCCGCCGTCAAGTTCGATAGTCACGCCTTCGCTGTCGCGGCCTCGAAGGGTTCCGGGGAGAAAGTTCATCTGCGGGGAGCCAAGGAATCCGGCGACAAAACGGTTGATTGGCCGATGATAAAGTTCAAGAGGCGAGCCGATCTGTTCCACCAATCCTGAACGCAACACCACGATCCGGTCGGCCAGGGTCATGGCCTCGGATTGGTCGTGTGTAACATAGATCATTGTAGTGCCTAATTTATTGTGCAGATTGGCGATTTCTATCCGCGTCTTGACTCGCAGAGCGGCATCGAGGTTGGAAAGCGGTTCGTCAAAGAGAAATACAGATGGCTTCCTGACTATCGCCCTGCCGATCGCAACACGCTGCCGCTGTCCTCCGGACAATTGTTTGGGCTTTCGGTCCAATAACTCTTCGATGTGCAATATCCTGGCGGCTTCCCTGACATTTTCGTCAATAAGGGAACGGTCGAAATTGCCTTGACGCAAACCGAATGCCATATTTTCGTAGGCTGTCATATGCGGGTATAACGCATATGACTGAAACACCATGGCAAGACCGCGTTCGGCAGGCGGAGTATCGTTAACTATCTTTCCCCCGATCTTCAAAATGCCGTCGGTTATTTCCTCCAAGCCGGCGATCAGCCGGAGCAAGGTGGATTTGCCGCATCCGGACGGACCGACAAAAACGATGAATTCGCCAGACTGAATCGCCATACTGACTCCCTTGATCACCTCCGTGGAGCCGAAGCGCTTCCGTATGTTTTCCAGCACTATGTCAGACATGTTTTCTCCTAAAATGATTTCAGGCAATTTTTACTAGCCCTTCACCGCACCGGCAGTAAGCCCCGCGACGATTTTCCGTTGGAACAGCAGGACCAGGACAACCAGCGGTATCGTGACTATCACGGACGCAGCCATAATCTTGCCCCAGGGAAGTTGGTTCATCACCGAACCGCTGATCTGCGAAATAGCCACCGTCACGGTGCGGGATTCCTCAGTCAGCGTGAAGGTCAGCGCGAAGAGGAACTCGTTCCATGCGGAGATAAAGGCCAGGAGGCCGGTGGTGACGAGGGACGGCCACATCATAGGCATAAACACATTGAAGACGATGGTCCACGGCTTCGCCCCGTCCATGATCGCGGCTTCTTCGACTTCTTTCGGCAGGTCGCGCATAAAGGTCGTAAGAACCCATACGGTGAACGGAAGGGTCAACACCATGTTCGCGAGGACCAGGCCGGGGAGGCGGTTGAAAAGGCCGAGCTGGCGCAGGAGTTCGAACAGGCCGGAAAGGACGGCGACCTGGGGGAACATAGAGACGCCTAGAACTGTCAGGAGCAACAATCCCTTTCCGCGGAAAGAGACGCGTGCCAAGGCGTAGCTCGCGGTTACGCTGAGGAACAGCGAGAGAACGACCACGCCGGTGGCGACCATGACGGAATTGAGGATATTGGAGGGAAAGGACCCCACGGTGAGGACTTCCCGGTAGTTTTCCAGGCTGAAGTTGGACGGCCAGTATTCGACCGTGAACAGGTCCGACCCGCCCTTGAAGGAAGACACCACGGCATAGTAGAAAGGAAACAGGGACGCGGTGACTATTACAGCCACAATCAGGCCGAAAATGATTTTTCCATAACGGTTTTTCATGTTCAGTCCCCCTTGCCCAGGTTGGTGCGGGTGAGCCGGAGATACAGGAGCATCAACACGCCGATGGTAAGAAACAGCAGGGTGGAAGCGGCGGAACCATACCCCACTTCCTGGAAATCGATAAGCTGCTGGCGGGCGTACACGGACATCGACATGGTGGTCTTGCTGCCGGCGGTGAGGACATAGATCAGGTCGAAAACGCGCAGCGCGTCAAGGAGCCGGAAAATCACCGCGACGACGATCACCGGCCGCATAAGGGGGAGGGTGATCCGGGTGAAGGTACGCCACGGGCTGATCCCTTCGACGCGGGCCGACTCGTAGCAATCGGACGGCAGCGACTGCAACCCGGCGAGCAAAAGCAGGGCCATGAACGGCGTCGTCTTCCAGACGTCGACGATGATGACCGCCCAGGTGGCGTAGGACGGATCGGCGGTCCAGGGAATGCCTGTCGATATCAGGCCCACCTTGAGAAGGATGTCGTTCAGGATGCCGAACTGGTCGTTAAGCATCCAGTTCCACATTCGTGCGGAGACGATGGTGGGTATGGCCCAGGGGACGAGGATGGCAGTCCTCAGCAGCCCTTTGCCGGGGAAATCGACATTCAGGGCCATGGCGATGGCAAGGCCGAGGACAGTCTCCGCGGACACGGAGACGACCGCGAACCTCAGGGTGTTCCAAACCGACAGCCACCAATCAGGATCGGCGAGCAGGCCGAAATAGCCTTCTTCGTCCCAGTCGAGGTAGTTGGCGAATCCGACGAATTTCGCGGCGGCCAGGTCGGACAGTTGCGCGTCGGTGAATCCGAACCATATGGTGCGCAGCAACGGCCATCCCGCCACCGCCGCCAGAACCACAAGCATGGGCAGCAGGAAAAGCCATGCCGTTCGGGTCCGGGATTTTCGCATTCGCGTGTATTTCACCCCCGTCTCCAAACCAATGTTTTCCATTGTATCTCCCTTCAGAACCCGGAATCGCTACAAGACCCGTGCGGACAAAGTTCCGGGAAAGGGGAACCTGCCTCAAGGGATGGTTTACGAACTATTCGGGGTTACTTCCAGCCGTTGCGTCCGAGTTTGTTCAGTGTTTTTTCCAACTGGCCCAATTCCGTTTCAGCCTGGGCTTGTCCGGAGAGGATATTGTGAACGGAAGTAAAAAATTCGCGTGAGACGACATCATACTGTTTCCCCGTCTGCCGGGTCGGGCGCTGTACCGCCGCCGTGAAAAACTCCATCACCGCCATGGGAACCTGCTTACGCACGTCCGGATCGTAAAACAGCGAAAGCAGGCTGGGGATATGGTTGTCGAGAAGGCAGAACTTTTTTTGCCCCACCGGCCCGGTAAGATAAAAAACCAGGCTGGCGGCCGCTTCCCGGTGTCGCGAATATTTCGATACGGCAAGCCCCCAGCCTCCCATAACGCCGGGAGAATTGCCGTTGGGGGACCCTTTCGGGACGGGCATTACGCCGACCTGGCCCCTGACCCGGCTCCCCTCCTCCTGAAGATAGGGCCAAGCATAGGGCCAGTTCCGCATAAAGACGGCCATCCCGTCACGAAACATTTCCCTGCTCTCCTCCTCCGCGAAAGCGAGCGTTTCCCGTGGCGCGAGGGAACCGATCCATTCCGCGATGCCTGCCAGGGTCTGGACCGCGCCGGGGTTGTTGATGGTGACAACGCCATCGGCGTCGACAAGCGTGCCGGCTTCGTTGGCGACGAGCCACTCCAAGGCGCAGCAGGTAAGGCCTTCGTACGGTTTTCCCTGGAACACCAGCCCCCAGATGTCCGCGTTGCCGTTGGCGCGCTCGGCGACGACCACCTTGTTGGCGCATTCGATGAGGCGGTTCCAGGTGAATGGAATGGAAAGATTGTATTTATCGAGGAGGTCCTTGCGATAGTACATGACGCCGACATCCACGAACAACGGCATGGCGACCAGGCGGTCGTTGACGGTATAGCTGTCGACCGCGCCCTGGATGTGCTGCTTTTCCAGGCCGTCCATAAAGACGCGGAGGTCAACCAGATGGTCCGACAATATTGTCGGCCAAACGGAATCGATATTGAATATGTCGACATCTTGGCTCTGGTCGTCCAAAATTCCCTGGTAAAAGGCCAATGCTTCGGATGACGATTCGTGTGCGGCGCGAAAAAGCACCGTATTCCCCGTTTCCTTTTCCCAATCGGCGACCGTTTCGGCAAGCGGTCCGAGCTGGGTCGGATTGCAGTACAAGACCAATTCCACCGCGTCTGCCGATTGGCGTATAGCCGACATGGACAGGAAAATCACGGTGAAAATGGCCAGAAAAGCTCTCATACCCGCTCCAATCCTTCGATTTGCTTGTATATACCGTTCGCACTTTGATGGATCATGCATGCAGCGCACGAGTTGCGCCATTTAGCGGAATCCACAATTCCCGAATTCTCAGCGCGCTGCGGTATATTGTCACTGTACCCCGCAAATCAACGATTGCAACGTTATTAAAGGTTTTAATCGTTTATTAAACTTTCTAAACTCCAACCACAGAAACAGCAAGAGGTAACAAAAAGTCACGACACAAGGATCACCTGCGGGTCTTAATTTAAAAAGTTTAGTGCATGTTTAATAAGTATAAAACAATTGCATTAAAAGCCGCATGGCTGATAAATATGAATTTTGCATAAAAGAACCGTACTTGCTTGGGATATGGTTTTGCCCCTCACCCTAGCCCTCTTCCCCACTGGGGCGAGGTCCTCATGAGCAAATTCTTCGCCACGGTCGATCTGGCGCGGCTGTTCAGGGCGGGGAGGCAAAAGCGGAAGAGATCATGGAGAGAAAAATGGCAGAACTGTTCATTGGCGTGGACCTTGGCGGCACCAACCTCAGGTGCGCCGTCATCGACGAAAAACACAACATCATATCCCGCTTCGAGCGGCCCACCGAGGCCTTCAACGGTCACGACGCGGTCATCGGCAAAATCGTCGATGGCGTTGAAAACGTGATCCAGCAAGCCGGATGCAAGTCCGCCGATATCGCCGGGGTTGGCATAGGCGTTCCGGGACCGATCAACCAAAGGGAAGGCGTTGTGTACTCCACTCCCAACATGCCCGGATGGAACAATGTCCCCCTGGCCGAGATCGTCAAGACCCGGACCGGCATTGCCGCATTTATAGAGAACGACGCCAATTGCGCCGGCTGGGGCGAGTTCGTCGCGGGAGCGGGTGCGGAATACCGGCACATGCTGATGGTGACCCTCGGCACCGGCATAGGCGGGGCGATAATCATGGACGGCAAATTGCACATCGGCAGGGACGGAGCGGCGGGCGAACTCGGCCATGTCTGCATCGAAATGAACGGCAGGCAATGCGGCTGTGGCGCAAAAGGCTGTGTGGAAGCCTACGCCTCGGCGACTGCCGTGGTGCGGCGGTTCCGCGAGCTTCTCGAGGACGGTTGGGAATCGTCCCTGGCGCAGAACGGTGACAAGGTAACCTCCAAGGACATCTTCAACGCGGCGCTGCAGGGCGATCCGGTGGCGATGCATATAGTGAAGCAGACCGGAGAATACCTTGGAGTCATGGCCGCTTCCATGGCCGAGTTGCTCAATCCCGAGGTATGCGTGATTTCAGGAGGGATGATCCAGGCCGGGGATGCGTTGTTCAATCCCATCCGGGATATTTGCCTGCGCCGCAACAATCATCCCGGCAGGACCATGTCCATTGTCCCCGCCTGCCTCGGGGGGAACGCCGGCCTTGTCGGCGCGGCCGACCATGTCCGGGTATGCCTTGAAGATTAAAAAACCTTGCGGTATGAATGGGACGGTCTGCCGACTGCGCCGTATTCTATATGCATGGCCACTTCATTCAGGGCTATGAGGTGGTCCATATAGCGGCGCACCGTCACCTTGGACAATTTGAGGTTGTCGGCTATTTCCTGCTGGGTGATCGTGACGTCCCTGCATTTGTCTATGTATTCGCGGAGCCTGGCAAGCGTTTCGCGATGGATGCCCTTGATGACGCGGGCGCTTTCCGCATTGGGCATGGACTTGATGAAGGCGTCCAGTTTTTCCTGCGTCGTTGTGTCGGACTGGTGCAGCGTTTCCCTGAACTGCCGGTAATTCTCCAGCGCCTCCTTGAGGCGGGAATAGCTGAACGGCTTGATCAGGTAATCGAAAAGCCCGAGTTTGATGGCGCGGTTGATCATGTTCGTGTCGTTGACGGCGGTCAGGAAGATGACATCCACAAGGTTCCCTTCGGCCCGCAACTCGGAGAGGAAATCCAGGCCGTTCTTCAGGGGCATGAAAATGTCCAGGATGATCAGGTCGGCGTCCGCATCCTCCAATGCGGCTTTCGCGTCGACCCCATTCGTCGCCTGCGCGACAACCTCGAACTCCTCCATTGTGGTGATGAACTTGCAGTTGTAACTCATGACCATGGGATCGTCTTCCACCACCATTACCCGTATCATGTTTCTCCTCCGGACGCGTGCGGGATGGTCACCGAAAACACGGTTGAGCCGGGATGGGATTGGACTTCTATCGTCCCGCCCAAAAGGCGGACCGCCCGCCTGACGAGATAAAGTCCCGTACCCCTGCCTTCACCCTTGGTGGAAAATCCCCTGAGGAAAATGGAATCCATCGTATTTTTCCGTATCCCTTCACCGTTGTCTTCAATCGTTATTGCGATCACTCCGGCCGAATCGGTTATTGTAAGAAGAATCGAGCCGTCGCGCCCGACATTTTTCTGCACAGCGTCCATGGCGTTGTCGATGAGGTTGCCGAGGATGGTGACAAGTTCGTGCGAGACGGAGGGGTCCTCTATCAATCCCATGGTACTGCCTTCGGTTATGGAAAAATCAACGCCGCGCTCGCCGGCTGCGCTGAATTTCCCCAAAAGCAGCCCTGCCAACATGGGATTTTTGAAAGAGTGGACAAGCTGCCGCTCAAGGCCGCCGTGGCGGCTCTGGGCGCCAAGGATGAAGTCCTTGGCGCTGTCGTAATCCCCCATTTCCAGCATGCCGAGCAGGGCCTGCATTTTATTGGAAAATTCGTGGGAACTCGAGCGCAGCGCTTCCACCAGCTGTTTGATGCCGGTCAACTCCTCCGCCATCCGCACCACCTGCGTCCTGTCCTGCAGCGTCTCCACCGCGCCCACCACTTTCCCGCTGTCGATGATGGGTACCACGTTTGAAATGATCACCCGGCCCTTGACCCGCTGTTCGTAATCAAATACCGGTTTTCCGCTGCCGATAACCGCCTTGACCAGCGTTTCCGGCATGACGCTTTCCACGCTGGCATCCTTGATGGAATCGCCTTCGGCGCCAAGGAGGTTGCGGGCGCTTTCGTTGGACATGCTGATGCAGCCGTCCTCGTTGACGGCGATCACGCCTTCATGCATCGCCTCGACCATGCTTGAATGTTCGTAATAGAGCTTGGCGATCTCCTCCGGCTCCAGGCCCAGGAGCACCGACTTGATTTTCCCGGCAAGGCCCATGGCCCCCGCGCCGCCGATTGCCAAACCCGCCAGAAGGAAAATAGCCGACGCAAACAGCAGCCGTTTCGCTTCCCCGGCAAGTTTTTGCGCCATCACGCCCGTTTCCACAAAACCCACCTGCACTCCGCCGTCGAAAACCGGGACATAGGCGCGGATCATTTCGCCGTCGATGGAGTTTGTCGTTTTCACATACCTGAGTCCTTGCGTCGCCGCGTCGCCTGCGGCGGGATCGTCGTTGACAAGTCCGAGAAGAAACACGTTGGGATTGGAATAAAAGCGCTTTTGCTGATCGCACACGATCACCGAATCGACACCGGTGAGGGAGGCGGCAATCTTGCGCACCCGGTCGTCGACAATGCCGTCAAATGGCGAACCGCGCAGTCCCGACCTCACCTCCGGCAGGCCCGCCACGGTGTCTGCGATTTCGAAAAGGTTGCGCTCGGTGGAACTACGGGAACGCCAGACAAGCATGATCATGTTCAGGACCAGTGTGACGGTGGTCGCCAGGAGAATGGCGCTCATGGTCCAGAGGATTATGCGTTTTTGCAGTTTCATCTTCGATATCCGTGATTGGGTATTTTTAAAAACCGCGTAGCATGATTCTAGCACGATGGCAAAGGCGATTCCATCGCAAAACAACGATATCGCTAAGGGAAACAGGGGAAATGCGTTTTTATTTTCTCCCCGCCCTGACTCTCTCTCTCTGGGCATCATGACAGATCCCCGGAGACGGTCATCATTCATTACAATGGTTTTTAGGGCATTTTAAGAAATATCACTTACATGTCCGAAAATGGCCGGATTTTTTCCGCGGGACAATGTATGATTACCGGTAATGGAGGAACCAATCATGATACTGGACGGCAAAAACGCCTATTATTCGGTCTTCAAGGCCAAGGACCCTCGCTTCGACGGATTGTTTTTCGTCGGCGTGTCGTCCACTGGCGTCTATTGCCGTCCAGTATGCCGGGCGAAACTCCCGAAGGCGGAAAATTGCACCTTTTACGACACGGCCGCATCCGCCGAGCAGGCGGGGTACCGGCCCTGCCTGTTGTGCAGGCCGGAACTTGCGCCCGGCGCCGCGCCGCTGGACGCGACAGCCTCCCTGGTGCAACGGGCGGCGCGGATGATCGAAGACAGCTGCGGCAGCGAACAGAGCATTGCCGAAATCGCCGCCCGCCTTGGGTACACGGATCGGCACCTGCGACGCGCCTTTGTCGCGGAGTTCAACGTGTCGCCGATACAGTATCTCCAGACCTGCAAGCTGCTCCTGGCCAAAAACCTGCTCACCGACACCGACCTTTCCGTCATTCAGGTGGCGATGGCGGCAGGGTTCGGCAGCCTGCGGCGCTTCAACGACCTTTTCAGAAAACGCTACCGGCTCGCCCCGACAGCCTTGCGGCGGCAACTCAAAAGCCAGAAAAAGGGACAAACCGACATCACCCTGGCGCTCGGATACCGTCCCCCCTACCAATGGGAGAAAATCCTCGACTTCCTCTGCCTTCGCGCCATTCCCGGAGTCGAGACTGTCAGCAATGGCGAATACCTCCGCACAGTCCGCCTCGCGGCCGCAGACGGCAAGGAAATGTTCGGCTGGATACGGGTCGGCAATAATGAGCGGAACAGCACGCTGAAAGTTACGGTGGATTCGGCGTTGTTGACAGTGCTGCCGCAGGTGTTGGCCCATATTCGCCATCTGTTTGACCTGTACTGCAACCCTGATGTCGTTTACGAAGCCATTGAATCGATGAACGCCATCCGCCCCAATCTCTGTGTCCAGGGTACGCGCCTGCCAGGCTGCTTTGACTCCTTCGAAATGGCGGTCCGGGCCATACTCGGCCAGCAGATTACAGTAAAAGGCGCGCGAACGCTGGCGGGGCGTCTGGTCCACAAATACGGTATCGCCATAGAAACCGGGATCGAGGGCCTGACCCACGTATTTCCGACGCCCCAGGAGATTGTCGGCCTAGAGGGTCCCATAGGCGACCACCTGGGCCCCCTGGGTATTACCGGGGCGCGTGCGAGGACGATAAAAGCGCTCGCGCAGGCCATTGTGGACGGCGACATCGATTTCAACCAATGCGCGGATCCTGAAGCCGAAAGCAAAAAGCTGCTGCAAATTCCCGGCATCGGCGAATGGACGGCGGGATACATGGCCATGCGGGCCATGGGATGGACAGACGTTTTTCTGCACACTGATTACGGGGTGAAAAAAGCGCTGTCTTCCTATTCCGTCGGCGAGCTGCCGGGCTTGGCCGAAGCGTGGCGTCCGTGGTGCAGTTACGCAACGATGAATTTATGGAATTCCCTTTGAAACACGAAAAGCACGGAAAGCGAGGAAAGACATGGCATATTCGATGAAATACCCGTCTCCGGTGGGATCCATTATGCTGGCAAGCGACGGGGACAACATTATCGGTTTATGGATGGAAGGACAAAAATATTTTGCCGATACGGTGGACGAAGAGTTTAAGGAAAAACAGGATCTCGCGGTGTTTGCCAAAGCGCGAAAGTGGCTGGATCATTATTTTGCCGGGAAAAACCCGGCCATTTCCGCCCTGCCTCTAGCCCCCAGGGGCGGCGAATTCCGTACGGCGGTATGGGACATTCTCTGCGAGATCCCATACGGCGGATACACTACCTACGGGGATATCGCCAAAAAGATGGCGGCCAGGCTCGGCAAGGCAACCATGTCCAGCCAGGCTGTCGGCGGCGCGGTCGGGCACAACCCGATATCCATCATCATCCCCTGCCACCGTGTAGTCGGAGCTAACGGCAGCCTGACCGGCTATTCCGGCGGCATTGACAAAAAGATCAGGCTGCTCGAACTCGAAGGCGTCGACATGTGCCGTTTCTTCATGCCCAAGAAAGGTACCGCCCTCTGATCCGCAGGTGTGTATTTTTCCGGGGTGGGACTGTAACGCATTATCTCAAGAGGAAATGCTCGGACTAACCCGTAGCGGAGGCAAGGGGACCTTGATCCCGGCAACTGCGCACGATTTTTCGCCCGGTTCGATGTAACCCCGCCGGGATGACGAAAAAGGGGTTTGCGGCGCTTTCGGGACGGAGGACTGGCTCCGCACCGAAAGCGCC
>DAIOFH010000083.1:0-17740 GCA_036745875.1 Planctomycetota bacterium | reverse complement strand
CGCCGGGATGACGAAAGCGCCGCAAACCCCCGAAACCGTCATCCCGGCGTCTATACGATAAACCGGGAAAAAAAACGCTCGCAGCTGCCGGGATCCAGGTCGCCTTGCCTCCGCTACGAACAAAAACACAGAATCTTCCATCAAAACGGCATGTAACAAACGCGACTTCGAAAAATATCTTAAAATGCCCTAACCCTCTCCCCTTTTGGGTGCGAGGGCTGGGGTGGGGGAAAGTAATCAGGCCAATAATATTTCGTTTCAGTCGTGGTGAAACACCTCCTCCATATCCGCCCACCATTCGCCGTCTTTACGCGTATCGAGCGGTTCCTGGAGCGGTTTACAGACGTCCCACCAGCGTTGCGTTTCCGGGTCGGCAGCCATCCTCGCCATGTCGGCGTCGTAGTCCGTGCCCACATACTCAAAATAGCTGAACAGCATGCCGTCCTTGTAATAGATGGAATAATTCCTGATGTTGGCGGCGGTGATCATTTTCAGGACGCCGGGCCAGACGGCGGCATGAAGCTTTTTGTATTCTTCCAGCTTTTCCGGCCCGACCCTGATGATTGAACCGTAACGCTTCATGGTTGGCCTCCGATCCTGTTGGCCGCGTCGGCGAGGGCGGCGATGTTGGCGGGCGGGATGTCCGGCAGTATCGCCTCGTGGCTGGGCGAAATGATCAGCCCGGTCGGGAACAGGTCGCGCAGCTCCCCGACCTTCGCCGCAACCTCCTCCGGCTTGCCGTTGACCAGGAGATACTGCGCGTCGACGCCGCCGCAGAACGACACCTTGCCGCCGAAATCCTTGAGCAGGGTCGGCGCGTCCATCCCCGTCGCCAGCGCCTGTATCGGATGTATGGCGTCCGCACCCAGGTCGGCGAGGTCCTGGACGACGTCGTGGATGCTGCCGCAGGAGTGGTGGATGACTTTCAGGCCATACGAATGCGCCTGGTCGATGAGTTTTTTGGTGCCGGGGAAGACATGCTCCCTCAGGAGGTCCGGAGAGACAAGGAGGTTCGTCTGGCAGCCGAAATCGTTGCCGATGAGAACCGCGTCCAGTCTCCCTTTGGTGGCTTCGTAAAAGATTTCGTTCGCCTGGAGGTAGAACGCGGTGATCCGGTCGATTATCGCCTGGAATACCTCGGGGTTGGTCAACATGGCCACAAGGGCGGATTCCATGCCGAAGGCGGCGCAGGCGTCCTGAAAGTGGCACGACCACAGCATGCCCAGGAGCACCCGGTCCCGCGGCGCGGCCTCGACCCTGCGCCGCGACTCCTCCCGGTCAAGGTACAGGGACGGGTCGGGCCAGGGAAAACCCTCCACCTCGTCCGCGTCATCGCAGTCCTCGAAATAGCCGGGATCGGTGAGGGTGCGCTCCATATAGCTTTCCGCCGCGTTTTTGGCGAAGTTGAAGGCGGTGGCGATATGGTTGCCGGCGGGGGAGGAATAGGGAACATTGATGTTGTAGATATCGTCGTCCAACCTCATTTTCAGGCCGTGCTCGTCCTTGACGCCGAAGTGTGCGAGCAGTCCCGGCATCGCGGGCGTTGTCGGTTCGCCGAGCCACCAGGCCGGACGGTCGACGGGTTGCCTTGCCAGTGTGGCGAGAAAACGTTCCTTCTTGTCCATTATCTATCTCCTCGACTTGAGACTGTTGACGATGACCGCGATCAGGATCACCAGGCCGCGCACCATCTGCTGCATATACGGCGTCACTCCCAGGAGAACCATGCCGTTGGTGAGGATGCCTATGAAGAGCATGCCGATGAGCGTGCCGGACAGTTTGCCTTCGCCGCCGGAAAAGCTGGTGCCGCCGATGATGACTGCGGCGACGACGTCCAGTTCCCAGCTGACGCCCACTTCCGGCGACCCGGCCATAAGGCGGGACGAGAGGACAATGCCGCCGACCGCCGACAGCAGGCTCGCCACGACAAAGGTCAGTATCTTGATCCACTTGACGTTGATCCCCGACAGGCGGGACGCTTCCTCGTTGCCGCCGACGGCGTATATCTCCCGGCCGACCGGGGTGTATTGCAGGAAATAAATGCCGATGGCGAAAAAGACCAGCATGTAGATGACCGGGTACGGGAGGTTGATGAAGCCGAGGTTCATATTGCCCGCGCCCAGGGGATAGAACGGTTTCGGCAAACTCCCGACCGGGCGGCCCTCGACCATGGTATAGGTCACGCCGCGGATGAACTGCTGCGTCGCCAGGGTGACCAGGAACGAGTGCACCTTGAAGGCGGCGGTGACATAGCCGTTGACGAGGCCCCAGAGGGAGCTTATCACCACGGTTATGATGATCGCCAGCGGGATGTCCCAGCCCTGCTTGAGGAGAAGAGCGTTCATCACGCCGGCGAAGGCGACGACAGCGCCCACGGACAGGTCTATCTGCCCGACCAGGATGACCATGGTCATGCCGACGGCGATGACGCCCTGTATGGAAATTTGCCGCAGCACATTGACGATGTTCGAGCTGGTCAGGAATTTATCCGTCCACAATGTCAGGATAACGACCTCCAGCACCACCGCGAGGTAAATCGCATAGTGGAGGATGAAACGTTTATGGTCGAAATTTTTCACTGATGCAGTCATTTTCTTCTCTAACCTCCCCGGCCTGTGCCGTGAATGATTCAGCAACTCGGAACCGCTTCTCCCGCTCCCATCGTGGCGTAATGCAGAATCTTTTCCTGGTCCGCCTCGCCACGCTTGAATTCGCCCGTCAGCCGCCCGTTCGCCATGACGAGAATCCTGTCGCTCAGGTCGAGCACCTCCGGGATCTCGGAGGAGATCAGGAGGATCGCCTTGCCTTCGTCGGACAGCTTGAAAAGGAGGTCGTAGATTTGCTCCTTCGAACCGACATCGATGCCTCGCGTGGGCTCGTCCATGATGAGTATCTCAGGCAGGGTCGCCAGCCATTTGGAAATGACGACTTTCTGCTGGTTGCCGCCGGAAAGGCTGCTTGCCGGGTTGGCGGCATTGTCGGTCTTTATCGACAGGCGCGAGACGAAGTCGTCGGCAAGGCTTCGCTCCGTCGCGGGGCTGTAGTAAAACATGCTTCCCATGCGGCGGAAAATGCTCATGGCGATGTTGGACTGTATGGAATGGGCGAGGATCAACCCTTCCTCTTTCCTGTCTTCGGTGATGAATCCCATGCCGCGGTTCTTGGCATCCCTTGGCGACGCGATCCTGACTTCATCGCCCCGGATAAACACCTTTCCCGTTTCCCGCCTGTCGACGCCGAACAGGGCGCGGGCCACCTCCGTCCTCCCCGCCCCGGCCAATCCGGCCAGGCCAAGGATCTCCCCCGAATACAGCGAAAACGAGACGTCCCGGAAGCCGCATTTACCGGTGAAATTTTCCAGCCGCAGCACTTCCTCGCCATGGCCGCGAACCGGGCGCTCCTTCACCTCGATGCAGTGCCCGACCATGTGTTCGATTATGACGGACTTCGGGGCCTCCTCTATCGGCAGGGTGATGATGTATTTGCCGTCCCTGAAGACAGTGACCTTGTCCGCGATCTGCGGCAGTTCCTCCAGTCGGTGCGAGACATAGACGATGCCGATCCCCCTGGCCTTGAGCGTCCGGATGATCTTGAACATCTGCTCGATGTCGTTGTCCGTGAGGGAGGCGGTCGGCTCGTCCATGATCAGCACGCGGGAATCGTTCTTGAGCGCCTTGGCGATCTCCACCACCTGGCGTTGCGCCACTGAAAGGTCCCGCACCAGCGCTTTGGTGTCGATGGGGGTGTCGAGTTGCGACAGCACCTGTTTTGCCGCGCGGTCCATTTCCTTCCAGTCCAGGGCGACGCCCCTGGCCTTGGCGGGAGGGCTGCCGAGGAAGATGTTTTCCGCGACGGAGAGGGAATTGATGAGGCTGAATTCCTGGTAGACCGCGCTGATGCCGAGTTGCCGCGCGTGGTTGGGGTTCTTTATCTCGACATGCTGGTCGCCGATCTGGATCTGTCCGCCGTCGCGGTCCATGGAGACTGCGCCGGTGATGATTTTGATCAGCGTGCTCTTGCCCGCGCCGTTCGCGCCGACGAGGGCGTGGACTTCGCCGCCGTGCACGTCCAACTTCACCTGGTCAAGGGCCTGAAGGCCGCCAAAGCGTTTCGAGACGCGACGGCACGAAAGAATTGGTTTCGTTTCCAAGACGATGCCTCCCGGGACAGGCCGTTTGGCCAGCCCTTTGCTGCCGGAGCGGGAAAACCATCCCGGTCCCGTTCTGCGGGACCGGGGGATTGGGGGGAACTATTGCAGGTATTTGCGGTCGTCCAGGTATTTCTGGATTTCAGCCTTGTTGTCCAGGGTGTAGGTCATGAGGGGGACGAGGATCTCGCCGGGGATCTGCTTGCCGTTGGCGAGGTCGACGGCCGCCTTGACCGCCTGCATGCCGAGATCGTAAGGCTGCTGCGTGGTGACGGCGTAGAGGAAGGCGTCCGGTTCAAGCATGGAGCGGGCGAGGTCCACGGACATGTCGGTGCCCATGAGGATGATCTCGGTGTTGCCCTTGCCGTTCAGGGCTGCCAGCGCGCCAAGGAGGGCGCCCTGGTTCCAGCACCAGACGATCTGGGTGTCGGGGTGGGCTTCGAGGACGCTTTCGGTGACCGCCATCCCCGTTTCCTTGAATTCGGCGTCCTGGTTGGCGACTATCTCCACGCCCGGCAGCTTGGCCATCTCGTCCACAAAGCCCTTGACCCTGTCGCGGCCGACCGAATAGAGGGTGTTGCCGATGATGGCGACCTTGGCCTTGCCGCCCATGCGTTCATTGATGAACTTGGCGGCGTATTTACCGGTGTCCGCGCCGAGGCTGTAATTGTCGACGCCGACGAAATACTTGGATTCCTCGGAAGATACTTTCGAGTTCCAGGGGACGACCGGGATGCCGGCGGCCAGCGCCCTTTCAAAGGCGGGGATGGACGCTTCGTCGTTTTGCGGCGACATGGTGATGGCGTCGTAGCCCTGGGCGATGAGGTTGTCAATGGTGTCCGATTCCTTGGCGACGTCCGAATCGGAACTGAGGATGGTCACTTTGACGCCGAGATCCTTTTCGGCCGCCTTCATGCCTTCAATGACCTCGACAAACCATTCATGACGGACGTCCAGCAGGATCGCCCCGATATTCAGGGTTTTCTCGCCCGCCTTGAGGCCGGAAGCCGCCAGAAGCATACACGCAGCCAATGCCAGGACCATTCTTTTGCCGAACATAGCGAAGTCTCCTCATATGGTTGGATTCTGAGCAAAATCCCCGGTGTAGAAAGGGGTTACGTAATCAGGCTGTGTCGAAGGATGCGAAGGCGGCGGTTCAAGTGAGAGTGCACGGGACTTTCGATTAACGCTGTATAGACTATAAACTCCGTTGACCTGCCATGCAATTGCGTATTTGCGAAAAATTATTGTCTATTTACGCAATACGGCGCCAAAAGGATTAGTAGGGAACCGCTGTTTTCGCCCCTCTTGTCCTTACCGCGCCACCATAAGCTTTTTAATGCCCGCCGTCAGCGTTTCGACGGTCATCGGCCTGATGTCGATCTCCCGCTTGATCAGCTCGTAGGAGTATCCCCAATGCCGGCTTACCATGGGTTCGGCGGCCATGGGGAGGAACCAGATCATGCGGGGATAGCGCTCCTGGAAAGCCTTGAGCCAGCCCAGCCCGCGCGGCACTTCCTCGGTGCCGAAATGATAGGTGCCGAGGAGTTCGTAGGTGTCCATGAGGGCGTCGCCGATGACGATGACCTTGTAGTCGGAGTCGATGTTGTCGAGTATCCAGCGCGACGGGACGGAATCGCTCATGTCCAGCATGGGGCTGTGGTAGAAGAGGCGCTTGAAGCAATTATGAAAATAATAGACCTTGAGGTCCTTGAAATGGTTGGATTTGCTGACCGCCTGGAACAGCGCCGTGCACATGCTGCTGTACGGGTCCATGGAGCCTCCGGAGTCGATCAGGAGCATCAGCTTGACCGTGTTTTTCCTCGGCTTGTCGAAGACCAGCTTGAGGCCGCCGGCGTTGTCGCAGGTGGCGCGTATCGTGGCGTCGATGTTCAGTTCGTTGCGGGGCGCGTCGACCCGCGCGGAAAATTGCCTGAGCCTGCGGAAGGCGGTCTGGAAGCTGCGGATATTCACCCCCGCGTCGTCCCTGAAATCCCGGTACCTTCTTTCCCCGGCCACCTCCATCGCCAGGCGGCGCTGGGACTTCCCGCCCACGCGGATGCCTTTCAGGCTTTCGCCGGAATTGCCGAACGGTGAAGCGCCGCCGGTGCCGATCCAGTAGGCGCCGCCGTTATGCTCCTCTTTCTGTTCCTTGAGGCGCTCCTGGAACATTTTTTCTATGGCTTCGTTGCTGAAGTCCATGAACAGCCGCCCCCTGCCCCGGTCGGGCAGTTCGAGGTCCGGTTTGTCGAGCCATTCAAGAAGCTCCTGCGGGAGTTCGTCCGATTCGGGCGGCATATCCTTGAAGAATTCGAGAAAGACGCTGTCGAACTTGTCGAAATCCGCTTCGGTCTTGACGAGAAGCGACCGGGCGAGGTGGTAGAGGCCGGAAAAACTCTCCGAAGCCAGCCCCTGCCGCATGGCGTCGACGAAGGTCAGCCATTCGGTGAGGGAGACTTTGAGCCCGCGCTGGCGCAGGAGGTAGAAAAACGGCGAAAACATGTCTGCCCCTCCCCGCTACCTGGATTTCCAGAAGCGTTTCAGGACGCCTATGTCTTCGTTCTTTTTCAGCAGGACGCCGATAAACGGCAACTCTTCCGAAACCTTGTCCAGCGACACCCCGCTCAATGCGAGGGCCTGCACCCAATCGAGGAGTTCGGAGGTGCTGGGTTTTTTCTGGATCGAGGAAATGTCGCGCAGGCGGTAGAAGGCGTCAAGCACCTGGGCGAGAAGCCGGTCCTCGACATCGGGGTAATGCACCCGCACGATCTCTTCCATCAGCGCGCGGTCGGGGAAATCAATATAGTGGAAGACGCAGCGCCTGAGGAAGGCGTCGGGAAGTTCTTTCTCGGCGTTGGAGGTGATGATCACCACCGGCCGGGTGGCGGCCTTGACCGTTTCCTTTGTTTCCGGTATGTAGAATTCCATTTGGTCGAGTTCCCATAGCAAGTCGTTGGGGAACTCGATGTCCGCCTTGTCTATTTCGTCGATGAGGAGCACCACCTGCTCCCGGCTGGCGAAGGCTTCGCCGAGCTTCCCCATCTTGATGTAGCGGCCGATGTCGTCGACGCCCTCCGCGCCGAACTGGCTGTCGTAGAGGCGCTGCACCACGTCATAGACGTAAAGCCCGTCCTGCGCCTTTGTCGTGGACTTTATGCTCCAGATGATCAGTTCCTTGTCCAGCGCCCCGGCGATCGACTTGGCAAGGACGGTTTTCCCCGTCCCCGGCTCGCCCTTGACCAGTAGCGGCTTCTGCAGGGTCATGGCTATGTTGACGGAGTTGATCAGGTTCTGGGACGCGACATATTCCGCGCCGCCGTGAAAGGCGGCTTTTTCCGAAAGCGCTTCGATTTTCATTCCGACTCCAGTGGATACAGTACCATAATCCCCATTCATGGCGTCTGGGGAGACATATCATTAATGAAATGATACTACATCCTGGGCCGGGTATATGCAAGGGCGGATTGCTCCCCCTTACCATTGCAGCCGGATCACCGAGCAGGCCGGAATTTCCAACTCCGAGGCATAAACCTTTTTCTCGCCGGGATGCCGGGCAAGCCAGGCGATATCGCGTTTTTGCTCGTTGTACGCTTCGGGGGAAAGAACGCTCTCCTGCCACGAACCGGCAAAGCCGCCGCATTCGACCTGCAGCGTTTCGTTCGAGAGATTGTAGCAGAAGAGCGTTTCCTTGTTGCCGTTCTCCACTACAAAACCTCCTGCCCGCATCGGGTCCGAGGAAAGGAACGGCCGCATAACCCCGCCCTGGACGCCCGCAAGCCAGGCCATGCTTACCATGGCGGGGAAACACTGTCCCGGAACGGACGGGAATAATTTTTCGTCCCTTGAACCGCTTTCGGATTCCCTGAACCCTTCCCATCCGGTCAAGGCATTGAAAACCGTTATCGCCCCGGCCCCGCCCTTGGCAACATGCTCCACCGCCGCAACCAGCCAGGCGGCCCCAAACAAGGACAGCTGCCGCTGGTCGACCGCCCGCGGCAAACCTGCCCAGCTGGCGTCGGAATCGCCGTCGGTGGCGACAAGGTTGTCGCACATCCTCAGGGTAAGCGGCAGTATCAGCACCGGCGACCGGCCCGCCAGGCGCACCGCGTTTTGGGTGGCGACTTCCATGCCGGCAAGGTTCTCGATCACCGACATGGTGTCGGTGGCGTGGAACTGCGGGGTCATGGGCATGCCGACAAACCCTGCCAGGCCTTCCGGCGGCCGGTGCCGGTTGATTTCGGCAAAATTTCCCGCCGTGCCGTAGCCGAGTTTTTCCGTCCCCCCCGGGAGGCTCCCCATCGCCTTTATCGCGGCGCTGTCCGTCGCCATCTTCCCGCCGCTCAAAACCAGCGTTCCCTTTACCTCCGCACCGCTCGAGGCAATAAGTTTTGCCGCGTGGGCCGCTTCTGCCTCCAGATCATTGCGCAACGTCACGACCGGCAGGAGCGGCAGGGCGGAGCGGCAGGCGAGGGCGAAATGCGCTTCGATTTCCGCCCTGCTTTTCCGGCCATAATCCAGGTTCACCTGCATATAGCGCGCCCCGAGGGGCTTGACCAGGGCAAGGGAACCATCGTCGTCGTCAGCGCCAAGCTTCACGCCCAGTTCGGGCATGGGGACGGTTTGCGTGTCTTCAAAGAAAAGCACGGATTTCCCGTCATCCGCAGATTCGACAGAGACGCGGTCGTGCCTGTCTTCGTGGTAGGAGATCTCCACCGTCTGCTGTTTTGTTTCCCCCTTGGCGACCCGGAAGGGGAAGGGAATGGACAGCGGGGTGCAGAAAGTTTTGTATGAAGCATCGGTCCAGTTGCGCTGGTCCTCCGTTTCAAACAACTCCCCCTTCATGGCGATGCGCAGCTCCCTCCCCTTCCCCAGCGGCTGGCGCATGGCCTGGAAGTCCAGGAACGGCGAAGTTGGCGATATTTCTTTCGGAAAGGAGGTTTCCTCCCACGCGCCGTCCGCCTTCTCGAGCGCGCACGGCGTCCCGGCGAAATGCATCGGATGCAAAAGGCAGAAGCCGATGCGGCAGGCGAGGAACGAGGAAAGCGCCTCGCCGGTAAAGGCATAGGAAACGCGCGAATCAGCCGATCCCGTTATCTTTGCCCGCCAGGAATACTCTATATCCAGGAACTTATGGTGCATCCTGAACGAGATGGCGAACGAATCGTCGTTTTTGTCGATTTCCAGGTCGTGCATTTCGCCGTGGATGGTGTTCCAGTTCCGGTCGCGGACGGCGGCGTATACCCTCAGTAAAAGCTGCTGCTTTCCGTTCTTGATATGGCGCAGGTCGCCGTTTTGAAACAGCAGGTCCAGTTTTCCCGCCTTCAGCTTGTGCGTCTCCGGCGCTTTTTCTTCGCCGATAACAAAGATGTTCGCCTTGCTCATCGTCTTTCTCCGGGCAACATTGTAATGCATCAATAAGTTTCGTCATTCCTTGCCGCAACCAGCACCGCGATGATAAGAAGCCCCTTGACGATATTCTGCATGCCGATCGTCAATCCCATTATCTGCAAGGCGGTGACCACCAGCACCAAAAACAATGCCCCCATCAGTGTGCCGATGGTCGATGCCCGCCCGCCGAAAATAAGGGTCCCGCCGATCACCACCGCCCCCACCGTTTCCATCATGAACGATTCGCCCATGCCGAGGAAAGCGCCGCCGACGCGGGCGGACATGAAAATGCCGCACAGGGACGCCAGGATGGCGCTGGCGATATAGGCCGCCACGCGGACGCGGTGGATCTTGACCCCCGCCAGGTAGGCTGCTTCGAGGTTTTGGCCGATGGCGGCGAGGGCCATGCCCCACGGTGTGCGGCGCAGAATGTAAAAGACGGCGAGCGCAAGCAGGGCCACCACGAAAATGATAATGGGAACGCCGAGGAAACGGTCGCGCAAAACGGAAAGCATGGACGGCGCGATGACGAAGACGGCGAAACCCTGGTTGTAGAGGAGCGTGCCGGTGATGAGGATATAGCCGGTCGCCAGGGTGGCGATGATGGGGGGGATCCTGACCACAAGCACCAGGAGGCTGTTCCATAGGCCGATGAGGACGGCGATGGCGCAAATCACCGCGCAGGCGTAGAGAATGTTCCGGTCCTGGCCGTCGATGAGGTCTGTCGCGAAAAAGGCCGACAAGGTGATGACGCTGGGGATGGAAAGGTCGATGGCGCCCCTTCCCGTCGTGATGACTATCATCTGCCCTATCGCCGGTATCGCCAGGAGGGCGGCCGAGATGCCGTTCGAGTACAGGCTTTCCATGCCGAGTATGCCGGTATGGATGCCTATCGCAAGCCAGAGCAGCAGGGACCCGAGGGCCGCCAGGGACCATCCGGGGAGGCGTTTATACCAACTCATTGAGTTTTCCTCTCTGCATCAGGCGCGCCGCCAGGATGACCACCAGGAGCATTCCCTGGACCATGGCGACATAATTCGAACTTACATTGAGAAAACCGAGGAGCGAGCCGATCATGAACAGGGTGATGCCGCCGATGAGGACGCCAAGGGGGTTGACCTTGCCGCCGCCCAGTTCGCCCCCTCCCATCACCACGCTGGCGATGGTCAACATGGTATAGGTGGAAGTGGCGTTGGCGTCGGAGGCCGTGGTCATGGCGGTCACCGTAAGGCCGCCGAGGACGGCGAAGCCGGCCGATATGGCGTAGCCGATGACGAACCCTTTCAGGCAGGACCAGCCCGAGCGCTTCATCGCCTCCGGGTTGTTGCCGAAGCCTTTGAGGATGGTGCCGTATTTGGAGCGGTAGATGAGGATCGCCACTATGGAGACAAGCAGCGTGTAGTATATTATGGCGGGCAGAAACGGCGTTTCGACGTTGAATATCGCGGAAAGCCAGGCCGGGCAGGACCCGCCCGGCGTCTGCTGGATCGTGTAGGCGAGGCCGGTCCAGACGAACGAGCCGCCCAGCGTTATGATTATCGCCGGGATGTTGCGCACATAAATCAGCACCCCCATGGCGGCGAAAGCGACCATGGTCAGCAGGATCGCCAGCCAGCCGTAAAAGAAATTGTTCACCATGGCCGTCGCCACCAGGACATTGATCAGGCCCATATACGCGCCCGCGCCCATGTTGATCTGGCTGAGCCCGATGATGAACATCTGGCTGAAGGCGCAGAGGACCAGTGGAAACGCCCCGCCCACCAGCAGTTCCAGGCCAAACACGGAAAACACGCTCGGCGTCATGTAGCCGCTGATCAAATACACCGCCACCAGGACGAGCAAGGGGACGCCAAGCCCGTGCAGGTTGAGCCGGAAGCCCTTCCTTTCCTCAGTGCCGGCCGGTTTCCAGTTCTCGCCGGTGAAAGAGGCCTGGATGATGGCATCCTTGGTGATCTCCCCGCCCTTGAGCGCCTTGAGGATGCGGCCGTAGCGCATGACGACCACTTCGTCGCAGCGGGCGAACTCGTCATCCTCGGTGGAACGCCACACCACCAGCTTGCCTTCGTCCGCAACTTCGCGGAACAGGTCGTAGAGCTGGTTTTTGGTGGCCACATCCACGCCGCGCGTCGGGTCGTCCAGCAAAATGATGTCGGCTTCCGCGAGCATGGCCCGGGCGATGAGTATTTTCTGCTGGTTGCCGCCCGAAAGGCTGGTTATGGGCATGTTGATGTTGTTGGCCTTGACATTGAGGCGGTCATACCATTTGTCGGCGAGGGAGCGGATCTCTTTTTTGTTGATCGGAACCAGCGAATAGTCGGCGGCGATTTTGGTAAGCTGCATGTTTTCGAGAATGCTCCACAAGGAAAAGACGCCTTCCTTTTTGCGGTCCCCGGAAACATAGGCGATCTTGCCGTCGCGAAGCATGTCGCCTTTATGGCTCTTTTTGCCGGAAAAAAAGGCGCGCAGCAGCTCTTTCTGCCCGCCTCCCTCGAGGCCGGCGATGCCGACCACCTTGCCGCCCTCGAAGTCGTACTCGATTTCATTCAATTCCTTGGTGCTGAACCTGCGCATGGAGATGCGTCCGGAGCGCGTGACTTCCTTGGCGGGACGGGAAGTCTTCCTGCCCGTCGGCAGGACGGGCAGCGTCGTCCCGTCGCCGACATCGCTCATGCGCCTGACCAGGTCTTCCTGGTCGGTGTCCTCCACCCTCCCCTCCCACTTGAGCGCCCCGTTCTGCAGCAGGACCACCCGGTCGGCCAGTTCCATCACTTCGCCAAGGCGGTGGGATATATAGATAACGGCTGTTTGCGTGCCCGAGAGTTGTTTGATGTAGCTGATCAACTGCTCCGTCTCATGGACGCCCAGGGACGAGGTCGGCTCGTCCAGGATGAGCAGCCTGAGGTTTTCATCGCAATTCGCCCTGGCGATTTCGACCATCTGCTGTTGGGCGATGTTGAGGTTTTCCGTGGGCGTGTTGGGGTTTATGTTGCAGCCGGGAAATACCGCGTTCAATGCCGCGGCGGCTTTTTCCCGCGCTCGCCGGCGCCAATGGCGGCCGGTGAACAACTGCGACTGCTCGACGAAAATATTTTCATATACGTTCAGGTTCGAACACAGGGACAATTCCTGGTAGACCACCCTGATGCCTTCCCCGGCCGCCTGCACGACATCGTAGCCGCCGCCCATTTTCCGGCCGTTGACGCGTATCTCCCCGGAGTCCGGGCGGTGGACGCCTGAAATCAGCCGGGTCAGGGTGCTTTTCCCCGCGCCGTTTGCGCCGACAAGGCCGACGACTTCGCCGGGCATTATGCTGAAGCCGATGTCGGCGACAGCCCTGGTGAAGCCGTAGGTCTTGACCAGATTGTTTATGGTCAACACGCTTGTGGAGTCAGCCATGATTCATCCTCAGGAAAACGCAATGGTACAGTGCACATGTAAAACAGCGGCTTTGCCGCATAATCCGTTGCGGCAAAGCCACGCCCTCACCGCGTTATTTTTTCATGAGCGGATCGATGATCGTTTCCTTGACGAATTCGTTGGTGAAGTCCGGGCTCGCGACCGTGCCGGGCTTGAGGCCCCTGAAATCGTCGACGTTGCTCTGGTCCACAACCAGCAGCGGCAGCGACATCAGCCGCGGGAGTTCCACGCCCTGGAGGATATTGACGGCCAACCAGAACGAAGCCGCGCCGCAGGTCGGGGCGCTGCTGACGCCCATCGTCTCGTAGCCGCCCTTGCCTTTTTCTTCCAGCCACCAATTGATGAACTCGGCCGTGTTGTCGCCGATGATGATCGGCAGCTTGCGGCCGCTGGCGGCGAATGCCTGCGCCGCGCCGAAGGCGTCGCCGCCGCCCTGGGTGATGACGGCATCCACTTCGGGCAGGCTCGGGAGGATGTTGGAAATGGCTTTTTGCGTGACGGCGGTGGACACTTCGCCAAGCACCGTCGCGACGACCTTCAGGTCGGGGTATTTCGCCAGTATGTTGTTCTGGCCTTCCGATATCTGGAGGTCCGGGGCCGAACCGGAAGCGCCCCTGACCTGGATGACGTTGCCCTTGCCGTTCAGGCGCTTGGCGACGTATTCCACCGACATCTCGCCGTAGGAGACATTGTCGTACTCGAGGACCCGGCAATAGGGGCTGGTGGCGATGGAGTCAAAGGCCATGGTCTTGATCCCGGCCTTGTGCGCCTTTTCGATGGCGCCGTTGATGGAGGTTGGCGACGCTGCGTTGATGCAGATGAAATCGACGCCTTGCAGGATGAGGCTGTTCATCTGGGCGATCTGCTGGTTCTGGGTGCCGTCGCCGTTCATGATGATGTAATCCTTGATCAGGCCGTCGGCCTTGGCTTTTTCCGCCGCTACGGTGAAGGCGTCGACCATCTGCTTGCGCCAGGTATTGCCGTAATAGGCGTTGGAAAGCGCGATCACCCATTCGCCCTGTTTCCTTTCCCCGGACATGCCCATGCCCGACAAGGCAAGGCAAAATACAAACACCAGCGTTCCGACAAATCTCATAGCAATCTCCTTGTATTGGCACTGAAACCTGCTCTGCCCACGCGGCAGCATATTCCTACTCGGATTTGAAATGACAAAGCACAGAGCATTTTAAGAATTTTCGTGATAATAAGGAGTTAGTCGCCTCCAGTTGCTTGCGTGATATTTTGCCAAACTACCGGCAAAAAATCACAACGCTCCTTCCAGCGCCTAACTCCAATTATCACAGAATTTATTAAAATGCTTTAGGCGGGAGGAATCTGCATTCCTGCCACGGGACTTCAAGGTTGGGTTATACCGATTTCAGTTGAGAATCTTTGTTTAACGCCTTTGTGGTTCCCTATTCAACGTTAGTTACAGTATGAAGATATCACACCGAAATCGGTAAGCAGGGATGGAGAGTCTCAACTGGGAACGGCACAGGACGGTATCAGACGGTCATAATGAAATTTCGGGCACGTTGTCCTTCAGGTAAGCGAGGCTTCGGTCCAGCCAGGATTCCGCACTGTCGAGATCGCTGCCGGGTTCGGCTATTTCGAGGCAGAAAACAGGCTCGATTCCGGCGCGCCGGCAGTCTTCGGCCATGCCGAGTTCCTTGCAGCGTTGCAGATAGGGAGAGAAATCCACCTTTCCTTCGCCAATGACGGAGTTGGAATGGACCATGCCGTCATGGTCGCTGAGATGCCCGTGATAGAGGCGGCCGGCAAACTTGTCGATGCTGCTGGGCGCCTCGCGGGTGATAAGAAGGTGGCCGATGTCGATGTTGGGGTACAGGTTCGGGGCCCCGAGTTGATCCAGCGCGCGGTGCAATTTCCACGAATCGCTCAGGAGGTAATACACGTGCGGCTCCATTTCCACACCCACCAGCATGTCCATGGCCGCGCACCATTCGGCATAGTGCCCGAGCGCCTGGAGCATGTGGCACCATGTTTCTTCCGGCGGTACGCCTGTTTCGAGAAAGCCCGCGACGCAGACGATCACCTGCCTCCCGCCAACCGACTTTTGGAATTCGGCGCATTTTTTCATGTAGTCCATGGCGCCGTCGCGCAACTTCTTGTCGGCGGAGGCGATGTTACCCGTTTTGATCATCAGGAACTGCGACGGGGTCACGCCATGGTCGGCCATCGCCTTGACGATATCCCGGCGGGCGGAGGCGGGCAAATCCTGCGGATCGGCGGATGTATTCGACGATATGTCCAGAAAACGTATGCCCCTTGAGGCGATTATACCGACGGTGTCGACGAGATCGTGCCCGGTCCGGTCGAAGATAAAACTGTTGGCTGCTATGTACACGCCTGATTCCTTCCGTGCATTGGCGGCCGTTTTTTCCCGTGAGTCTGGCGCACCAATCGTTTATTTGAAGTAATCCATCGATATGACCCAGCTTTCGATGGATTTCGCCACAGCCTTTCGGCCCATCTCCTGGTCGCGTTTCCTGATGCTTTCCATGATGTCTTCGTGGGTGTCTATGACGACCTGGAAGTCGCCCGGGTTCGGACGGTACATGAAAGTCTTTTGGATGGTGGGCAGAATAAGCTCCAGGGTAAAACTGTATATCTTGTGGACCAGTTCGTTGTGCGTCGCCAGGCTGATGCCCAGGTGGAAATCCCGCTCGCCGTTGCTCAATTTCTCCGGATCGTGGTCGCCCGACCGGACCAGCTCCGTAAGCATGGCGTGCGCGTCCTCGATCCTGGGCAAATCCTCCGGCTCGTACTTGGCGATGGCGTAATCGACAACGCCGTATTCCATCAGCTGGCGGAGTTCAATCAGGTTGCGGTGGTCGAAGTCGCTCGCCAGGATCTGGAACAGCAGGTGGTCGAAAAGCGAGTTGCCCATGTTCTTCGACACATACGTCCCGTCGCCGCGCCTGATTTCAAGTATGCTGTAACTCGCCAGCACCTTGATCGCCTCGCGTATCGAACCCCTGCCAAGGTTCAGGCTTTCCGCCAGTTCCTTTTCCGAGGGGATCTTGTCGCCCGGCTTGAGGAGCCGGTGGAAAAACAGCTCCTTGAAGCGGTCGATGACGATCTCCACCGCGCTTTTCCGTTTTTGCTGGGCGAAAAAGTTGCTGGAAAAGATATTGGTCGACTCGTTCCTGGTGTCACCGGAAATGTCATTGAATTTTGGCAGATCGACGCTCATGCTGCTGCTCCGCGAAATAAATTATGGCCTAGGCAATACAACAATTGCATTTTTTGCCATTATCCACGAGTTCCTCATAATAGCAATGCATTGCGGCTATCCCCGGGCCGCGGAGATTACTGGATAATATCCTCGGTGCTCTTCTTGATCGCTTTCAGGTCGAAAACCTTGTCAAGCCAACCGGGCTGGAATATCTCGGGGGTCGCCAATTTCACTGCGTTCTGGCAGGCCACGGACATCTTGTAATCCACATAATCGAAAACGACCACAGCCTCGCCGAGAAGGTGGCCCACGAGGAACGCCTTGGCGGCATCGGCGGGAACGCCCATTTCAACGGCCCGGTCCATCGCCGCCCGCAGGCCGGTGAGAAGCGTCGCGCAGACGGTCTCGACCAGGGCGGGCTCAAGGATGGCCATCTGTTCGAGGGTGACGCGGTAGGCGTTGATGACCGGGGCGAACACCACCTTCGCCGCATCCTCGCCGCGCTGGTATTCGGCATCGCCGCCCTGGTGGATGGCGCAGACGATATTCTGCTTGGCCAGATGGCCGCCGAAATAATCCTTCTTCGCTTCCAGGTCCGTCTCGTCGTTGATAAACGGCTGGTGGCAGGGGTGGGTGACGAAATACGAGACATCGTCGCGCATCGGTAACTGGCCGGCATAGGCGGCGGCTGGGTCGAGCATCATGATCATGCCGCCCTTCTTGACCAACGGCAGCATTTCCTTCCCGACAATGGGAATGGCGCGATCGGCCACGGCCATGACTATTATGTCCGCCTCCCCGACCGCCTTGTCAAAAGGGGTGACCGACAGGTTGACGCTTTTCAGTTTTTCCACTCCTGCGGGAGAATTTTCCACATACATCACTTCGTACTGCTTTTGTTTCGCCAGGTTTTTGGCAATGCGGAACCCGATATTCCCCGCCGCACCGATCAGAGTAATCTTCATAGACCATCCTTTGTAAAATTTCCGAACTATATGGAGTGGCCACGGTAAAGCATTTTAAGAAATTCTCTGATAATTTGGAGTTGGGCGCTGGATAAAGCGCGATTGGCGGCGACTAACTCCTTGTTATCACGAAAATTCCTAAAATGCTCTAGGCCATATTCTGCGGTACATCGGACGCGAGAACAGACAGTGGAAAGGACAAGGTGAACGGGATAAATGGAGACGATCGGCAAAGGCTGTAGGTTGAGTTATGTATAATCTGTCTTACGTATGTCGTACTATATCAGACGTATGATGTATTTTCAAGTGTTATTTTATTTTTTTTTCGAATAATATAAACTTCTTATTTACAGATATTTACGGTAAAAATCCCAAGTTTGACTTGAATTTATAATAAAAACAGCCGTAAAAATACGGCTGTTTTTTATTCGATTTCAGTGTTTCGCAAGGGCAAAAGATTACGATGCGGGCTTTCCCTCAGGGAAGACGCATCTAAATTAATGATTTTGGAGCATAGCTGTTTTTAAAAATGTGTATGTTCATCCCCGCCGGGGTGACGAAAAGTGGTTGGTGCGACGTTTTCTTGGATATAAATTGCTGGCTGGGATGTGGTTTGTGACGGCG
>DAIOFH010000082.1:0-17811 GCA_036745875.1 Planctomycetota bacterium | reverse complement strand
GGAGAGTTGAGGAAAAGGCCTTTTTCCTGATCTATGCAGGCAACGACTGCTCGAAAAAGACACTATGGCGTCAACGCGTTTTTCATTTTCCACTCGTCTTTTCCTCCATCGCTGTTTCTTAAAATGTGTCAACAGACAGATCCGGAAGCCTTGCTCAATGGAGTTCTCGCAAATCTCGAGATGTTTATCGTCCAATCCTGGCGGGCATATTTTTCGGCAGAAAATGCCGTGGCTGCTAACGAACCAAAATCCGCGGTTGAAAAGCATTATAAAAAAAAACTGGATCAATCGATGGAAAATGCCCGATAAACAGTATGAACCTTATGTTATCGGATGTCCGGGCGAGTGTATCCAAAGCGGTCTCTCTTCGTTGGCAACCTTGGAAGAATAAAGACGTTATGCTTTATTTCAATCAAAATGACAGAAGAGGTTTTCCAAAGTCGCGGCGTCTGTCCGGAGTGGAATTCCGGCAGCCCGCCAGCGAAGTGAATGCGAAAATTTCCACAATTATTTCCAAACTGGAAAAAGTATTGTTATTAACTCAAAGCGAAAATGAATCAGGCAGTGAAGAATAGGACAAGAGGCGAAGGTGTTGCAACCGCAATGATGGAAAGCGCCTTGTAAAATACCCGCGTTTTCTTTCTCCGGTTCCTGTTTTGCCTGGCGGCTTTGATTGAGATTATTCCGCAGTGCGAATGACAAGAGGAGACTTGCCATGACAGTCGATACCAGCAAATATGGTGATTATTATACTTCGTCGACCCAAAAGAAGACTGAAAAGGAAAAGGCCGACACCGCGGCCGGTAAAGTCAGCAATAGCGACTTTCTCAAGCTCCTTGTCACTCAGCTCACCACCCAGGACCCTCTGAATCCGATGCAGGACATCGACTTCACCGGCCAGCTTGCACAGCTGCAGGCATTGGAAGAGCAGATGGCCATGACCAAGTCCATGACCGCCATGCGCGTCGACACCCAGCTCCAGGCCGGCAGCAACATGATCGGCAAGTACGTCTCCGGCATCGACAAGAACGGCGACGCCGCGGCGGGCCTCGTCACCCGCGTCCTGCAAAAGGACGGCGACGTTTATCTCGAATTGTCCAACAAGCAGCAGGTGGCGGTCAACTCCGTCAGCGACCTGTGGAACGACTCTTCCAGCATGGCGGGGGATATTTCCAACGCAGGCAACATCATCGGCATGTGGGTCAACGCCGGTTACGACTCGGCGGCGCAGCCGATCCAGGGCATTGTCGAAAAGGTCATCGTCTCCAATGGAGAGGTGCAGCTCAAGCTCTACGGCGGCAAGACCGTCGGCTGGAACCAGGTCAAGGAAATCCGCGTCCCGACCGAGGCGGAAGCGCTTTACGCACTTCCCGACTCGGTGCGCGAACAGTACGAATCCGCACTGACCATGGTCAACAAGATAGTCACCGGCACCACCGACGACGGCAAGGAAGTGACCAGCCTGGTCGGTAATGTCGGGCATGACGGCACGAACGTATACCTTACCCTCTACAACGGCGAGAAGGTCAAATTGTCCACCGTTACGGAAGAGGCGCGCGAACCAACCGCGACTGAGCTTGCCGAAGCGTTCTCCGGCAAATACGTCAAGGGCCTGGACGGCGGTTCGGACAGCCACGAAGGCGTGGTCGTCGGCGCGAAGCAAAGGGAAGACGGCCTTGTCGTGGTCCTTTCCAATGGCCAGGAGCTGTACTGGGACGCCCTTACGGAAATCAGGAACGCCACCAATTCCGAGAAGGAGGCGGCCAAGGAAGAATGGGACAACCTGCAGGGCGCCAATCCCGGCGAAACAGGCGGCGCCGGCAAAGAGCCCGGCGGCGGGTCGGGCGGAGAAACCACCCCCTGACGAACCACGATAATGGGCAATAATGGTTTGAATCGAATTTTGAATCGCAATTTGACGGATTGCATATACGCGCGAGCGCAATGTAGTAAAGGAGAAAGTCATGGCCCTTAGTCAAGCCCTCTCTACCGGCATCAGCGGTCTTGTTACCCACCAGAAGGCGATGGACAACGTGGGTAACAACCTCGCCAACGTCAACACGACCGGCTTCAAGAAAGGCGTGTTCCAGTTCAGAACCCTTCTTGAACAATCATACCGGGGCGGCATGGGCGCGGACGCCCAGACCGGCCGCGGCTCCATCAACCCGATCCAGCTCGGCCTCGGCACCCAAACCGGCTCCATCAACAAGGTTTTTACCCAGGGACCGCTGGAAAACACCTCCAACCCCAACGATTTGGCGATCGAGGGCAATGGCTTTTTCGTGCTGCGCCAGGGGAACGGTTTTGCCTATACCCGCGACGGCGCGTTTTATGTCGGCGCGGACGGCAGCCTGATGGGCGGCAACGGCCTTTACGTCCAGGGGACGATGGCGGTGAAGGATTCGTCCGGCGGCATTTACATCCCCAGCGACGCCAAGCTGGAAAACATCATAATCCCCCTTGGCGAAACAGGCGGCATGGTGCAGACTTCGAAGGTTGAGTTCGGCGGCAACGTGAATTCGGACCAGAAGGTTTCGCACGGGCTTAGGCTTTTCGGCGGCACCAGCTATCCCACGATCAATAACCTCCAGCAATGGATGTGGAAGGACGATTTCAACGGCGGCCCCGAGTACGGCGACAAGTCCGTTGACGCTTCCTGGCAGTCTCTGGAAAAATCGACCTATGTCGTCTCGTCCGAAGTCCTCGAACTCGCCCGCGCGGCGGGGCATGACCTGAATGCCATGCAAATGGGGAAAGATGTCAGCACATACACCTCGAATATGGCACCAAGCACGCTTTCCGGGATGTATCCGACCCATACGCTTAACACTATCACCGGCAAGGTTGAGGCAATCAAGGACTGGAACCCCATCACCATCCCCGACCCTGCCAATCCGACCACCGCCACCATCACCATCACGAACCCTACCGTCGACGATATCCTGAGGTACGGAAAGGGATTGAAGGATCCCACCAATCCACTTTCGGAACTTGACAGCATCTATATTCCGGTCATTGAGGAAGTCAAGACCATCAACGGCGGCAATGTCCAGACATCGGCCGCATATGCCATCAGCGTACCGACGTATGTTGCCCAAGGCAGGCAGGTGGGTTCAGTCGACGTCAATCCCGACGGTACCCCGTGTCCCTTGCGCACCGTCTCTGTGAATAACGAATATACCTATCCCGAATGGTTTTACGAATCCACCGGCGCAATTCCCGCTATGTCCTATGCGGAGATCGTCGACTCTCTTAATGGAATGCAGTCCGTCATCGATGCCGGACAGACGACGAAAAATCAGCTTCAAACCATCAAGGACGCTATTACCAGCGGTGGGGCGGTTCCGTCCTTCACTTGGCAAGGAACGACTGTTACTTTCACCACTACAGCTGAGGTGGACGCTTTCCTCAACGAAAAGAACACCCTGTTGTCGGTAAAAAATGACCCAGCCACCATCTATCCATACACTTATGGGGCGAATGACCCGTTGGGCAGAGGGTTGACCTTTGCGGACGAAGCGGCGCTTACCGCCTTCATAAACGGGATCACGCTCCAGGGTCCCATCGACTCTTCCATAGACAGCACGATGAGGAAAATTTGGCCAGACGGCATCAACGGCGAAGTCGGCAACGGCACCACCAACCCCGGCTGGAGCAATACGCAAATCACCCAGTCTTCGCTCCTGTTCACCCTGCCGCGCCAGGGCGAAATTTACCCGGCTTCCTTGAACACCCCACTGGAACAGCTCCGCTACCAGAAGGGCAACGCCTGGACCCAGCCGTTCGCCAACATCAAGGACGGTGATGAAATCACCATCAACTTCAAGAAGGGCGAAGGCCAGATCGAAGCGGTGTTCAAGTACAACCGTCCCGGCCCGACACCCCTTGTTCCGCCGCAGCAGGCGCTGGACATCGAGCAATCCTACACGCTGGAACATTTCCTCAAGTTCCTGGCCGGAGACGTGGACGAACCCAGTGTTGCCTGCATGGCGATCACGCCCGCCATGTTCGGCGCTCCCACCAACGATCCGGAGTATCCGGACGGCAATCCCAACGCTCCCGCCAACGAATGGGACCGAGCCGGCTACGAAGCGGCGATGGAGAACGTCAAACTTGCCCAGAGCGGCAGGAACCTCGACGACTCGGGCGGCGCGATGGGCCTGCTTTCGATTCCGCCCCGCATCAGTGCCGCCAACTACGGCGACGACATGTACGACGCGCCGGTTGAATCGGGAGGCGCATACAGCCGCGTCATGGACAAAGACGTCAAGTACAGCCGTTATGATGAAACGGGCAAGCTCGATACCAACGTCGCCGGCGACAGCTTCCGCGTCTCCCTCGTCTCCAACCTTGGACAGGCGAACGCTCTGTCGGACATCAGGATCAGCTACAACAACGTAACCCACGAAGCCATGTTCTCCGGCGAAAAGGAATATGCGGCTCCGGAAGGCGGCTACACCTCGGCCACCATGACCTTCTATGATTCACTGGGCAACCCGAAGGAAGCGACGGTCCGCATGGCGCTGGTGAGCCAGGACAACGATTTCACCACCTGGCGCTGGTACGCCGACTGTATCGACGACACCGACTTCCCCTGGCAGGTGGACGAAAACGGCGAGATCATATCCAACCTCAACATCGGCACCGGCCTTATCCGCTTCGACAAGAACGGCAACTACGTCAAGGGCGCGGAATACACCGAATCCGGCGGCATTACGATCAACCAGGCCAACCGCGGCGTCAACGAGCCGATTGTCGTGCAAATGCTTAACGGCCTTTCCTCCAGCGACACCCAGGACCTGGACTTCAGTTCCATGAAGATGTCGGCCAAGGAAAGCGATTTCGCCCTCAAGAACCAGAACGGCAGGCCCCCCGGAACCCTTGACTCCTTCCAGGTCTCGGCGGACGGCGTCATCCAGGGCGTGTACTCGAACGGCGTCACCGCCCCGATCGCCCGCCTGGTCCTGGCGATGATTCCGAATATGAACGGCCTTGTCGCCGCCGGCGGCAGCCTTTTCTACACCGGCCCTTCGTCGGGCGACGCGCAGATCGGCTATGCCAACCTCGGCGGCAGAGGTGAAATCCACCAGAACCAGCTCGAAAGCTCCAACGTCGATCTGTCAGAGGAATTCACAAAGCTTATCTCCGTCGAACGCGGCTTCCAGGCCAACTCCCGCACCATCACCACCGCCGACGAAATGCTTCAGGAGCTTTTGAACCTGAAACGGTAGTCCTTCAACACAGCTAGGCGAAAAAACCTCCGGCTTGTTCCGGAGGTTTTTTAATGATTCCGCGATCAGGATTCTCATGTTCCACCTTACATTACCATAGATAATCCCGGAATCAATAATTGCGACCATCCTTTTTCAAGGAAGGGTCTTGAATATATTTCGGACATTGACAATTATACCGTTACGCGGTATAAACGCGATATGATTGAAAACTTCGCCGATTCACTGACCGAGGCGGTTTTTGACGGAAAGAGCCCAAAGGGATTTCCGGCGGATCTTGTTTCCGTAACAAGACGTAAGCTTGATATGCTCAATAAGTCAAGAAACGTCCAAGACCTCCGCAGTCCTCCGGGCAATCGCCTGGAAGCATTGAGAGGGAATCTTGAAGGGCTTTTTAGTATTCGCATCAATGATCAATGGCGAATAGTATTTCGCTGGAGCAATGGCGGAGCTAGCGAAGTTAAGGTAATGGATTATCACTGAAAGAGGTTTTTTATGCTTCCCAAGAATAGAATATCTACTCATCCAGGGGAAATATTACTGGAAGAATTCCTGAAACCCCTGAATATTTCGCAAAGCGAGCTTGCCCGGCGCATCATGGTGAAGCCTGGTGTGATCAATGAGATATGCAACAGGCGACGAGCCGTTTCCGCCCGAATGGCAATTCTCCTTGGCAAGGCATTCCGGATGTCACCGGAATTTTGGAGCGGTCTACAGGCTGATTTCGACCTGACGTCCGAAATGCAAAGCCGAGCCGGGAAGGAAGCGGCTCGGCTGGTCAAAGCTGTTCTTTAACTATTCACCTTCCCTCAAGCAACCTGTACCCGAGAAACGGGTCAAGCTCGGGAATGGAGAGAATCTGCCTGCATGTGCTGGCCGCGTCATATTCGACCCGGCGATAGCGGACGGAGCTTCCGGTAATCACAACGTAGCATGACTTCGGGTTGCCGTCCCTGGGCTGTCCGACAGAGCCGACGTTGATGATCGCCGGTTTGTCGCCAACTACATAGGTGTAGTCGTCAAGAGCTTCCGGCAGGATAAATGCCCCGCCTTTTTCGATAACGCCCGGTATGTGCGTGTGTCCGTTAAAGGCGCAGACATCCACCAATGCAAACTCCCGTTTCATCCGTTCCTCGTCGAAGGCGTCCCTGGGCAGAAGATAATCCATCGTCGGCCCGGTGGGTGAGGCATGGACATGCAGCCTGCCTCGGCAGCTGAACTTCAGAGGCAGCGTTGACAGCGTTTTGATGATCTCCTCGCCGTCTTCCTCCTGGCGTATCACTGACAACGCCCATTCGATGGCGGTCCTTGCCCTGGGATGGAATCGCGTTATCCCCTCCAGGGAAAGCGCCTGGTCGTGGTTGCCCCTGATCCTGACGGAACAGTATTTCTTGATAAGCCGCCAGCACTCGATTGGTTGCGGGCCATAACCCACGACGTCGCCGAGGCAACAGATACGCTCTATGCCCTGGTTGAAAATATCCTCCAAAACCGCCTCGAGCGCCAGCAGATTGGAATGTATATCCGAGATGACAGCGCATGGTTCGTTGTCATTTTCGCCAACACATTTGTTGACGCATGATTCGATATCGAAAATGTCAGAAGGCAATGCCGACCTTTCTCAGCGTGTTCTTTATCGTTTCCATCGTCGCCGGCTTCGGTTCGACCATCGGCAGACGCATCCTGCCGTCGATTCTGCCCATAAGTTGCAGCATGGCCTTTGCGGGGCCCGGATTGGTCTCGATAAAACAAGCTTCCATCAGAGGAGCAAGCTTGTAATACCATTCCCTCGCCGACTTGAAATCCCCCTCGAGTGCGGCAGCCATCATCTTCTTCGTTTCCGCCGGCGCGACGTTGGCAATAACGCTCACCACGCCCTTGCCGCCGACAGACATGATGGGAACCGCCAATCCGTCGTCACCGGACATGATGTCAAACGAATCGCCCAGTTCCTCGACAATCTTTGCCGACTGGTAGATCGATCCCGACGCTTCCTTTATGGCAGAGATGCTGGGGTACGCCTTGGCAATGCGGATCACTGTTTCCGGCATGATGTTTGTCCCGGTGCGGGCTGGGACGTTGTAAATCATGAGGGGAAGGTCGCACTTTTCCGCCACCGATCCATAGTGACGATACAATCCTTCCGGCGTGGGACGGTTGTAATAGGGTGTGATCACCAATATGGCGTCGGCGCCCGCGTCCCTGGCTGCCTGCGCCAACGACGCCGCTTCCGTCGTACTGTTGGATCCGGCGCCCGCGAGAACCTTGCAGCGGCCGGCTGCGAACTTGACCGTTTGCGCGATAAGTTCCGCCTGTTCCGTGTGGGTGAGGGTGGCGGATTCGCCGGTTGTCCCGGCCGGCACTATGCCGTCGGTGCCGGAGGCGACATGCCATTCCACAAGATCCTTCAACACGCTAAAATCGATACCGGAAAGATCCTTGTTCCACGGGGTGACCAACGCGACATAGCTTCCTGAAAAACGCATAAAATCTCCTATAAAAACATTTTGATGATAAAAATAGTCGGTAAAATCCAAGCCTGCCTAAATCCCGGCGCGTCATTTCGTTTATGCCCGATTGTCAGGCATAAAGGCCGGGATAGGGTTTACTCGCGGGTTTTGAGTCAAAAATGCTCAAAACCCCGGCATCCTTTATTTTTTCGCAAGCCAAACAGTCCATCATCCAAAACGCTTTCAAAACAGTAATGCCGGAATTTGTCCGGGGAATCTTATTCTGCCGTCGCCGCACCCGGAGTGTTTTCCGAAGTCGACGCATTGTCGTGCAGAACCCATTTGACGCTGTCCGGGTCGACCTTGACGATCTTTATCTTATCCGGTGCGAGGGTACGGCAGCGCATGGTGTATTCTCCGGGAGCTGCGGGCAAACGATCACGAATATCCGCGTACACCACAATTTCCCCGGGGTTGAGGTTATCCACGATATTCTGCGAACCTGAGATCGTAACCTTAACTGCCGGAGGCGACAGGGAAAGATTATTGTACCGGTCAAATGGCGAATCGATAAGCGCCTTGACGTCGATCGGCTGTTCCAGGGTCTTTACGACCGGAGCTTCCACCAGGTCGACCGTGACGCTGATGGTGCCGTCGAGCGGGATGGTGACGCCATTTTTCTCAAACGGCAGCGGCTTTACCCAATCCGTCACCGGACCCTTCAGGCCTTCGACATTAATACTGGTCGTTTTAATTACATCGCCATGGGATATATTGTCAAGCAATGTTTTGGGGCCGGTGATCGGCATGTCCTGCGGCTCCGGTTTGCCGACCCTGCCGATGACGAATCCCGCCGCCGGCTGACCGACTATATCCCCCGGTTCGACCGGCAGGTAACGTGTTACCACTTTGTCGAAACGGACGGTGATGGTGCTTGGATTCACGTCCAGTACCTGAATCCCCGGAGGAAGGCCGCGAACCTGGGACGGGGTCAGGCCGAGTGTTCCCTCAAAGACGTCGCCGTCAAAGGCCTCCCGCGGAATCGTCGGCTGGACCATGATCGCATCCTGGAGTATGGCGGCGTTCGCCTGCCTCGCGCCCCTGATGTTGACGTTGATTTTGTTGGCGGAAAGGGTGGTGATGCGCCAACCGGCGGGGATGACCTGTTCGACCGCGAGATCAACCTCGAGTCGCGCTTCCTGCATGCGTTTGGTGTCGATGCCGAACCACAGGACGGTGCCGAGGACAAGGGATATGACTATGGACGGCCAGCGGGCCGCCTTTTTTCCTGACAGGGGTCGTATCTGGCGTCTGACAATGGTGTTGGAACGGTTCAAAACCTTGGTTGACGGTGACTCTTCCATGTATGTTTCCTTGCCGTTCAGGCAGCGGTTGGTTGTGGTTCGTCGGATTCGGAGTCGGCGGATTTGTAGACATTTTTCCTCAGGAGCGAACGCAGGCTTTCATAATCGAGGTCGCGGATTATTTCGCCGTGCATAGTGACGGATATTTGTCCCGTTTCCTCGGATATGACCACAGTGACGGCATCCGATTCCTCGGCAAGGCCGATGGCTGCACGGTGGCGGGTGCCCATGCCGCGCGTCACTTCGACATTTTCCGAAAGCGGCAGCAAACAGTTGGCGGCAATTATCCGACCCTGACGGATGATGACCGCACCGTCGTGCAGAGGGGTATTCTTGGTGAAGATGGTGCGAAGCAGGGGTGCTGTGCACACGGCGTCCAATTGAATCCCGCTTTCGATATAGGAATCTATGGTGATGTCGCGTTCGATGGCGATCAGGCCTCCGACTCCACCTTTCCGTGCGATCAAGACTGCCGCGTCGGCAATTTCCTTGTCCAGGGACGACCCTTTGTTGTTCCACATCTTGACGCTTTCGCCAAGGCGGACGAGGCTATGGCGGATTTCCGGCTGAAAGACGACGATCATGCCGATGATGATGACGGAGGCGAGGTATTCGATGATCCACGATACGTTTTCCAGGTGAAACACCTGCGCGGCGGCAAAAGTCGCCAAAAGAAGGCCGCCGCCGACCAGGGACAGCAGCCGCGCCACTCCGGCCCCGCGCGTACCGTGGAGGAACTTGATGAAAATATAGATAAACAGGCTGATAATAAGTATTTCAGCCAAGGGGGAAACAAACCCGAGGGGGGAGTTCGCATATCTATTGAGCCAGGATAACATTCGTGTCGCCTTATGGTTATAATTACATTTTACAACAATATCTTCACATATACACCATTAGATGAGAAAAAACCCGCCATGGCAAGGAGTTTTGTCGTCTTGCCGGCGGGTTGTTGGGGAACCAATTCGAACATCGTGTCACTATTTTGTTGCTTACGGGTTTGTTTCAGAGGAAAGTCTACCCTTGAGCAGGAGATCGTTCTTTTCGATATTGTCCAGTTGAATTTCTGTCCGCGATCCCCACATCTCCTGACGGATGACGACGATCAGTTGTTCCGGGCCTTTCCGGCAGCGTATTTCCACAAAACCGTAATTCCGGTTGAACGCATCGATCGACCAACCACCCGATGGCATTTGTTCACGGTAAAAGGCAATGGCATCGCTCCAGTCGAGCGGCCCTTCGTAGTGGAACACGCCTGAACGGAACAGCGACCCCTGGAATGAATGCGATTTGTTCCGTATCAGCATATATTCGGCGGGAACGGGGATATCCTCAAACTGCATGTCGCGGTACAGGGTTACATCGCCGGTGCGTTCGCCGGGGTAAAACGGGACGCTGTTGTCGGTCGTCACCTGCTGGCAACCAAATCCCAGTGCAAGCGCCGCCGCCGCGGTGGCGGACAATGCGATGGTTTTCATTCTTTTCATGCTTCTCTCCAGCATTGACGGTGCATAGCGATTGTAGCCATGTCGAAAAATTCGACAAGAGCCTACTGGATTTATCGTCAGTTTCCATCCTTGGCTTGAATAAACCGATCTATGGCTGCTCGGTTTTTTGGCTTGCCCGCTGCTTCATTGATTTTGAACGTTTGCGCAGCGAATCCTTGAGGACTTTCAACAACTCCTGTGGATTGATCGGCTTGGAAACATAATCGTCCATTCCTGCCTGGAGACAGCGTTCCCTGTCGCCGATCATGGCGTTCGCCGTCAGCGCGATAATGGGGAGGCGCATGTTTTTGTTGAGGCGGGATTCCATTTGCCGTATACGCTGGGTAGCCTCGAATCCGTCCATTTCCGGCATCTGGCAGTCCATGAGTATGAGGTCGAACTGCTTGGACATGGCGGATTTGACCGCTTCGACGCCGTTCGGGACCGTCTCCACGTCAAAGCCCATTCTGGTCAGCATGCCCTTGGCGACCTTCTGGTTCACGATGTTGTCTTCCGCCAGGAGCACGAACCCGTTTGTCGACTCCTTACGGTCTGAACCATCGTTGTCGCGCCGCAGGAAAACGGTCGTGTCGTTCAGCGAGGATTTGCTGCCGCGCTTGTACAGGTGACGGAGAGCCTGGTAAAGTTGTACCTTCCAAATGGGTTTGATCAACAGCAGATCAAAGGTGTCGCTGCCTGTCGGCGGCAGTGATTCGGCTTCGCCTGGAAAAGACATAACAATGCAGGAAGTTTTTCCCAAACCGGGCAAGGACTGTTTTTTTTGGAAAAACTTGTGCAACTCGTCCCAGCCGTAGTTGTCGATTATGACCAGGGAGTGGCGTTCTTCGTCAGATGCAATCTGGCTCAGGCGTTTCAGGGCGGTAAGTGCGTCTTCCTGGCTTGGAACGCCGACCGCCGCCATACCGAGGTTGTTCAAAATACGGACGATGTTTTCGCACGCCGGGCGGTTCGTCTCGACGACGACGGCTGTTTGCCCCTGCCATTCCTTGGTGTTAAGGCGGTCGACACCGGGCAATTCGGATTTTGTCCTGTTGTGGGGCAGGACGACCTGGATCTTGAAAGACGAGCCCTTGCCCACTTCGCTTTCAAATGACATTATGCCGCCCATCAGTTCGGTGAGGCGCTTGGAAATTGCGAGGCCGAGGCCGGTGCCGCCGAATTTTCGCGTGGTGCTGGAATCGGCCTGCTCGAATTTATCAAAAATATGCCGCCTTTTTTCCGGCGCGATGCCGATGCCGGTGTCGACGACGGTGATGGTGCATTCCGTTTCGCATTCGGAGACGGGTATGCCTTGGACATTGACCCAAATATTTCCGTTCATGGTGAATTTAACCGCATTCGAGACAAGGTTGATGATGATCTGCTGGAGACGGATCATGTCGCCCATGAGGCTTGTCTCTATGTCGTCGGCGAAATTCAGGATTAACTCGTTTCCGCGCTCTTCGGCTCTTGCCGACAACAGGCGCAGGCATTCGGCGATGGTGATTTCCAGGTCGAAGGGCTGGCGTTCCAGCATCATCTTGCCTGCTTCGATTTTCGAGAAATCGAGAATATCGTTGATGATGGTCAACAGGGACGAGGCGGAATTCTTGATGATGTCGGAATACTCCCGCTGTTCGTCCGTCAGGTCGGTTCGCGCCAGGATGTCCGCCATGCCGATGATGCCGTTCATGGGCGTGCGGATTTCGTGGGACATGTTGGCGAGGAATTCGCTTTTGACCGTATTGGCGTGCTCGGCGTTGTTTTTGGCGCGTTCGATTTCGATAATATGTTTCTTGATCTGGATGTTCATGTTGTGGCGGCGGTCGCGCAGGATAAGAACCCAGGTCAGGCTTGCGGCAAGGGCGATCACGAGGAGCGTGAGCACAATACCGTTGAACAGGGGGGAACCGTGGGAGAGATCCCGAAGGGAAATAACCCTGAATTTGCCGTTCGCGAACTCGGCGCCGCCGACGGCGTAGTTTTTGCCTCCATATTTCAGCGTGCTGTCGTTGTCGGAAATCTGGAAGGTCAGGATGGAAGCTTTTTGGCCTTCCTGCATGCGCCAATTGTCCTCGGTCCTGGTGGGCGAGGCGGAGAGCGTGACAGGCACATACCGCCCAAGCCAGTCGTGGATATTGGAATAAACAACCAGGCCGTCCACATCGACGACGAGGATGTCGTCGGGGGTGCGCTGCTCCGAAATGAGGCGATCCACCGAAAAAGCCATGGCCATTATCGCGACCGGCGGCGAGTCCTCGTCATAACGGACGGGGAAGGTCATGATGATTATGATTTCCGGGGGTTCGTCGTTCGTCGCTTTCAGGGCAATGACATTGGGCGCGCGGTTATGGTTCGGCGACCGGAGGCGCAGGATCCGGACGAAGTCGAGGGTGGACCGAAAATCCGCGTCGCCGGACTGGGCGATGATATTGCCGCTGAAATCCAGCAGGAAAATATTGTCCACGGCGATGATTTTGCCGACTGTGCCGTAGAGCGCTTCAAGGCTGTCGGCGAGGAAGGAGTTCATTGTCCCACGGCCCCGGGCCATGGCGACCATGCGCGATTCGGGCAGCGTCGGCAAAGCAAGCCCGGCGGCCTCGATCCAGCGCAAGCTGAACTCGAGACGGTCGGCGTATTGGGAGGCCTCGAGGTTTGAGGACGCGACCAGGTCTTCGCGGTGGCTTCTGTAGAGGAAAAACCATGTGGCGGCTATGACGGCGAGCGACACCGCCCCTATCCATACAAGATAAGAGCGTCGGCGATTGATTTCCGTTTTTTCGCCTTTTGCCTTGCCGTCGGCGGCGGATAATGCATCCATAGAAAGTTGCGCCTGCTTCTATTGTGAACAATGCACCTTCAGGAATACCCCAAATAACCAGTTCCCCGCATCCTCCACCTTGGCATCAATGCTTTCGGCTTATAAGCGCCATACCAAAATGTCGAGATTCCATATTTTCAGGAAACGCTGTATGGGATATACAAACCGGATTACCACAAAACCGTTACCATATTACAGCAAATCCGTGTAATTGCCATAGCAAATTATATGAAAACCCAAAGAAGGGGTTCACTCCCATTTGGGCATCCGTCCACTGGTTTCATCAGGTCGCTCGCCATTTTCGGCTGTGGAAATAAAAACTTAATTGAAAAAATCAAATGTTTCCCATTTTAGTTGAAGCGATTCATGAATTCTTGCCGATAAAACTAACAAAGGTTTTTGCCAGACAGCGGAATAATATGCCGTTCAAATTATACGACACAAAAGCCGCTCTGCTTTTTAATTATTAACTAAATTTTTAACATGTTGTTAAATAACAATATATAATGCGAGTCGATGTTTTGGGAATATTTTTTGATTTTGGCACTAATATTGTAAATGATCTTGATATCCGCGCGGAAGTTTTTGTTGTCAATGTGTAATGAAAGCACTGTTGAAAATCTTTTTCCCCATTATGGGGGTCTGTAAGTCCGAACATTTTAAAAAACGTCTTAAGCCCGCGGGAGGGAAAAACGGGCGCTCACGGAGGATTGAGCTTTAAGACGCAAGGCGGCGGTGGTTTTACGCTGCGTGCGGACTCGTATTCAGTTAGGGAGGACTACCAAAATGAGTATGGTCATTAATAACAACTTGGCCGCCATGCAGTCTCATCGCAGTCTCGGCATATCGAACTCCGGCATGACCAAGTCCATCGAAAAACTGTCGTCCGGCTACAAAATCAACGTCGGCGCCGACGACCCTTCCGGCCTCATCATCAGTGAACAATTGCGTTCGCAGATCTCCGGCCTCGAGCGCGCCATCCAGAATTCGTCGGAAGCGTCAAACCTCATCGGCATCGCCGAAGGCGCGCTCAACGAGATGAACAACATCCTCAAGAAGATGCGCCAGCTCGCCATCCACGCCTGCAACGACGGCGTCACGAGCCCGGAACAGATTGCCGCCGACCAGGCGGAAATGGATTCCGGCATCCAAACCCTCGAGCGCATCGCGAACACTACCCGCTACTCCGACCAATACCTGCTCAACGGCCAGAAGGAACTCGTGTACGACCTCACCACCGTCGTCGACGACCCGACGGACCACCAGCTTTTAAATACGGAAATGACCCGCGTCGACCAGATCTTCAAGCGCGACGGCGTCAGGATGTCCGTCTCCTTCAACGGCGTCAGGTCCGACTGGCAGGCGAATACCAATTCGTCCGCGCAGCGCGCATATTACGAGACCGATCCCGCGAACAGCTTGTGCGAAATTTCCGGCAACACCATCACCGCCAAGCAGGAATTCATCCTGACCGGCACCAAGGGCTCGCGCCTGTTCTCCTACGACCAGGGAACGGAAATCGGCAAGATCGTCGCGGATATCAATAACAGCCGCGATTCGACTGGCGTGGGCGCGGCCATGATTTTCGCCTCCGACGTGCGTATCGATCAGACGATATTCGGCACCGTTGACAGGGCAATGCCAGACTATAATCAGGTCCCCGCACAGCGCGGCGGCGATTTGAGCGTTCCCGGGTACAACGATACGGACAACACTTATGTCTACCAGAGCGGCGAAGTGCAGATTTACGGCGCGAACCTGAATAATCCCGGCAAGTCGGCTATCGAAAAATTTTCGATCACCCCCGATGCCGCGGAATCGTTCCGTGTCGGTTATAACTGCGACGGCGACGGCAAAATTTACGCCAAGGTAGTCGACAAGTCGACCAATACGATCGAATACTACAAAGACAAAGACTGCACCATGCTTATCGGCAAGGGCACGGAGAATTTCTTTGCCGCGACCAACAACTCCGGCATTCCCGGCTCGCCGACCGATAATCTCGACGGCATCTTCCTCGAACTCGACCGTGACAACGCGCAGGATCTCGATGTCTATGAAATCGCGGTCATCGGCCAAAACCTGAACAACCAGAAGGATATGCAGGTAACAGGCATGTCCGCGTGGTGCGACCTGGACAACTCGGTCATGTCCGGCGTCAACCTCGGGTACAACACTTCGCCCGACGGGCAGTTGTTCTTCAAGTATACTCCGGTGACGATGGACTCGACGGGGCAGATTGTCGAGACCTTCAAGGTTGAAGTGTTCAGCCATACCAGCATGGAACCAAAGTACCTGGTGGCTTCGTCCGGCGAAGTCAACGCCAATGTAAAGTCTTCAAACCCCAATGCCGACCCCGACGATATCGGCTACGGCGGCCGCGGCGGCCAGACCGTCCGCGTCGAATCGGTCACAATGGCCAACGGCCTCGAATCCGGCTTGAACCTGACCCTCAATATGCCCATGGCCCCCTATGACTTCCCGGTGACGACCGACCCCGCGACAACCGCGAATCCGCTTCTCAACAGTCATCTGCCCGACGGCGACCAGGTGGCGAGCATCACCTTTACCAATGTCGGCATGCGCATTTACGCGACCGATTACGGTTCACAGGAAACTGTGCGCGTCCAGAACAAGGCCGGCAACCTGCTGTACTACTATCGTAGCGCCGATTCCCTTGAAAAGGTCATGGTGAAGCCGGAGACGACCGTCCAGAGGGCGGGGCAGGATGCGCTTATCGGCATGAACGGGGCGCCGATCCTGACCACAGGCCTCGTGGCGAATGTGACGACCGCCGACTTTGGCGGGTCATTGGCGTTCAACGCCGGCAAACTGGGCCTTGCGACGATAGCGCAGGTGGGCCATGAATACGGGGCCCTCTACTCGAAGGCGACCTATATCCAAGGCATCGAGGAAAATGAAATCAGGATTGACAAAGATAGACGTTACCTCGAACCGCAGTCGTTGTTGTTTACACAAACCGCCGGCGCCCTGTCTCCGCTGGTTGTCGACAACAAGGGCAAAGAAGTAAGTATTTATATGGACTGGAGCCAGATCGACCCCACGGTCGAAGCGAAGATCAACAACTTTAGCACTCTCCAGCCGCCGGCCAACTTATCCCAGGTTACCCTTACCTTGGACAGTTCCGATCCTGATAATCTTTACCTGGTTATTGACGCCACCGGGTTGAACATCGAGGCTACAGGCCAAACGCCATCCGAAAATCCTTTTGAACCCCTGGTGCGCGTGCGACTGGACAATGCCGATTTGACAAAAGGCATTACTCTTACCGACCCGAACCTCAAGGGATTGTTCATCAAAACATCCGCTGTCATCGACCAGGACCAAACCCGTGCCGCAACTACGGCGACTTATGAAATGATCCATGGCGACGGCACACCCGGCAGCGATTTTGTCAGCAAATATGGCGGTGTGACTCCTTTGACGACTGACCCGCGTCAGATGCCGGCCGGATACAATCCCCTTGATAATGGCTCTGTATTCAATCCGGTCACAGGCGTACATACTCCGGCCCTTACAACCCCGCTGACTAACGGCGTTGATGGCGCCAATCCGGCGGTGGATTACGGTTTACAATATGCACCGGCATCTCCAAGTGATATTTATAATGGAATTCGTCTTAACCCTCCTACTAACACATGGTCGCAACTGGAAGAGTCGGCTCCCTGGGGCTATTATCTGAATCCCGATTTTGTTACAACACCCGGCGTCAATCCCGGTGACACATTGCCCGACGGAACTATAAATACCATGTTCCTGCAGTATGAAGTCATTGTCTCTCCCGCCGGCGTTATAAATCCTGATTACGCGGGGGCCACCGGCGCTTTCAGGAATTTTGCCGCTCAGGAAACCGAAGCCTTCACCGGCAGCGAATTGGTCGAAGTGCATACCTATGCCACCAACCCGCGCGGCAGCACTTCGGAAGACCTGACCGACTTCCTCGGCGGCATGCAGTTCCAGCTCGGCAACACCGAGGGCGACCAGGACAGAACAGTGTATTCCGTTCCGTCCATGGTCATGGCCAACATGGGACAGATCGAATGGGACGGCGTCAGGTACTGTTTGCAGGACGTGCTTTCCGGCGGAGTCGCCGACCTTTCCCGCGATGCGATCATGTCCATGCGCATTATCGCGCAGGCCATCGACGACGTCACGGGACTCCGAGCCCGCCTCGGCGCGTTCCAGAAGAACATGCTGGAAACGAACATAAACGCGCTGAACATCGCGGTGGAGAACATCACCAAGACCGAATCGGCGATCCGTGATACCGATATGGCGACGGAATCCACCGAGTTCACCAAGAACCAGATCATGGTCCAGGCAGGCACTTCCATGCTGTCCCAGGCCAATCAGGTCACGCAAAACGTCCTCTCCCTCCTCGGAAGGTAAGACGAAGAGTTACAGGCGGTCGCGGCACAAAAAAGGCGCTCCCCCGGG
>DAIOFH010000081.1:0-18287 GCA_036745875.1 Planctomycetota bacterium | reverse complement strand
ACGCCGCAAGGACCAAAAAACACTCCGTTTCACCCACAAATTCTTCAGAAGAACCTCTTTTCGGAGGGATGTCGATAGAATCGCCGCGAATTGCCGTTGTCATACCGGCTTCGCGATTGCCGGGCGGCGCAATGCCATTAACAAAATGACCAGAAATCTGGAAATGCTGTAATGGGCAATTGACAAAATGCCCTCGCCGGGAGTTGACACGGTGCGTCCGACTTGGTCTACTGAATGCTTGAATTGCATATGCAGGACACGAAATCCGGAAGGGACGATATGAAAAAGTACATCTTGTCTATCGCCATCATCACCGCGGCAGCTGCAACGGGAAGTGCAGGCGACCGCGGTTGCGGATCGCGGAAGGTGCGACCGTGCGACCCGCACGCCAATTGGGGAACCATGGTCTCGCTCCAGGATCCGTTCGTCACAATGACCTTGAACGGCTTCTTCCGTGAAAGGGGCCAGCACTTCGGCCTTCCTCCGGATCTGACGGTGAGAAATCATCCCAACGGTCATTCGCTGATTTATGAGTGGGACAGCGCCGACGGGACGAAAATGGCGGTTCAACAGACGGCTCGTCCTTCCGTGTGGTTCACGGTGGTCAGCGTCAATGGTGTCTTGATCAATGCCCAGGAGCGCGACTGGGGCTTTGTGACCACCTTCAGGCGCTTCAGCAGAAAGTCCGTTTTCGAGAGGGCCGAACGGACTTTGCACGAGTTTATCCACCAGTTCAAACAGATAGGCACCATGGGCAATCTCTGCTATTGGACCTCTTATTCGCTGCAGTTCCTTACAAGGGGATACTCCCGAATCGGCTTTGAAAAAGAAGCCCATGCGGTGAGCATGGACTACCGGCGTTATATCACAGAACTGTGCCGGCTCCAATACCTGAACGCCGCGCCTGTTCGCCGTTGCCACTGAGCCTCAAACATCACTTTCCCGGGGGGTTGGGAGGGCGGGGGAAGTATTCCCGATATTGTTTCAGCCATTTGCCTTGCGCCGCGCCATTGGGAAATTGTCCGGCAATTACCTGCGCCCTTGCTTCGATAAGGCCGTCAATCTCTTTCCTGCCGCCATCGATAACCCCAATGATATTGTAATGCAGGTCGAGGAGTTCTTTTCCGATTCCCTCCCGCTGCGCGGCTGAGAGGGTGAAATCGGCGCCGATCCTATCCAGTACAATTGTGGTCATCTGTTCGGGTGTCGGCGGCGGGCGGTGAAACAGCATGTAGCGCAGACTATATATTCCCACCACGCCGCCCAAGCCAGCGCCAATGAGAAAAAAGAGTATTCCGTACAACAGCATCACCCTGCGGGTATAGATCCTGTTTTCTTTCTTCATGGTTGAAATAGCCTTTATCAAACAAGATAATACCAAAGGTCAAGCAGCCCATAGCTCCAGGAATAATCCCCTACGACACTGTTCAGGTATCCGACCATTCCCCCCGCACTGGCGGCAAGCGCCGCCGCGTAGGCGAACCCGAAAAACCCAAGACGCGGTGAATAGAGATTTCGTGGTTTTTCCCATGACGGATCTAAGTCGCTTTGCCTCCGCCACGAAAAAAGCATATTCCATTTTTTACCCTAATCGCGTTTTGTGATTGTTTCCTTAATCCAGCGTCTCAGGTCGTCGGCAAGCTGTTTCTTGGCTTCGACATTGGTGTACATCATATGGCCGCCTTCATACATCCGGTGAACGATGTCGCCAACCCTTTCGGAAGGGATATCCAGTCTGGCAAGGCTGTGAAGCACGCTGTACGGGGGAGTGACCAAATCATAGCGCCCAAGTGCGGCAAAGACCTTCAGGTTCGGAAAGCGCCGCATTGCAGTGCCTAAATGGCGCACGGTACTGGGAAACCCACCGAGCCCGCGCCCGCCTTGGGTGAAGTCCCAGGCAATAAACGCGTCCGGCGACATGAAGCGGTAGCGGCGGCTTGCCTTGAGTCCGAGCGTTTCGGTGAGGAGCCGCATAAAGGTGGTCCGGTATGATTCGCCGGCTACGGAATTGGTGGGGTCTTCTCCATAGTCGTACTTACTGCCATAGGCGGTAGCGCGCCCATCATATCCGCTCAGGAAACGATGTTGGTCCCTGAGAAGGTAGGAGCAAAAAACGCTCTGGCTGACGATCAGGTTTTCCGCCAGAATCACAGCGGTGGGAAGGCCGCAGAATTCACTGATTTTTTCGGCCAGTTGTTTTCTTTCCACAGCGCCGAGCCGGTTGCCCCTGCGCAGCGCAGGAAGGTAGTCGCTTTCACACCATTCTTTCACCATTTCACCGAAAGCCTCCCGATCCATTGCCTGCAATCCGGCGTCGAGCCGTCCGTGATAATGGGCGGTCATGGCAAGGGAGGGGAACAGCAATATCGGGGCGTTGCGATTTTCCCGCGTGTTCAGTTCCCATACATCCATATACGAAATGACGGGAGAAATGAGGATCACCCCGGACGGGGCGACTCCCGCGTCCTCCAGCTCTCCGGCCAGACCTGCCGTCCTCAGCCCGCCATAACTTTCGCCACCTAGAAATACCGGCGAGCCCCAGCGGTTGTTTTCAGTAAGCCAGACGCGGATAAACTCGGCGATGGAGTCTATGTCCTTGTCCACATCCCAGAAATCCTTGTTGGATTCTTTGGCCGCCCCCTTGTCTTTCTCCTTGCCGTCCCCGGACTCTTTCTTGCCATCCGCCGCACGGCTGTACCCGGTGCCGACCGGATCGATGAAAACAAGGTCGGTGACATCCAGCAGGCTGTCCTGGTTGTCCTCGACCGCATAGGGCGGTTTTGGTGGAGTTGTGCCGGAGTCTCGGGTCAGGAAACCCTTGGGTCCGAACGCGCCAATGTGGAGGTAAATTGACGAAGCGCCGGGACCGCCGTTGTAAAGAAAAAGGACGGGGCGGCCCGGGCTCCCGTCTTTGACCTGGTAGGATGTGGAAAAAACAAGCGCGTTTTCCTCATCATCGTCGCTTTGCAGGGAAATGAGGTCTGTCTTGACCACATATTCCATTGATTTGCCATTGATAAGGCTGGTCAGGGTGTTTTCCGTTTTTTCCGGAGCCTTCTTTTCTTCCTTCTTTTCGGGGGAATCGTCTTTGGCGTTTTCGGTGTTCTCGGCGGCGACGCAGGCGAGGGCAAAGAACGAGAGGAAGAGAACGAGTGATGCGAAAAGCGATTTTTTGTTGCAGGGCATTAGAATCCTTTCGAGTCAATAAGCGTATTCAAAGAGTATACCCAATTTTCGTTGCCTGGAGAATGCATTCAACTGAATTCGGTAAAATTCCCATCGGCTGAACCAGGAGTTATGCATGATTTTAAGATGACGACAACAGGCGGATCAGCGCCGTCTGGAACCAGGCTGCGAACGCAGCGACAGGGAAATTCGCCTGCGTTCCAGATCCACTTCCATGACGGTAGCCATGACTTTTTGCCCCACTTTCACCACGTCGGAAGGGTTGCGGACAAAGACGTCGGCAAGCTCGCTGATATGGGCCAACCCGTCCTGGTGCACACCGATGTCGATAAAGGCTCCGAAGTTGGTGACGTTGGTGACGATGCCGGGCACTTTCATGCCGGGGCTGACGTCCGCTATTTCTTTTATGTCTTCCGAAAAGGAGAAGACTTCGAACTTGTCGCGGGGATCGCGGCCCGGTTTGGCAAGTTCAACGAGGATGTCCGTGATGGTTGGAAGGCCGACGTCGCCACCGATATAGCGGGCCGGTTCGATCTTCGAACGGGCGCCGGAATCGACAAGCAGCTCCGCAATCCCGAGTCCGATATCGGCCGCCATTTTCTTGACCAGACCATAGCGCTCCGGGTGCACCGCGCTGGCATCCAGTGGGTCGACGCCGTCACGGATGCGCAGAAACCCGGCGGCCTGTTCGAAAGCCTTCGGTCCCAGCCTCGGCACCTTGCGCAGGTCGCTCCGGCGTGCAAAAGGCCCGTTTTCGTCACGGTATTTGACAATATTCTTCGCGAGCGACTGATTGAGCCCGGATACATAGGCGAGGAGAGGGGCGGAGGCAGTGTTTACTTCCACCCCGACCGCATTGACGCAGTGCTCCACCATATCGTCCAGCGCCTGTTTCAGATTTTTCTGGTCGACATCATGCTGGTATTGGCCGACGCCGATTGCCTTGGGATCGATCTTCACCAGTTCCGCCAGCGGGTCCATCAGCCGCCGGGCAATGGACACCGCACCGCGCACGGTCACATCCTTGTCGGGGAATTCCTCCCTGGCTATCTCCGATGCGGAATACACGGACGCACCGGATTCATTGACTACCACTATGGCAATTGCGGACGGGAGGCCGAGGCTGCGCACCAGGCTCTCCGTCTCCCGCGAAGCGGTGCCGTTGCCGATGGCGACAGCCTCCACCCCGTATTTTTCGCAGAGCGCCCTAATGGTTTTGCCCGCTTCCTCCGCCTGTCCCTTTGAGGTGGCCGGGTAGATGACTGTATCGAAAAGCAGCTTGCCCTGGCGGTCCAGGACAACGGTTTTTGCGCCGGTGCGGTAGCCGGGATCAAGTCCCAACACGATTTTGCCGCCGAGCGGCGACGCCATAAGCAGTTCGCCAAGGTTCTGGGCAAAGACACGGATGGCCTCATCGTCGGCGAGGCGCTTCGCTTCGGCGCGTGTTTCATTTTCCAGCGAAGGCGCGCTCAAGCGCTCGTAGCCGTCCTCCACCGCCCGCCAGACCTGTTGGGCCGCCGCCGACTCGCCCTTGATCCAGTGCTTCCTCAGCATCGTCAGCGCAGCTTCCGCTGATGGCCTGACGCTGATCTTCAGAACCTTTTCCGCTTCGCCCCGGAACATGGCGAGAACGCGGTGGCTGGGCGCGTCCTTGACCGGTTCCGACCAGTCGAACCAGTCGCGGTATTTTGCGCCTTCATTTTCCTTGCCTGGTTCGAGCTTGGAATTGATCTGCCCCCGATTCCAGAACAAATCGCGGAGTTTTCCGCGCGTGGCGGCGTCTTCGGCCATTGTCTCGGCAATGATATCCCTGGCCCCGGCCAGAGCCGCCTCCGCGTCCGGGATGTCTTTTTCCGGATCGACATAGCCTGCTGCTGCCTGCACGGGGTCGGTTTGCGGCGATTGCTTGAGAAGTTCCAGCGCCAGCGGCTCCAGACCGCACTCCCGTGCCTGCATGGCGCGGGTGCGGCGCTTCGGCCGGTATGGCAGGTAAATGTCTTCGAGGCTGGCCGTGTCCAATGCCGCCTCGACCGCCTGCCGCAGTTCCGGGGTGAGGAGGTCGCGTTCGGCAAGGGATTTCAGTATCGCTTCCCGCCGGTCATGCAGCTTGACGAGGCTGGCCAGCCGGTCGCGGATGGCGGCGATGACCGTTTCATCCAGCCCTCCGGTCGCTTCCTTGCGGTAGCGGGCGATGAAGGGAATGGTCGCATCGGCATCGAGGAGCGCCGTTACGGCGGTCACCTGTTCCGGGCGGAGATTCAGTTCCTTGGCGATCACGGGGTTGTGGTCAACGGATCGTGGTGTTTCTTCCGGCATTGTTGCTCCCGAATCAATTGATTGCATGCGATCGAAAACGCTATGAGCGAAGCAAATTTACCACAGTTCGACTTGTTCGGCAAGTTTTCATTTACGACAAATGTTGCGTCGTTTGGCAGGCTTGTGTATACTATCGCCCATGGAAACTACTCGCAGCCGGGGCGGTTTGCCCCTTCTTTTTATTTTAGCCGTCATGTGGGTTGTGCCAGGCCTGTTCGGTCACGAACCCTGGAAACCGGACGAAGGGTACACCATCGGCCTTATCGCGGACATGGTGGAAACGGGCAATTGGGTTGTGCCCACCCTCACCGGCATTCCCTTTATGGAAAAGCCGCCGGTGTTTTTCATCACCGCCGTGCTTTTCAATTCGATCCTTCCCGACGGGTGGCTGCCGTTGCATCAGATACAAGCGCTGACTGCGGCATTTTATGTCCTGCTGACTCTCCTATTCTGCTACCTCGCGGGTAGGGAAGTAGGGGGGAAAGGCATGGGGATCTGCGCCGCGTTGGGACTCATGGGATGCGTCGGGTACCTGATCCGCGCCCACAGCGCCATCACCGATACGGCGCTATGGTGTGGATTCGCGGTCGCGGTGTACGGCATGATCCTTTTCTCCCGGCGCGCCTGGGCCGGGGCGTTCTGGTTCGGCACCGGGACTGGATTGGCGTTTCTGGCCAAAGGGTTTCTTGGCCCCTGCTTTATCGGCTTGCCGGCGGCGCTGTTGCCGCTGTTTTGCGCCGACAGGCGGACATTCGCCTATTTCAAGTTCCTGGTCGTCGCCGTCATCTTTTCGTCGCCATGGTTGATAATTTGGCCGTGGGCATTATATAACGAATCGCCGCATCTCTTTAATCAATGGCTTATGGATAATAATCTCGGCCGCTTCCTCGGCCCGGAATACGGCTATACCCGGCTGGCAACGGACGGGAAAGCCTGGAAATATCTCGCCATGTTCCCGTGGTTCACCCTGCCGCTGTGGCCGCCCGCACTCATCGCTTGGTGGCGGAAAGGACGTTCCGCTATCGGTGAAGCCGCCATGATGTATTCAACGCTGATGATCGTCGTCGGGATGATCGCACTCAGCATGGCCGATACCCGGCGGGAACTATACCTTATCCCCCTCCTGATACCGCTGGCCGTCGTTGCCTGCCAGGCAGGAGGCAAATTGCCGGGCTGGGTCGATCTGCTGCTGCGCCGAATTCCCAAAGTGATTTTTTGCATAGGTTGCGTGCTGGTGTGGGCGGCGTATTTCGGCTGGCGGTTCGGCTTCCCGGGCGCGCTTATACGTCTACTTGACAAACGCGCTCCGGGTGCGCCTGTTCCCACGGATTTTCTGATACCCATGGTGGCTGTGGCTTATACCGTCGTTTGTTTGTGGCTCTTGTGCAAATCGTCGTTGCGCTTCCGCTGGGATTGGGTATGGGGGGCGGGGATCACCCTGGTCTGGAGCGTGAGCATGCTGCTCTTCCTGCCGGTGCTTGATCATGTCAAAGGCTATTATCCCACGTTCAAGGAAATGCTGACCCATATCCCCAATGCGCAAACCGCGCAAATCGACGAATACCACTTTGGCGAGTCCCAGCGCGCCATACTTAATTATTACTTCTCGGTTCGCCCTCGAATGATAACGCCGGGCGAGGAAAGCGGCGATTACCTGATATTGTGGAATGACAAGAGCCGCCCGTATGCTCCCGACGCTTCATGGACACTGATATGGGAAGGCATACGCCCGGGCGAAAGAAGCGGGCTGTATCGCCTGTATCGAAATGATCGGAATGCGCAATGATTGTCAACCCTGACAACAAACCTCGCCTTCGCGGCCGGGAATAAGGCGCATCGCCACTTCCGAGACCGGCAAATCCCTTTGTGACGCCAATACTTCGCCCAGCGGCTGGAATTCTATTCCGCGTTCTTCGGCCATATCCAAAAACCGGTCGAACAAATCGGCCTTGGCGATTCCTTCGACTTCGGCGTGGATACACAGCACGTTCAGGTCGTCCGGTTTGAACAATTCGAGCATCCGCTGATTATAGTTTTCGTCCGTGACGCCCTCCTTGCCGACCATTTCGTCGTAGGTGGGCAAGGTAACAGGAACCTGGGGCTTGCCCGCGCTGTTTCCGATTTTCGGGATGAAGCAGATGCTGCCGCGGCTGTCACTGTTGTATTTGAACGGCAATTCCTCTTTGAGAGCCAGGACGTTATCCGGAGCCCGCCAGGCGGGCGCGGCCGAACAGGCGGGAGGGTTGCCGAGAATTGCCGTCAGGCGTTCGTAACCAAGGGCCAGCTGTTGCCGCGCAGCCTGGTGGTTGGCCAGATCCATGCTTTGCCAGCGTTGATGGTCCCAGGCGTGGAGTCCTGTTTCATGTCCCGCCGCCTGTGTGGCGCGGATGATTTCCGCATTGTTGTCCCCGATGTCGGGTCCGTTCCCTATAACCCCGCAGCGCAAAATGCTCCATCCGTAGAGGGACGGCGCATTTGACCGCAGCATTTTCCACAAAAAAGCCGGCTTCAACAAGCGCCACAGGTGCCTGCCCATATTATCCGGGCCGACTGTAAAAAAGAAGGTGGCATGAATGCCTCGCCTGGCGAACGTTTCAAGAAGGCGCGGCACCCCGAGACGCGTGCCGCGCTCGGTATCGACGTCAACCCGCAGTCCTGCGATCATCGCTGTTCACCCAGGTGATGACGCAGGAAAAAGTCCAGCGTGGCGTCGATAGCCTGCCTCGGGTCGACTTGCGGCTTCCAGTTGATCAATCGTCCCGCCTTGGCGATGGAGGGCTTGCGGTTCAGGACATCCTGGTAACCCTTGCCGTAGTAGGCTGTGCCTTCGATGGAGCGGTAGCCTGCGAAGGGCGGGAAACGGTCCCGGAGGGGATGTTTTTCGAAGGCGTCCACCAGTTGTTCCGCCAGCTCGCGGATACTGAGTTCGCCGTCCGGGTTGCCGAGGTTCATGATCGCGCCGTCGCAGGTGTTGTTCGTGTTCCTGATGATGCGGAACAGCCCCTCTATCCCGTCCTCGACCGCCGTGAAACAGCGTTTTTGCGAACCGCCGTCTATAAGCAGGATGGGAGTGCCTTCGACCAGATTGAAGATCATCTGGGTGATGGCGCGGGAACTGCCGATGCGCGCCGAATCCAGGCGGTCGAGCCGGGGGCCGATCCAGTTGAAGGGACGGAAGAGGGTGAAGCGCAGTCCGTCCTGCTGGCCGTAGGCCCAGATGACGCGGTCCAGTAGTTGCTTGCTGGAGGAGTAGATCCAGCGCTGGTTGCGGATTGGACCAACCACCAGGGGCGAATTGTCCTCGTCGAAGACGGCGTCGGTGGACATGCCGTATACTTCGGATGTGGATGGGAAGACCACCCGTTTGTTGTATTCGACGCAATAACGGATGATGCGCAGGTTTTCCTCGAAATCGAGTTCAAACACCCTGAGGGGATTACGCACGTACTCAATTGGCGTGGCGATGGCCACAAGCGGCAGGATCACGTCCGATCGGCTGATTTCATAGCGTATCGTTTCGCGGTGTATGGTGATGTCGCCGTCGATGAAACGGAAATCGGGATGGTCGAGGAAGCGGCTCACCTGGTCGGAATTGCGATCCATGCCGCAGAGCTCGAACCCGCCGTCGGCCAGGAGGCGTTCGCCGAGGGCATTGCCGATAAAGCCATTGACACCGAGGACGAGGACACGGGTTTTCCGCTTGCCGGCAGGCAGGGGATCGGACAATCGCATCCCTGGCTGGAGATTCATGTCGCGGGCTAGCTGCGCACCGGTCGTTTCGATGCCGTTTTCCTGTTGTCCCAATTCAACCCGTAAAACTCCCTCGCCGCAGGCGACGCGCAACGGATTGTTGGAAAGGATGGTGCCGGGACGGTTGTCTTTTTCCGATGCGGACACGCTTTCCGCGACAGTCTTCCAGATCAATATTTTACGGCCGCCGACATGGCCGAACGCGCCGGGATATGGCCGGGCCACCGCCCGTACCAGGTTATGGATATCTTTTGCCGACTTCAGCCAGTCGATGCGGCCATCGGATGGGCGGCGGCCGCCGAAATAGCTTGCCTGTGACTGGTCCTGCGCCTGCCGGTTCGGTTTTCCTGCGGCAATGCCGGGGAGAGCGGAACGAAGCAGGGCGGGTGTAGCGTCCGCAAGTTTGTTATGCAGGGTGAGGGCCGTGTCGTCCGGATCAATCGTGACGGCCGACTGGGCTACTATGTCGCCGGCGTCCGCTTTCGCCGTCATATAATGCAGGGTGACGCCGGTTTGGGTCTCCCCGTTCAAGATCGCCCAGTTCACGGGACAGCGGCCCCGGTATTTCGGCAGGAGCGAGCCATGAAGGTTGAACGCGCCGAGTTTCGGAATGTCCAGGAGCTCCTGTCTCAGCAGACTGCGGTAGTAGAAGGAAAACAGGGCGTCCGGGGCCATGTCGCGGATGCGCTCCAGCCACAATGGATGGTTGACGTCGTCCGGGGCGTAGACGGCAATTCCCCTGGAAGCTGCGATTTCCGCGACCGAGCGGAACCAGATGCTTTCCGACGCGTCGTCCTTGTGGGTAAATACCGCCGCCACCTCCACACCCGTGTCAAGTAGCGTCTCCAACCCCACCCCGCCGATATGCGAATAGGCAAAAACAACCGTTTTCATTGAGGATTCCCCGTATTTTTCATGTTGTCGGCGGCTGCCTCATTCGAGCCGCCCACAATCTTGTGGATGCAATATGCCGGCCGTGCCCGGACGTCGTTGTAGATACGCGCAAGGTATTCGCCCATAATGCCAAGCGCAAGATAGATGCCGCCAAGCAGGACGAACACCAGCGCAAACACGGTGAACGTTCCATCCACCGCCCATGCGGAGCCGAGGATCAAGCGCCCGCCGATCAAAATCACCGCCGAAAGAACGCCCACGAGGCTCATGACCGCTCCCACGATGCTCGCGAGTCGCAAAGGGAGGGTGGACATGCAGGTCAAAAGGTCCAGGTAGAGGTTGACCAGTTTGAAAAAGGAATACTTGGAATCGCCCGAGCTGCGTTCCGCGTGGGCGACTTCTATCTCCACCGGGTTGGCAGCGAAGGAATTGGCGAGAAGGGGGATGAAACGCGTGGTCTCGTGGCAGGCCAGGAGCGCCTGGATGATTTCGCGCCTGTAGGCCCGGAGCATGCAGCCATAATCGTGCATTTCCGCTTTGGAGACCCAACGCACCATACCGTTGACCATACGGGATACCGTTTTGCGGAACATGGTGTCCTGCCGCCGGGCGCGTATGGTGCCCACAACGTCGTGACCGGCTTTCACCTGCTCAATGAGCTTGGGAATCTCCTCCGGCGGGTTTTGCAGGTCGGCGTCCAGTGTGACTATCACTTCGCCCTTGGCCTGCGCAAAACCTGCCATCACCGCCGCGTGCTGGCCGTAATTGCGGTTGAGGAACACGCCGACGATCTCCGGGTTGTCCGCCGCCCAGGTCTCGATGATCGTCCTGGACCGGTCCCTGCTTCCGTCATCGGCAAGCACCAATTCAAAACCGCCCTCGATACCCCGTCCTACGGTCAGGCAGCGCGATATCAATTCATCCAGGCATTTTTCCTCGTTGAAAACAGGAATGACCATGGATACATACATACTGTTATCTCCTCTACAGCCGGACTACGCTCCGACCAGTGCGTTTTTGACCGCATCCACCACCTCGTGCACATCCGCTTCCGTCATGTCGGCGAAAAGGGGCAGTGAAAACAGGCGTTCCGAGTTCCATTCCGTGTTTGCGAGAGATGCGTTGCCGCCGATGCCCGCTTTACGATAATAGGCGTGGGTGTGCGACGCCAGGAAGTGGATGCCGGTGCCGATGTTTTGCTGTTTCAAACGCTCCATCATTTCCAGTCGGGTCAGGCCCGGTTTGTCCAAACGGACGATATACAGGTGACGCGTGTGATAATGGTCCCAAGCCGGGGGCGTCAACGGCAGGACTTCCGGAACGGAGGCGAACAGTTCGTCATACAGCGCCGACAGCGCCCTGCGTCGTTCGTTCATTGCGTCCAGGCGGGCGAGCTGGCTGCGTCCCAACGCGGCCGACATATCGGTAATGTTGTATTTATAGCCGGGTTCAACCACCTGGGCCTGCGGTTTCCTGCCCTGCGTCTCCCGGTCGTAGGCATCCTGGCCAAGGCCGTGGAATTTCAGCCGGCGCACGCGCGCCAGGAATTCCTGGTCGTCCGAGCACACCATCCCGCCTTCGCCGGTGGTGATGTTCTTTATGGGATGGAATGAAAAAATCGCCGTACCGTCCGCGCCTATCCGTCGTCCGGCATACCGCGTGCCGATGGCATGGGCCGCGTCTTCAATAAGGTATATTCCTCTGTCGGCAGCGAGCTTCCGCAGGGGGGCCAAATCAACCGGCGCGCCCGCATAATGCACCGGAATAATAGCCTTGGTACGGTCTGTGACTAGCGGGGCCACCAGATCGGCCGTGGTCATGAGATTGTCCCGGTCCACGTCGACCCACACAGGCTTCGCTCCGGCCATGACGACGAGGTTCGGGGTGGAGACCCAGGTCAGGGACGGCGTGATCACCTCGTCGCCCGGCCCGATGTCAAGCGCCGCCAGGGCGACATGCATGCCGCCGGTCGCGGACGCCAGCGCTACCGCGCCGTTGCTGCCTACATAGGCGGCGAATTCTTCTTCGAAAGCAGCAGCTTCCTTCCCCGTGGTCAGCCATTTGGACCGCATCACCCGCGTGACCGCGTCGATGTCGTCCTCGGTGATGGATGGTTGGGAAAAGGGCAAAAAGGTGGTACGCATTTTTAGAAATTCCCTTCCGGCCGTACGTGTGGCCGCCCGATGGAATAATAGCGGATGCCGCATTCGCCCATGTATTCTGGATCATAGATGTTTCTGCCGTCAAAGACGATCGGGCTGCGCATAAGAGACCTGAGGCTGTGCCAGTCGACGCTGCGGAACTCGTTCCATTCGGTGCAGAGAAAAGCTGCGTCAGCGTCAGTCACCACATCCTCGATCGAGTCGGCGATTACCAGTTCGGGAAGCGCCGCCTTGGCCTTGCGCTTTGCCGCCGGGTCGACCCCTTTCACTGTCGCGCCGCGCTCGATAAACAGCCGTGCCAGGAACAGGGCGGGGGATTCACGCACATCGTCGGTGCGGGGCTTGTATGAAAGTCCCAGTAAGGCAAATGTTTTCCCCGAGAGGTCGCTTCCGAACTCCTTTTCCACGTGGGGATGGAAAAAGAGCCGCTGCCGGTCGTTCGCTGCGTCGATGGCATGGCAGAGGCCGGTCTCCAACCCCGCCTGCCGGGCCATATGGAGCATGGCTTTCACGTCCTTGGGGAAGCAGCTTCCGCCATAGCCGAGGCCGGGAAAAAGGAACGACGAGCCAATCCGCTTGTCCAGTCCCACGCCGACGCGCACCCGCTCCACATCCGCCCCAACCGCCTGGCAGAGAAGTGAAATCTCGTTCATAAGGCTGATACGGGAGGCGAGCATGACATTGGAGGCATACTTGATCATTTCGGCGGACTCGGGATCTGTTTCCATCAACCGGTAGCCTGTGCGGAAGAAAGGATGGTAGACCCGGCGCATGAGTTGCCTGGCCTGGTCGCTACGCGCACCGATAACCACGCGGTCGGGATGGAGGAAATCGTTGACGGCCGTCCCTTCCTTCAGGAATTCCGGATTGTTGACCAGGTCGAAGGGATGCTGGGTATGTTTGGCAAGAAGTTCGGCAAGATGCCGGTTGGTTCCGGGCGGCACGGTGGATTTAATCACCAGGAGGCGGTAGCCGTCCATGGCCTCCGCAACGGCAACGGCGGCTGATTCCAGGTCGTCGAGATGGACCGCCCCATCCTGTTTGGACGGAGTGCCGACTGCGAGAAACACCACTTCGGCGGCACGAACCGCTTCGGCGCTGGTATTGACGAACATCAACCTCTTGTTGGCCTGGTTCCTGAGCTTTATCTCATCCAATCCCGGCTCGTATATGGGCGAATACCCGGCATTGAGCATGTCAATTATGTTTGCGTCGCGATCAGTGACCGTGACGTTGTTCCCCATTTCCGCCAAGCACACGCCAGTCACCAGACCGACATACCCTGCACCCACCACAGCCAGTTTCATTGCGCATCCTTCAGTGCTGCATTATGATCGGGCGGTCGCCCGCCGGTGCACAGCACAACTATCCAGGAGACGATTCCTACACCGAGGACAACGACTCGATTCAATAAAAAAACCGGCGCGAAATCGGCCGCATTGCCGCTTTCGCGCATCCGCACCACGACTTCGCCAAATGCCGCCTCCCCGATCCCGAGACCCGCCATCGGAAAGGGAACGGCAGTGGTAAATGATGACAACGCCCCAGCGGCCAGCGCCTCGTCCGGGGAGACGACAGCATGCACAAAGGCATGGCTGCAGCAATATAGCGCACCGAGAAACGCCAACTGCACACCTACTGAAAGGAGGAAAAGTCCGATCAGCAGTATCCCCGCCCGCCTGAGAGCCCACATGGACTTCCCGAGCGATTCGACAAATCCGGCGCCCGGCATTTTCCGCAGAACCGGAAAGCGTTCAAACGCAAACTGCCACAACCACAACCCCACGGGGACGGCTACCGATACCAGGACGGTTACGCCAACTGCGAAAATCCAGTCGTTCCCTTTCCAGACCAGGGCCAACCCGAAGGCAGTCACCGCCGTCAACGATACCATGCCGAGCAGGCGATCCATGAACAGCGCCGCAAGGATGTCATGGGGCTTTCCGCCCTGTTTTTTCGCCCCTAAAAAACGCATGAGGTCGAAAGCGACCTCGGAACCGATTTGCTGGGCCAATAAGCCTGGAAAAGCGATGCTCGCCTGCGCCCGAATAGTCGAGGGGCAACCGAGTCGCCGCAACAAACAATGCAGCCGCAGCACCATAAGCGCCGTACTAATGCACACAAACAACACCGACGCAGGGACAGCCGCTTTGGCCGATTCGGCCAAAGACAGGGTCTCCCCCGAAAACATGCCTTCGCTCCACAGGTATGTTATAGCGAGGGCGGGGGCCAGCCACTTGCATATATTCCAGGCAATCCGTTTTATCGTGACAGTACGGGGCATACCAATCCTATTGCGCTTTAAATAATAATTGAGCCTTCCTTTGCGCTTTTCGGTATAGCCCGGTTGAGCCGTAAAACGCAAGAATCAACTCTTTCTTAGAAAGCGCTAAGATGATATTAGTAAAAAAACAGTATAGCGTATTGCCTCATCTCGTCAATGCGATTCCGCACATTGCCCGCTAAGCCTTTCATTGGGATCAATCCCTTGCTTGCTTTTCGCAATGTCATAATCTTCCATATGTTATGCAACTTAATTATACGACAGGAGTTGCCGGAACGCCAGATACCTTAACATTAATGCCGGTTCCAAGGGTCATTTTTCGGGTTTTCGGCTTGCATTTTATGATACTCCGTTCAAACCATAGAGTTCGATTTTTTTGTACAATGTCGCGATGCCGATTCCCAATGCCTCTGCCGCCTTCAACTTGCCTTTTGTCGTCCTGCCGTACAGCTTGAGCGCCTTGATGATCTCCTGCTTTTCGAGATCTTTACTCATACGCACTGCGCCTGTATTCCGGTCGGCGGTTGCCGTCGGGTCTGTAAGATTGAAATTGGCGACATTCGCCGGCGGATGCGTTTCCGCTCCTTGGCCGGCGACCGAATGCGGCAGCGTTCCCCTGGAGAGGATGCCGTCGTCATCCATCATATTGACCATGTATTCAACAGTGTTTTGCAGTTCCCTGACATTGCCGGGCCACGAATAGGTTAAGAGGAGTTGCCTGACGTCGTTGTCCAATCTTTTGACCTTTTTCCCCAGCCTGTCCGAATACCGCTTGATGAAGGACTCGGCCAAATCCATTATGTCGGCGCTGCGCTGCCTTAACGGCAGAACCGATAATGGAATCACGTTAAGCCGGTAAAAAAGATCCTCCCTGAACTGTTTTTCAGCGATAAGGTCCGGAAGGTTCTTGTTGGTCGCGGCGATGACGCGAACATCGACTTCAATTTTGTTGTTCGACCCGACCCTGGTGAAATGCTTTTCCTGGAGAACGCGCAAAAGCTTCGGTTGCAGGTAAAGAGGCATGTCGCCTATTTCGTCGAGAAAAACGACGCCATTGTGCGCCAGTTCGAAAACGCCTATGCGGCCGTTCGGATCGGCGCCGGTGAATGCGCCTTTCACATAGCCAAACAATTCACATTCCAGGAGGGCCTCCGGAATCGCTGCGCAGTTGATCGCGATAAAGGCTTCGTCTTTCCTCAGGCCCGCCTTCCATACCGCCTTTGCCACCAGTTCCTTCCCGGTGCCGCTTTCGCCGGTTATGAGGACGGTGGACGCGGAATTGGCGAGATTGGCGATGCTGCGCTTGAGGGAAAGCGTGGCCGGCGAGCTGCCGATGATTTCGTCAAGCATGTGCTGCCCGGCCTTCCTGGTGAGGCTATACAGCGTCGAGCGCAATTGCGAGCTTTCCTGGAAGATAAACACGTTGGTCTCAAACGCGGTGTTGCTGTGGACGGGGTAGTGGTTGCCCACAACAATGTATTTTTTCTCCGCAATGACAAAAGCGTATTCCTGTTCGCCAAGCATGCTGTCGCCGGTGTATTCCCAGTGCATTACCTTTCCGATGCAACTGTCGGTGAGTCCGAGATGCTTGTGCGCGCTGGCATTGATGCTTTTGATGGTGCTGTCCGGGTTGAGAATAATGACGCCACGGTCGATGTGGTCGATAATCTGCATAATCGTGTCGCTGTACAACTGGTTCATCAATTCCCGCTGGAATTCCGCAGCTTTCGCGCTGATCAAGTCGGCGATATGGGCTATGAAACGCTGGAATATAACCAGGTTCTTCACAAGAATCTGGCGCTCCTCCTCGTTCAGCGAAAAAAGCGTGATAACGCCCAGCGCCTCGTTGCAGTGGATGATCGGGTGGGTGATCTCCATCGTTTCCCGGCAGAACTCCTTGCTTTCGCAATCCGCGCAGCGCGGGTCTATTCTTGGGTGCTCGATGGTCTGCGGTTCTTTGAGCGACATGGTTTTGGCCGCGATTCCCGAGAGCGGCCGCACGTTCGAGCCGACCCTGATGTGATGGGTGCCTGCCATCAGGATAAAATCCCTGCTGATTATTTCCACCTGGACTCCGGTGATTTGCGAAATTACCTCCGCATACTGGACAACCACCTCTTTAATCCCGTTGAGCATCAATAATCCCTTCTGTCACTGTTTTATAATTATCATAATGATAATTGTTGTTGATTATGCATTTGCTCAAATATCACACTGCCCATTGTTTTTCCTGACTGCGCCGCTTCAGCGGCTTCCCTTACTCACTGCCATAATTGACAGAAGCGATGAAACCGCAAAAGACATATAATCGCATCTCTTCGATGCGAAAAGATCTGTTTATTTTTGAGAGGAGAAAGGGAAATGGAGGAGCTGGTCAAAATCACGAGTGATCTTTCGCATTTCTTATGGGGTATGCCTGTCCCGGTCATTCTTATTGGAACAGGGATTTTCATTTCCATCGTGTTCAACGGCAGTTTTATTTTTCGCTGGATAACCCATTTTCGCAATACCTATGGACAAGTCTTTAAGCCGGTAGGCGGTACCGGCACGATCTCGTCGTTCGCCGCCGCCTGTACGGCCATGTCCAACACTATCGGGACGGGAAATATTGCCGGGGTATCCACCGCGATCGCCGCCGGCGGACCTGGTGCGCTCGTGTGGATGTGGGTGACCGGATTCCTGGGCTGCTCCACCAAGGCCGCCGAAATCATCATCGGCCAGCGCTACCTGGTCAAGTTCGACAATGTCGACGAGTATGTCTGCGACCGCTCCTTCGCCATGCGTAACGCCTTCGGCTGGAAAATACTCCCGTTCATCCTTGCCATTGCGACGAGCCTGGCTACCCCGTGGGTCTGCATTGTCCAGGTGGAATCCGTTTCCTCCGCCTGCGTGGAAGCGTTCAACGCCAATTCATACTTCGTCATCGGCATTGTCGGGATAAGCGTCCTTGCGGTTATCGCGGGGGGACTGCGCCGAATTTCACAGGTCATGGAGACATGCATTCCCTTTATGGCCATTGCCTATATGCTTGGCGTCTTCGTCATTCTGGTCATGTACTACGACCAGATCATTCCCACGTTCGAACTTATTTTCACCTGTGCGTTTTCGCCGACCGCCGCGGTTGGCGGGTTTGCCGGCGCGACCGTCCGCGACGCCATGCGCTACAGGGTCGCGCGCGGCATGTTCTCCAATGATGCCGGCCTCGGGTACGGTATTATCGCCCACTCGCCGGCCACCACCGACCATCCGGTGCGGCAGGGCTCGTGGGGGTGGGGCGAGGTGTTTGTCGACACCATCGTCATCTACACTATGTCCGGGTTGGCAATTTTGATGACCGGGGTCTATCACACGCGGCCGGACGTATCCGTGTCCAGCTACGTCACAGCCGCCTTTGGCGAGGCGTTCGGGGTGTTCGGCGGCGGCTATGCGGCCATTATCGTCTGCCTGTTCGCGTGGACGACGATCATCGGCACGTACTATGCCTCCGAGAACACCGTCAAGTACCTGATCGGCGACAACAAGTGGACCCGCATCGCCTGCTATTGCTATATGATCTATTTTATCCTGCCCGGAACATTTTTCGCCGGCCTCGACGCCGCCCTTCTCTGAAACTTCACCGACCTTCTCAACTTCGGCTACGTTAGTCGGACCTGAAAAAGCGATAAATCCTCAAAAAAGTCAATAAAACCACTGGA
>DAIOFH010000080.1:0-18522 GCA_036745875.1 Planctomycetota bacterium | reverse complement strand
GCTTTCGGAACGAAAGCGGCTTTGCAATAATAAAATGTCACGCCGTTTATTACATGTCGAAGCTGGGCATTTCCGTAACAATCATGTCGGAGAGAACCTTGTCGATGTCCAGGAGGATCTTGACCTGGTTGCCGACTTTGCCGAGTCCTCGTATCGCGCCCGAGTCGCCGCCGCCGACCTTCGGAGCGTCTTCGATCTGGTCTTCGTTGATGTCCATTACTTCCTTGACCGTATCGACGATCATGCCCATCCAGGCGCCGTTGACGTCGACGACGATGATACATGTTTCAGAAGTATATTCTTTTTCCATCATGCCGAACTTGAGGCGGCTGTCTATCACGGGGATAACCTTGCCACGCAGGTTGATGACGCCCTTGACGAAATGCGGCGCTTGCGGCATGGGAGTGATGGGAAGGACGCCAAGAATTTCGCGCACTTTCAGGATTTCAAGACCATACTGTTCTTCATTCAGAACAAAGGTGAGGTATTTTCCCCCCCGGCCCGTTTTCACTTCGCTCGACATTAGCTCTCCTCCCAAATTCATACACCGGACTGGATAATCACCATTTAACCGGCCTAAAAAAAAGAAAACTGGGAACCAGACATAAAAATCAACTTAAATATACATACCACTATCCTGGGACAAAGTCAAATCAATATTTGCAACATGACTTACACTTGTGTCAGTTCAGTGTGTAACCAGGGAATATATGTTCCAATAGCCACGTATACGCTGTGAGCGCAGGCAGTTTTCGGGCATGTCCATTAAACCAAATTTTTTACCGGAAGGTTGCTATCAGTCGTTTTCATTCCAATGCTGGTAAGAAATCCAACGCTTCCATGCTCCCTCCACCGTCTCCAGGGATTTGCCAAAGGCTTTGGCGACAAACCGCGCCCCTGTGGGATCCAGGGTATAGCGTTCACGGAACTCCTTGTAAATACCTGACAACAATCCAAGGTCTTCCAGGTATTTGCAAAAATATCTGGCTTGGGCATAATGCAGGCTTTCCTTTTCCGCCCTGAACGAGGCGGGATTCATGGCAAGGAGGCGGGCCAGCGGCGTCATCGAGCCTTGGCTCAGGGCGATCTTGAGTTCCGGCAGACGCCAGTTGTCCTCCCCCTTGAGAATGTTACCTTCGGCGCGGCATTGTTCATACAGGCTTGCTATTCCTTCGGCGAGCCAGATGGGGGCTTCCGGAAAATCGTCCGCCATTAGGGCATGGGTCATTTCGTGGACCATGGTGCCGGGGCCGGTGTCGTAATTGATGACCAGGTATTTCTGCGAATGGCCGTAATGGCCATACGGGCTTATCGGATCCATGGCGAAGAAGGTGCGCAGCCCTTTGACATAACTGGCATAATCGCGGAAAACATAGAGATTGACGGTTTTCTGCGGATCCGGCAGTTTGTCGAAATAGGCATTTATAAGTGCGCGGCGGCAAAAATCAAAGACGCCGTCCACCAGGTATTCCGCACTATCGGGCTCGAGGTCGCTGGCGATGAGGAAATTTTCTCGTTCGACGCAGACGAAATCGGCTCCTGTCGCGGCGGATAGGCTGTCCAGGGTTTTGGGCACCTGCGGTGGGCGCATGCGGCTAGGGGGCGGCCTGTTGGCCGAGGTGCCAATAGCGCGGGAGAATTCCTCTCCCGACCATACCGGGGAGACAGACAACGCGAGAAAACAGGATAAGCCCAATACAAAGGCAAATCCCGTCTTCCGGCGACAGACCGTTTCAGCGCTCAGCCGTCCGGCGTAGCTGTAGGTACGTGGTGACATCATAGGCAAAGTCCAGGGAGTACAATAATAGTTGCCAAGGCGTTGACGCCTCTTTCTTTTTTGCAGTCTAGATTGTTCAGATTAAACTTTCCCTAATTGGACGTGGACTTTTAAAAAATTGTAAAATCTTTTATGATAATATGATGGGCGTCCTATAATATTGTTTGGGCAGTGTCAGGGCGGTATGTTTTTCGCATATTTAGCGTGCAATTTACCAAAGGATACTGGACTGTTGACAAACAGCTATTTATTGGATATAAATATATTTTTCCTTTAAAAGGGAACTTCCAGGAGGAAGAATGGCACATAAGACTGAAACGATTCGAGTCGGAAGCCTGCCGGGCATCCGGAGGCTGCCTTTTTATCTGAACATCCTCAGGCAGATGCAAAAGGAGCGTCGAAAGATCATCTCCGCCGTCAATCTGGCCGAAGTGTCGGGGCAGGCGGTGTCGGTGGTCAAGAAGGACATTGAAATGACCGGCGCGACGGGAAAAACCGGTGTCGGCTACCGGATCGACCAGCTTATTGTCGATATCGAGGATTTTCTCGGTTGGAACAATTCGAATGACGCCTTCCTCGTCGGCGTTGGGCACTTGGGATCCGCGCTTCTCGGCTACAGCGGATTCAAGCAATACGGCCTGACCTTTGTCGCGGCTTTCGACAACGATGTGCATAAAATCGGCACCAGGATTCATGATGTCGAGGTCATCGCGCTGGAGAAGCTGTCGTCACTGGCTGAACGTATGCGCATAAAGACCGGCGTCATCACCGTTCCCGCGCCGTATGCGCAGGAAGCGGCCGACCTCTTGGTCCAGGGCGGCGTCAGACGCATCTGGTCTTTCGCCCCAACGGTCATCGTGGTTCCCGACGATGTGGTTTTGCAGCGCGAGGACCTTTCCGCTGGTTTGGCGGAGCTTATGGTGAAGTGCAGGGTCAACGATCAGCAGATGCAATCGGTGGAGTAAGATGAAAGACGGCAAGATCGAAATATCGCTGTGCATGGGCAGTTCGTGTTTTACCCGCGGCAACAAAAGGCTTCTGGAGCTCCTGGAAGACCAGATAGCCGCCAATAACTGGGAAGACAGGATCGCCCTTTCCGGCGCGCGCTGCCATGACCTATGCGGCAAGGGCCCGAATATCTTCATCGAGGGGAAGCTGTACCAGGGCCTTGACGAAGGTGCGCTGCTTGATCTGCTGCAGAACATCCTTGGCGTCCCGCACGGCAACACATCCAGGATGTCTGTCCGCCGGAACGCCGATTGATCACGCCCATAGCGTTTTCTGAAGAGGGCGGTCGCCGCATTGCTTGTTTTTGCCCGTCGCAGTTGTGCCGGGAAACGCAACCGGGACCGTTCATTTTTCCGCAAATGCACTAACAGGCTCCCATAGGAGGAGCGCATTATGGAACGACTCTTTCCCGTATACACTCAGGAAAAGGAATGCCACGACTGCTATAAATGCGTCAGGCAATGCCCGGTAAAGGCTATCCGGGTTGAAAACGAACGCGCCTACATAGTCGCGGACCGTTGCGTCGCCTGCGGGCGTTGCGTACAGGTCTGTTCGTCCCACGCCAAGCACGTTCGCAACGACATCGGCAGGGCGAAGTTCCTTTTCTCCTCCGGGGTTCCCGTCGTTGCGTCTGTTGCGCCAAGCTGGGTTGCGGTTCATTCGGACTGGAGCCAGGGCCAGCTTGTCCAGGCCTTGAAGCGGCTCGGTTTCAGCGCGGTCAGCGAAACGGCCCTCGGCGCGGAAGAAGTCTCCGCCGCCCTGGCGCAGGACATGCAGTCCGGCGGGCTTCGCATTTCCAGCGCCTGCCCCGCGGTCGTCGACCTGATCCGCAAGCATATCCCTAGCCTCACTGAATCCATTACTCCTGTCGCTTCGCCTGCCCTGACGCATGCGAAGATGCTTCGCGGGCATTTCGGCGACGACATTTCCGTCGTCTTCATCGGTCCCTGCGCCGCCAAGAAAACGGAGGCGGACGAACATCCCGACCTCATGAATCTCGCCCTCACCTTTGCCGAACTCGACCAGTGGCTGCAGGAACGCAACATAAATCCGGCAAACCTCAAGGCGCGCGAGGACGACGTCTTTGTACCGCGCCGCGCCGCCGAAGGCGGGCTGTATCCGCTCGAAGGCGGCATGCTTGACACTCTCAGGCACTTCGAATGTCCTCCTGACACCGAATTGCAATCAATGTCGGGTCTGGCCCGCATCAAATCTGCGCTGGAGGCGCTCGACCCGGCGAGGTTGGATGTTCCCGTTTTCCTTGAATGCCTCGCCTGTCGCGGCGGCTGCATCAGCGGGCCCGGCTCCACCAGTTTTCCCCCGCCCATAGAAGGTATGTTGGCGGTGAAGGCGAACGTACAGAAATCTTCCCCCGGTCCCCGCGACGCGATTCGCGTTCCCGTCCTCTATCGAGCCAATGCGCCGGAAGCGAACGAATGGAGCGAGGCTGAAATACTGGAGGCGCTGTCCAAGATCGGCAAGCGCGGCGTCGAGGACGAACTGAACTGCGGAGCCTGCGGCTACGACACCTGCCGCAACCTCGCGGCCGCCCTCCTTTCCGGCGATGCGGAAATCTCCATGTGCGCTTCCTACATGCGCTCCATAGCCCAAAGGAAGGCAAACGCCCTTATACGCTGCATGCCCTCGGGGGTGGTCATCGTCGGCACCGATCTCAGGATCGTCGAGTCGAACGAAGCCTTCGCCAATATCTTCGGCGAGCGGAACCGGGCCCTTTTCGCCGAACGCCCCGGCCTTGCCGGGGTGGATGTGGAAGAGATTTTCCCCTGCGGCAAGCTTCTTCGCGCCGCACTCAGGTCCGGGAAGGAAATACACCGCGAACGCATGAAGATACGGGACATGCTGCTGGACGTGACGATTTTCATTATTGAGAAGCACCAGACCGTCGGCGCGATTGTCGAAGACGTCACCCTGAACGAGATGCGCCGCGACCAGATAGCCAGAAAAGCCCGCGAGGTCATCAGCAAAAACATCGCCACCGTACAGGAGATTGCCAGCCGCCTCGGCGAACACATGGCCGACACGGAAATCCTCCTCAACTCCATCGCCGAGGGCTATGCGGAACAGGATGAACCGGAATGGTGAACGAACAGGCCCTGTTCATAGACGTCCACAACTACCAGCGCCGCAAATGGAACCAGAACGTCTGCGGCGACGCCTACCTGTCCAGGCGTTTCGACAACGAGGGCCGCCTGATCGCGGTTCTGTCGGACGGCCTCGGCAGCGGCGTCAAGGCCAACATCCTCTCCTCCATGACGGCGGCGATGGCGGTGAAATTTTTTTCCGCCAACAAGGACATCCTGCGTTCGGCGGAAGTGATTATGGAATCCCTTCCCGTATGCCAGGTGCGTAAAATCAGCTATGCCACCTTTTCCGTGGTGGATTGCGACCTGGAGGGTACCGTGAGGGTGGTGGAGGAGGGCAATCCCGAATTCGTCCTTCTCAGGGGTGGTATCGAAGAACGGGTCAAGCCGATCATTCTCGAGTCGAAACGCTTTCCCGATCGCCGCCTGCACGTGTCGGAAATAGCCATGACGGCGGGAGACCGCATTATCGTCTGTTCCGACGGCGTAACCCAGGCAGGCATGGGGACGCCGGGCTATCCACTTGGCTGGCGCAGGGAAAGCCTGGTGGATTTCGTCGAGGGCATGATCCGCGAGGACCCCACGATATCCAGCAGGCACTTGAGCCAGGCGGTAGTGGAAGCGTCGATAGAAACGGAGCCGATGGGGAAGCCGCTGGACGATACCAGCTGTCTGGTCCTTTATTTCCGCACCCCCCGGCGGCTCATGGTTTTTTCAGGGCCGCCCCTCGACCCGGCCCGCGATGCGGAATGCGGTTCCATACTTGATTCCTTTCCCGGCCGCAAGGCGGTTTGCGGCGGCACCACCGCGAACCTGGTCGCGCGCGAATGGGGTTGCCGCATCGAGACCCAATTGCCGAAGCGGGGCTGCAAATTGCCGCCCTGTTCGCATATGGATGGCGTCGACTTGGTCACGGAGGGCGTCCTGACCCTGACCCAGGTGGCCAGGCGACTGGAAGAACCGGAAAGCCCGGAGCAGGACGAGCCGGCGGACCGGCTGATAGAACTGCTGTTGGATTCAGACGCGATTGAATTCATGGTCGGCACCAAGATCAACGAAGCGCACCAGGACCCGAACCTGCCGGTCGATCTTGAAATTCGCCGCAACATCATCAAGAGGATCGCCAATGTCTTGTCGGAGCGATATCTGAAAAAGACGTCGATCCGGTTTATTTAGCGCGTTTTCGAAAAATATAGGCCCCTCGTTGCGTTTTCTAGCTCAAGTGGAATCAACCAAAACGCGCAAGGTCTGAGGGTCAACTATTTGCGAAAACGCAATAGAGGATTTTCATCATGTCCGTACTGATTGAATTGTGCCAGGGCACCGCGTGTTTCGTCATGGGTTCCGAGGAATTGTACGATATCAAAAGCTTTATGCCGGCCGCTTGGCGCGAGCACGTCGACGTCACCAGTTGCGTCTGCATCGGCAGATGCAAAAAGGACCGCTTCAACCGCGCCCCTTTCGCACGCGTCAACGGCGAAATCGTCGAATCCGCGACCCCGGCGGGCCTGTTGATGCTGATCGCCCAGATCATCGGCGACAAGGATTTCATGGTGCCGGATGAGTTGCAGTAAGAGAGTCCACTTTACCCTGACAGCCTGCTTTTATCACACAGCCCTTTGAAAGACTCCACTCATGACTCCCGTAAACAATGTCCGCCGTTTTCGCCGCGAAGTCCTGATCCGCCTGGTCAAGGCCTTCATGACCGGACGCATGGTCGAGGTCGCGGACAAGATCCCGTATGAAATGTATCCGAAGGATTCCGAGTCTCCCCGTTGCTGCATCTACAAAAGCCGAGCCATCACCAGAAGCGCGTGTCTCGCCGGCATGGGATTCATGCTCGAACACGACGAGGACGATTCCATCCCACTGGCGCACTACGCACGTTTGGCGCTTGAACGAAAATGCCCGGAATCCCCGATCATCACCGTCAACGAAATCGCCTGCAAGGCCTGCGTCCCGGCCCGCTACTTCATCACCAACGCCTGCCAGGGCTGTATTGCCAGGCAGTGCGCCGTCAGTTGCAATTTCGACGCCATTTCCTTCAAGGACGGCCAGGCAGTCATCGACCCGGCCAAATGCAAGAACTGCGGCCGTTGCCGCGACGCCTGTCCCTACCAGGCCATCACCCGCATCGCCGTGCCGTGCGAAGGCGCTTGCCCGGTGAAGGCCATCCACAAGTCGGAGGACGGCATGGCGGAAATAGATTTTGACAAATGCACCAGCTGCGGGCGGTGCATGCGGGCCTGTCCCTTTACGGCGCTTCTTGAACGGAGCCAGGTCATCGATGTTCTAGGCATTTTGGCAAGCGGCAGGAAAGTCGTTGCCCTCCTGGCGCCAGCGATCGTCGGACAGTTCCCCGGCAGCTTGGCGCAGATCAAGCGGGCGATCCTTCGCCTGGGCTTTGCCGAAGCGGTCGAAGTGGCCCACGGCGCGGACATCACGGCAAGCAAGGAAGCGGAAGAATTCAAGGAGCGCATGGAGCGGGGCGACAAGTTTATGACCACTTCCTGTTGTCCGGCCTATGTCGAGACGGTCCGCCGCCACGCGAAGGAATTGTTGCCGCATGTTTCGGAAACAAAGACTCCCATGCATTACTTGGCCGCCGCGGCCAAGGAAAGAGATCCGGATTCGGTGGTTGTCTTTATAGGTCCGTGTGTGGCCAAACGGTATGAGGGCATTCAGGACGAATTTGTCGATTATGTCCTGACTTTTGAAGAGGTGGGTTCCCTCTTTGTCGCCAAGGACATCGACGTGGCGGCCTGCGAGGATTTGCAGGACAATGCGGAAGACCCGACTGCAGAGGCGAGGGGATTTGCCATTACCGGCGGCGTTGCCGGGGCGGTGGCGTCGAAGCTGCCTGCCGGCACGGAAATCGCATGTCACTGCGTCAACGGCCTTTCTCCGCAGGGCGTGGCGCAACTTCGGTCGTTTGTCAAAGGCAAAGCGCCCGCCACCCTTATCGAGGTCATGACCTGCGAAGGGGGCTGTGTCGGCGGTGCAGGCGTTCTTGGCGAGAAGACCCGCACCACCAAGGCGATTCAGAAGTTTATCAAGAAAGCTTGAATCCCGCGTCGTTGGGGTGCCTGATGAAAAAAACATCCGAAAGGCGGTAGTAGTGCATGGATGCTTCGCCTTTGAAGGCGACGATTTCGTCAGTCACTTCGTAGAGCCGGTCTGCGGTGAAACCGGTCTGCGGCCCTTTGGTCATGCAAATCAGGGTGCTTTCGACCGCATTGGGATCCTTTTTCGCAATTTCCAGCAGTTTTGTGAGCAATTCTTTCATGGCGTGTCCTCCTTTGAAAAATGAAATATCACTTCCCGGAGAATACGGAGTGGCTCCTACTGTCATTGTACCCCATTAATACAAGATTCAATGCAAAAATTCGTTATTCTTGCGCTATGGGACAAAGCATGACATATCCGCGTAATCCTCGTGCTCCTTTCTACCACTCCCAACCGACGGTAAAGGATATGTTATGGGTGTTTGTCCGTAATCCTGTCTCAAAATCGTAGTTAAGGCTGAAAGCCAAGTTGTCGCCCCTTCGCCCTTCCAGCCCCGCGCCGAGGCGCATGCGGTTTCGGCCGAGCGGACCGGTCCTGGCTTCGAACGAGACGCCGGGGACGCTGGCGAATTGGGTCTGCGCCGCCGCTTCGTCATTCGCCGCTTCACCGATGTAATGCGCCCTTAGTTCCGGACTCCAGGTGAATGACGGACCGCCGAATTCGTGCTTCCAGGTAAATCCTACCGGTATCTCCAATGAGTGGTACGACTTCCTGGAGACAACGAGATTTGCCCATGGAGCGCCCTCCTCCTGGATTCCGGGGGTGCGGAGGAAGAGGTAATCGAGTCCGACCGACGGGGTGAATTCCTGCTTCCCCCAGCAAAACGTCCTCCCGAACTGCAATCCGGCGGTAAGGAGGTTGTCGTGGTAGTCGGCCTTGGCTGTGCGGTTGTACGCTGTGAAGCCGTCGCCAATGTTGACGTGGCGCTTGGTGTCGTACCAGGTCTTGGCATAGCCTGCGCGGATCCCGGCAAACCAGGAGTCCCGCTCGTATCTACCGTAAATGAGGACGCGCAACGCATCGAGGTCGGCCTTGCTGTCGATGTCTGTCAACTTCAGTTTTGCCTGATCCATTCCTATTGCGGCTCCCCACGAAAGCCTGGAATCAATCAAGCGGTCCGCGCCGAAGGCGATTCCCTGCGAGTCCAGGTCGCCTGCGCTGTAACCGCCGCGGCCACGGTAATCGGTCCATGACCCGGTCAGTGTTCCCCACAAGGCGGTTTTCTGGGCGACGCGGCCATAACAGGCGGCGCGCAGGCGGGCCCGGTTTTGCTCCACCTGGTCGGGGAAGCGGCGCTGGAGCCGCGCGGCGGCGTATTGACCTGCGGCGAATATTTCGCCATGAAGACGGGCGAATGCTTCCGCCACGAGATAGCGGTCGGCCGGCAGATTGCCGAGCGCGTCCCAGAGATCCCCCAGCTCGTCTGTGCGTCCCTGGGCAATGATGGTGTTTACGCCTTCGCCTGCCCTAATAGCGTTTGGAGTACCAACCAGGTCGATAAGGCCGCTTATGTCGGGTTCGGTGGGAACCACGGAGAGATAATATCCGGCGCGGTCCGTTCCGGTGGCGGGTCTGATCTGCTGCTCGAGGGTATAGGCGACCCGATTTCCCCGGAAATCGAACAAGGTGCCGTCCGCGAAACTGTTGTCCTCTATAATAAGAAAATCCGCCCCGCCCGACCTGGCAATACGGCCCAATCCCGCCACCCTGGCGTCAAGCAGCGCGCCGGGCTGGATGGTGGTTTGTCCGAATACGGTCAGGCGGTCGCTCACGCCGGCAAGCGGGCCCAATTCCACGCGGTACAGGGAACCGGTTTCGAAGAGGGCGTTTTCGGCGACAGTAATCAACCCGATGGAATTGCCGGGCGACAATGTCGCACCGTTACGGACAATCAAACTGCCGATATCGCCGTAGCCGGTAAGGCTGGTGCCGGAGCGAAGGTCGAAAAGCGCCCTGGAGACGAATCCGTCGACCAGGTTGAGGCTGCCGGAATGGGCTACGGTGATTCCGGTGTGGCGGCTGTGGTTGCCTGCGAGCTGCAAGCTGCCGTACGTGGCCAGCTCGCCCGATCCCATGAAATTATTGGCGAAAACGCCGTCGTAACGGAGCTCAAGCAGGGCGTCGTCTTGTATCGTCCCCCTACCGAGACTTTGGGACGAGTTGGCGATGATAGCCCCGTTTCGAATAGCCAGGCCACCGGAAAAGCCCTGATTGTCGCCGGCAAGCGTGACCCGGCCGCCGCCGTCCTTGACCAGTTGCCCAGTGCCGTCTATGGTCTTGCGGTATTCGCCGTCCTCGGCGATATCCAAGACCAGGTCGCCAAGGAGGGAAACACGCCGTCCGAATTCGTTTGCGCCGGTTCCGGTAAGTTTGGTTATGGTGACCGTTCCGTCCTGTATGTCGGTCAGTCCGGTGTAGGTGTTGTCGCCGCTCAATATCAGGTGCCCCGCCCCTTTTTTCGTCAATGATTTGCCGTCCCAATTGTTGGCGATGAACGTTCCCGTGCGGTCGGCCAGAACCGCGCCGAGGTTGAATTCGGCATCCGCGCCGTCGAGGGTGAAGGTACCGTGGGCCAGGTCGTAATTTCCCGGCGATGTGGTGTGCGGGTCATACCAGGTGAGGTCGGTGGCGACCTGTACTTCGAGGTTGTCCGAACTCAACTGGACACGGGCGGTGAGAAAGTCCACGTCGGATTTCCCTCCAACCAACACCGAATTGGGCGCAGTCGCAATCGGCGTCGCGGATCACCGTATAGAATTTGCCGTAATCCGGCGTATCGAAGCCGTAGAGGTTCAGGGTGGTGCCGGAAAGGAATCGGGCGGAGTTGGCGGTGACGTTGACGTCCGTACCGGCGAAGAGGCCAATGGTGCCTGCCCGGATATCGAAGTCGCCCACGGTGTTGCCGGTTCTCGCCATATTGATTTCGCCGTCTCCGGTCTTGATGAAATTTCCGGTCCCGCTCAGCTGTCCATCCAGGGTCAGGGTGCGGGCCGCGTCGGCTGAGAAGGTCACGTTGTCGTCCAGGGTCCCCGAGGTGAAAGTCAGCTTGCCGAGACCGGCGTTGCCTTGTCCGGCCAGGATTGTGGCCTGGTCTTGGAAGGCTGTCCCGCCGTTGGCCGTTATCGTATTGAATCCGCCGACTTCCAGCGTGGCGGCACTCCCTCCGCCGCCGAGAATGAACCGTGAGCCGGCGCCGTTCAAAAAAAGATTCCCGGTGCTTACGGTGGCGAGGGCGTCGCGGGAATTGACATTGGTAGCTGTTCCGCCGTTATAGAGCTGAAGGGTGCCTCCGAGTACACTGACCGTGGTGGAACCGCCGCTGAAAGTATTGTCGCCGCCTAATTTCCATGCACCGTCACCAGTCTTGTTTATGGCGATGGCATTGCCCGATGCCAGACCTCGCATGGGATCGAGCATGTCGAGGATGGCTCCGGTTTGTACAGCGAGGTCCAGTGTGGTGTTTGCGCCGTTGGTGAAGAGGTTGATCGAGTTGGAGCCGGCGGAATCGAGGTTGCCGCTGAATGTGCCCGTGACGCCGGTTCCCAGACCGAGATAGACCTGGCCCGCCGCCATGATCGCACCGCCCGAAGCACCGGCCTGGTTGCGGGTAAAGAAAAAGTCGGTCAGAGACAGGTTCCCGCTGCCGGAATATATCGCGCCGCCGTTCTGCTGTGCATAGTTGCCGGTGAAGGAGGATCCGGAGAGGAACGTCAGGTCATTGTTCCATATCGCCCCGCCGCTGCCGGTGGCCTGATTCTGCTCGAATGCGGTGTTTTGAGCGTACAACGCTCCCTGGTTGCTGACTGCGCCGCCATTGCCGCCGGCGACATTGCCGGTGAATCGGTAGCCTGCAGTGGCGTCGGCGGCAGTCAGGAGGGTCATGGATTGTAGACCTGCCGCTATGGCTCCACCGTCGGCGCTGGTCATGCTGTTTTGCCATGTCACGGTTTTTCCCGCTTCGGCGGAAAAACCGCCTGCGGCATTAGTGGCGAGCACCAGCCGCTGGCTATCACTATTGAATCCGTCAAATACAAGATTGTCGGCGGCGATGACGGTAGGGAGGTACGCGTGGGGATCCGTCTGGCGTGCATTATATATGTCCGCAGCGAGGGAACCGGCGCGGGTAAGAAGACTCGTGCGCACAGTGGAGAAATCCGCCGACGAACCGAGGAACGACAGCTTGGACAGGCCGGGATTGATCTGTTCGGTGGCGGAAACGCGCAGCCGTCCGCTATATATGTCGATACCCTGGCGGAAATCGTTGCCATCTGTGTTTATGCCGGTCACATCGAGAATTCCCTTAAAGGTATTGTTGCCGATCATGCCGTCGTTATCGGCTTGGGCACCCAGCATCAGTTTTCCCGTCACCACTTCCGGGATGGCGGGAAGGGCGTTGTTGCCAAGCCAGCCGTCCACGCTGGTCACAATAGAGCCTCCTGAGAAATCATAGGAGTAATTCCAGCTGACGAACAGTCCAGACGCTTCCACGCCGTTCGGGTCGACCACAACCGCGGGGGTGGGTGGCGCTTCCGTGGAATTGAAATTGACGACGTCGCCGACGAGGAATTGGACGTCCGTTACACCTGACTCGTTAACCCATTGCTCGGAAATCATATCCCACGTCGGCGACGCTGGATCCAAATAGTTTCGCCAAGTGACTATATGGCTTTGGAGGGCGTTGGGCAGACGCAAAACGACCGTGTCGTCGTCGCGGATTACGACCTGGTATCCACCTGTCGCCCGAGTGGACGCGATCTGATGCCCCCTTATGGATATGCTGCCGTCGTTTATTGTGGTGTTATCAAATTTGGTGGATGTGGCCGCCGTTTTGTGTAATAGGACGATGTCACCGCTGCTTTTGGCAAGGGTCTTTAGGTCGATATTGATTTGGCCATTGACAATGGTAATGGCATCCGCCTTGAGTTCCATCATAGCGGTATCGGTGCTTGCGCCGGCCAGATCGAAGGACCATGTGGAGTTGCCCTGGATGGTGATCGAACCCTGGCCGGTCGCCGCCAGCGCGTTAGTTGTGTCGTTGGAGACGGTGATCTGGTTGCCGCCCGTGATGGTGACATTGACCGGTGTGCCCGCCGATCCGATCGCAATCGCACTGCCGGGACCTTGGGCATGGATTTGGGCGTTTCGATAGAGGTTCAGGTCGCCATTTTGAATGTCCACCGTATTGGTGTTCGAATCGGATCCGCCCAATCCTTGCCGGAGGATATTGGCCCCGCCCAGCGACCAAGCTCCGGCGCCGCGCTTGACCACCGCTATGTTTCCGCCTCCATTTTCCCCGGCGAAGGGATCCTTCATGTCGAGGAGGGCCCCTGTGCCGACATCGAGGTCGACGGTGACCGTATTTCCGGCGCTAGTGCTGCTGACAAAAATGGAATTGGCTCCGTCCCCGTCCGTGTTTCCGCTGAAAGTGTTTGTTCTGTTCGTTTCCACCGCAAGGTTGAGGTCGCCGTTCCAGGTGAAAATGCCGCCGCCATTCCATGAGGCGGTATTGTTGAGGAAATCGACGTTGGTGAGGGATATCGGGTTGTTCTGATTATAGATCGCTCCGCCGCGGTTGCTTCGGGTGGAATTGTTCGAGAAGGTGGAATTGGAGATGGTCACCGCGGCCCCGCCTGCCACGTTGTTGTAACTGTAGATCGCGCCGCCGTGGCTGCCGGACTGATTCCCGTCGAAAGTCGAATTTTCTATAATGAGAGTGGAGTTGTTGTGTATGGCTCCTCCCGTCTGGGTGCCGGTGGTTTTATTGCGCGTGAAGGTGCCGTTTCTTACGGTGAGCATGGAGTTGTTGTTGTAAATCGCCCCGCCGTTGTCTGCGGCGGTGTTATCGGTGAATGTCACCCGAGTCAGGTCGGCTGTGCTGCCGCTTTCGTTGGTCATTGCGCCGCCGCTGTAATAGCCCCTATTTCCGGTAAAACTGGAGTCCGTCATGATCAGGTTCGAGCCGGTGCCGCTCACGCCCTGGTTGACCAGCGCGCCGCCGCTCGCCCATTGATTGTAATTATCGCTGAAGGTTGTATTGGATACGGTGGCGGTTCCGGATAGGTTGAAGATCGCCCCGCCCTCGGACTTTGCCGTGTTGGCGGAGAATGTGGAGTTGTCGATCGTGAGCGTTCCGCTGGAATTGTATATCGCCCCGCCGTTGTAGCTGCTGGCGGTATTTCCGCTGAAATCCGCATTGTTGATGGTCAGGTATCCTTTGCTTACAACGACCCCGCCATAGGTGCCGGAATTATTGTTGAAAATGAAACGCGCTCCGGAAGCGGCCTGCAGTGTTAGATATCCCGCCTCCTGAAGTTCGAACGCCCCCCCCCTGGCCGGAATACACGCTATCCTGGACCGTGAAGGTCGCGCCGTCCAGGAGGGAGATGATCCCTTCGCGGCCTGATCCTGGGGCAACCTCTCCCTGAACAATCATTCTTTGCCTGGAACCGAAAGCGCCATCGAAAAGCGCGTTCGAGCCGGCCGCCACTTGAAGGGTGGATGCGCCCGCACCGAGGCCGTTGCGGCTGAGAAAATTGAGACGGCCAAGCGGGGTTGGAAGATTTGAAGCGCTGGAAATGTTGATGGTACCGCTGCGGAGCGCTATTATCCCAACGAAGGTGTGGCCGCTGCCTCTGAGGTTGAGGATGCCACCGGTAGTGCCGTCAATGTACAGGCGATCGCCGGCGTCTGTCCCGGACACGGCGCCGCTTTCCGTCGCGGGCTGCGAGCCGGCGGGGTAATTAATTGTCCATGTGTCCTGATCCGCGACAGCAATGGGATCGGGATAGCTTTGGCCTGATTGAAATGTCACATTCGCCGCCATGGCGGATGTGGAGGCGATGAGGGCGATTGCGACGGATAGGATCACTTGTGCACGGCAATTAACCATTACATACTCCATTGTTAACGCATTGGGAGAATGGTTGCATGCCCATTTAGGGAGTGCAACTATTTGTTGTGTATAGCTATCCGTGAATATGAATCAATAGGGTAGAAAAATAAACCATTTGCGTTGATTTTTCAGTACGTCGAAACGTTTGGCATGGCCACTTTAAATCAATGGCGCGAGAAGTCGGGTGAAATTATACGAGGCGCGCACCCGCATCGGGCGGCACTTAAACCATTCCCTGGTGAGCTCGATGCAGTTTTCCTGGTCCCTGAGGAATATTTCCCAGTGCTTTTCGGCAAAGTTCTCATTGCAGATAAAGGCATTGATTTCGAAATTCTGGGTAAAGCTGCGGTTGGTCATGTTTGTCGTGCCGATTGTAGCCGCGTCGCCGTCGATCGTCACGGTTTTTGAATGGAGGAAGCCCTGGTACTGGAAAATCCGTACGCCATAATCCAGAATCTGGCGCGCATAGCCGTATGTCGCGCGGTGGACAAGCCAATGGTCGCTTAACCTGGGTATCATGAGCCTGACGTCCACGCCCGACTTGGCAGCGATTCGCAAGGCGTCGAAAAAGCTCGGGTCGGGGGCGAAATACGGCGTCTGTATATAAATATATTTCTGCGCCGCGTAAATCATCGTCAGCATACCGCACTTGATCGCGCTTTCCTTGGCGTCGGGTCCGCTGGAAACGATCTGCATGCCTATGTTGCCGTCGGTGTAGGGTTCGGGGAAATAGCGTTCATCAGTCATGTTGTCCTTGACGTCCACGTCGTTGACATAACTCCAGTCCATGAGAAAGCGTTCCTGCAAGAACCATACGGCGGGGCCGGTTATACGCATGTGGGTATCGCGCCAAGGCGTCAACTTCGGATCCTTGCCCCGGTATTCGTCGCCGATGTTCATGCCGCCGACATAGCCGATTTTACCGTCGATAACCACGATTTTGCGGTGATTACGGTAATTCAGACGCAGGGAAGAGCTTAATTTCGAGAGAATCGGGGCGAATGCCAGTACTTCTCCCCCGGCTTCCGACAATTCCTTGAATTTTTTCCTGATCGACAGGAACGAGCCGACCGAATCGTAGATCAACCTGACTTCGACCCCTTGTTTGGCTTTCTCTTTGAGGAGGGTGACGATTTTAGTGCCGATTTCATCCTCCCTGATGATGTAAAAGAGGATGTGGATATGGTCCTGGGCGAGGGAAATGTCCCTCATAAGACTTTCAAACATGTTGTCGCCCCAGGAAAACACGTCTGCCGTGTTTGAATCGGTAAAAACCCCATCCCCCTCGTGGCCAAGATAGGTGAGGAGCCGGGTTGCCTCGCGGTGGGTTGACAAGTAGTGCTTTTCGCTGTCGATTTTCAAATGTTTTTTAAGGACTTTGTCGTAAACATCGTCAAGGGCGGCCTTGTTGGCGTAGCGTCGGCGTTTGTTGGTTTTAAAACCGCTGCCCAGGAACAAATAAAGGATAAAACCGATCACCGGCAAAAACGCCAGAACCATTATCCAGGCCATGCTTGAGGCAGGATTTTTCCGTTCGGTGAAAATAACGATAATAATGCATATCAGCGTCAAAAAAGACACGCCGCTCAATAAGATGCTTCCAACCGTCACGTCCTGCTCCTTAGGGCGCTTTTTGTCGTGGTTCCCCTATGTAGATACAGCCATCTAATATATCGACAAATACACTGGATTTATGCGATGTAATTTTTTGATTTAGTTGTTGCGCACTATTTTCGCTCTATGTATATATATAATCATCTATGTGGTAATTATATAGTAAATTTTCCTGTGTTAAAGGGGGTGATCATGTTTAAACGAATCGGAATCGAACGGAAGATTCTTATCCTAATTATCTTTCTTCTGGTCGTGACTTCTGCCGCTGTTATCCTGGTCAATCGCTACTTTTATCAGCGGGATATGCGGTATCAAAACGAGGCAATTCAATTGCCACTTCTTTCCGACAACATCCTCGCCGCCATGGACAAGGAGATTTTCGAGCCGACCCGCGCCATTCAACTTTTAGTGGATAATCCCTTTTTCCGCAACTGGATCAAAGCCGGGTAAGATGAAGCACAACTGGACGACGTATTCAAAATGCTCGAAGATACAATTTCCGATCTTGGCATTATGACCACAAATTACGGCTCCCAGGTGAAGTTCACCTATTATGCCGCCAACGGCCGCGAACGCAACGCCATTCCCATGGATAATACAGGCGCGTGGAGCTGGTACACCGACATGCGCGACAGTGGCCAAAACCTCGTTGTGAATGTGTATGTCAACGATCCCGACTGGGGCACCTCAGCCTATGTCAACCGCTCGATCGTCATCGACGGAAAATACCACGGCATAATATCCATTTCCATGAATATTGAGAATCTCGCCAAGGAGATGTCAGCGCTCAAGCCGGGTGCGCAGGGTGCGGTTTTCGTAATCGATTCGGACGGTGAAGTCCGCTTCGCCAACGACAATTCAATCCTGGGCAAAAAAGTCGACGAAGTCTTTCCCATCTATGGAAACAGGTGGAAGGACCTGGCTAAAGGCCAGCGGGTGAATTATTCCTACAGAGACAGCCGCGGCGAACGCATCGCCACCGCGAATCCCATCCCCGGCCTTGGCTGGACATTGATCACCGAAGCGCAGGTCAGCGAATTCAGCGCCGCCATCAGCAGGACCATTTTAACCACCGCCCTGATTTCCGCCGTGTTCATCGTCATCGGCTGTATTATTGGGATTTTCTTCGCCCGCAGCATCACGAAACCGCTCACCATCATCACGAACAACCTTTCCACCGAAGCGGACAACATGGCCGGGATCGCGGGAGACATTTCGGATACGAGCGCGCTTCTCGAACAGAGCGCGGGCTCGCAGTCCGCGGTTGTCGACGGTGCGACGGCGTCGATTACCGAGATGTCCGGTTCCATTTCCAACAATGCCGCGAATGCGAAGTCCGTCCGCGACCTGATGACCGAGAGCGAGTCCGATATCCGGGCGGGCATCGAAGCGATCAACCACATGACCTCGGCGATGCAGGACATCAGTACATCGTCCGGGGAAATCGGCAAGATCCTCAAGGTCATCGAGGATATCGCATTCCAGACCAATCTCCTCGCCTTGAACGCGGCGGTGGAAGCGGCCAGGGCCGGGGAAGCGGGAAAAGGCTTTGCCGTCGTCGCCGACGAAGTCAGGAACCTTGCCCAGCGGTCGGCCGGGTCGGTAAAGGACACATCGGGGCTGATCGCGGAAACAGGCAGTCGGGTCAACAGGGGCATGTCCATCGTTTCGGAACTTGACGAGAAATTCAAGACCATCATCGCCACCCTGGACAGGATTCGCGAGATGATCTCCAAGATCGGCGAGGCCACGGAAGAGCAGACCCACGGCATCGAACAGGTCAACCAGGTCATGGCGCAGGTAGATAAAAACACCGGCGACACCGTCGCTAAGGCGGGGGACATGACCAGGATCAGCGGAGACATCCGCGAACAGGTTCAGGAACTTCATATGGTCGTCGATCAGCTTGGCGAGCTCCTTGCGCGAAAGCCGCAGTCCGGCTACAGCCAGCGCCCGCAGCCCCCGCGGCCGCCGAAAGCCAATCTCAAGCAATTGCCGTACGGATAGGTAGTCGGACCTGAAAAACCTCAACAGCCCAGGCGAAGCCAATTCCGGCTGGCGCC
>DAIOFH010000079.1:0-18663 GCA_036745875.1 Planctomycetota bacterium | reverse complement strand
ATCCACGGGCAGAGCCCGTGGCTTTGATTCACCCCCTAAAAGGGGGTCTCGCCAACGTTGGAGATAAGGCAGTAGGTTGCTGAATTCGTAACGTTCAGATTATTCTCCCGTTGGTATAGGTTTTTCCTTCCCGCTCTTTGGCGTTGCGTCAACAGTGTCGTAACAAAGACGCTGGAACGGTAAAACCTTTTCTGGTCACACGGCCATAGGCCGTGGTTTAATCAACAACAATTATCCTGGCACTCGGTATCTTGGCTATCGTCGTCTTTATCGTCATGAACTTTTCCAATATTACCACCAAAATGGCGAACGACCAGATCGAAGCCAGTTCCTACCGTTACGCCAATTCGATCAAGGGGGATTTCGACCGGTCCTTCAGTTCCGTTGCATCACTGTCCTCCGCCATGAGCGTCGAAGCGGGAAGCCAAACGGCCAGCAGGGTCGACTCCACCGCCGTCCTCACCAGGGCGCTCCAGGACAATAGGGACTTTTTCGGCCTATGGATGTGTTTCGAACCAAACACCTTTGACGGGAAGGATGCGGAGTTCGTCAACAAGCAGGCCGAAGGCGACGCCCGAGGCAGATATGTGCCGTATGTTTTCCGCGGCAGCAACGGCAGCGCCACGCAATCGGAATCCCTCGTCGGCTATGACGTCCCGGGCGACGGCGACTATTATCTCAAGGCTCGCGATTCAGGCAGATTCAACATCACCACGCCCTTCTACTACACCGCTGGCGGAAAAACCATTTTCGTCACTTCGGCGGCGGTCCCGATTAAAAAGAATGACAAGGTTCTGGGCGCGATCGGCGGCGACCTGGTCGTGGACGACATCGCCGCGCGGGTTCTTGGCATAAAGATGTACCAAACCGGTTACGCCTATCTCCTCGACCATAACGGCATCGTCGTCTCCCATCCGAACAAGGACCTTGTCCTGAAGCCGATTTCGCCTCCGCGGTGCGCGCCGCCTACCAGGACGGCCAGGCGAAAATCCTGGAAAGTTCGTCCCGGGTCACCGGAATCACGGGTACTTTCGCCGTTTGCCCCCTGGAGATATCCGACACCGGCAGCAAATGGAGCCTGGTCCTTTCCGCGCCGAAGGACGAAGTCATGGCCGAGGTGAACAGGGGCGTTTTGTTGATCATCCTCGCCGGAGCGGCGCTTCTGGTCATTTCCACCCCCGTCCTGTACATGTTGATCGGCAGGACGGTCAACGCCCTCAACAACATCTCCGAACACACCACCTCCGCCTCCGAGAGCGTCCTCGAAGCGGCGAAATCCATCGCCGACGCCAGCAGTTCGCTGGCGCAGGGTTCATCGTCCCAGGCGGCCTCCATAGAGGAGATCTCGTCCTCCCTGGAGCAGATGGCGTCCATGACCAGGCAAAACGCCGACAACGCGATAAAGACCAGCGACACCACCCGGGGGACAACAACGAATCGATCGGCAAGGGTTCCGTGGCCGTGCAGGACATGACTTCCGCCATGGGCAGCATCAGCGAATCGGCGAACCAGATCCAGCACATCATCAAGACGATAGAAGACATCGCCTTCCAGACGAACCTCCTGGCGCTGAATGCGGCGGTGGAGGCGGCGCGGGCGGGAGAAGCCGGCAAGGGCTTCGCCGTGGTGGCTGACGAGGTCAGGAACCTTGCCCAGCGCTCAGCCGCCTCGGCGAGCGAGACGACCTCCCTCATAGAAACGACCGTGGGCCGGATCAAGAATGGTGTCGAGATTGCAGAACGGCTTGGCGACTGTTTCAAGGACATCGAAACCGGCTCCAACATGGTGGCCAGGCTGATCACGGAAATTTCAAATGCGACGAACGAACAGTCCATCGGCGTCGACCAGATCAACACGGCGGTGGCGCAACTGGACAAGGTGACGCAAAACAACGCGGCGGACGCGGACACCATGGCCAGGTCAGCGAGCGACCTGAACACCCAATCCGACACGCTGAACGAGCAGGTCAGTTCGCTGTCGCTGCTGGTCGGCGGCGCTTCGGTGGGGACCGGTAACGGCGGGACGCCGCAGCGGAAGATGCTTATGCTGACGACGTCGTCGAAATGACAAGAATGATGTAATTTACCACAGAGGACACGGAGAACGCTAAAAGCGGTTTTCCGTGTTTTTTCTGATCTGTAATAACACAATGCTTAGCCTGTCACAACCGAAAGCGCTATGATCGCCTTGCGCCAAAGCCGCATACCGTCACTACTCTCAACGACCGCTATCGCCACAGCTACATGAAGGAGCGTAACGTTTACATTTGGCAAAATATCACGCAAGCGACTGGGGGCGATTACCTTCTTATTATAACGAAAATTCTCAAAATGCTCTAGGGTAGCCGCATATGCTGCCATCCACATGAAATCAAAAGCCTAAAATCATAAAAAAACGTGTGGAGGCATCCCGCTTTCCTGCACTCCTCCCCCAAAAAAATCCTCTCCCGCAAGGAAGAGGATATAAGGGACAAAAAACAACCCACGCCGCCTACTGCACCGGCGACGCATCCTCGAGGAAGCCCTCGAGACGCCTTGCCCTGACCGGGTGCTGCAGCTTCCGGAGCGCTTTGGCCTCGATCTGGCGGACGCGTTCGCGTGTGACGTTGAACTTGCGGCCGACTTCTTCAAGGGTATAGGTGTAATCGTCCCCGATACCGTATCGCAGCTTGATGATTTCGCGCTCGCGGTAGGTGAGGGACTGGAGGACATTGCCGATCTTGTCCTTGAGCATTTCGTAGCTGGCCATGTTGACCGGGCTTTCCGCCGTCTTGTCCTCGATGAAATCGCCGAAGTGGCTGTCGTCCGAATCCCCCGCGCCGATGGGGCGGTCGAGGGAGATAGGATGCTTGCTGATCCTGAGCACCCTCCTCGCCTCCGCGACCGGGATGTCGGCTTCGGTGGCGATTTCTTCGACAGTCGGCTCGCGGCCGATCTCCTGCACCAGCTGCTTGGTGATGCGGCGCAGTTTGGACATCGTCTCGATCATGTGCACCGGGATGCGGATCGTCCGCGCCTGGTCGGCGATGGCCCTCGTTATTGCTTGGCGTATCCACCAGGTCGCGTAGGTCGAGAACTTGTAGCCGCGGCGGTATTCGTACTTTTCCACCGCCTTCATCAATCCGGTATTGCCTTCCTGGATGAGGTCGATGAAGCTGAGCCCGCGATGGCGGTATTTCTTGGCGATGGACACGACGAGGCGCAGGTTCCCGGAGGACAGCTTCTGCTTGACGTTCTGGTATTCGGTGAACCTCTTTTCCACATGCCTGGCGCGCATGAGGAGCCGCTCGAGCGGTTCCTTCGCCTCCATGCGGATTTTCAGCAGCTTGTCCCTGGTGATTTCCAGTCGGCGCTTCTCCTGCGGGGTCAGGCGGTCCTGCCGCGCTTTGAGTGACGCCTCTTCCCTGACCAGCTTGTCCGCTTCCGAAGCAAGGCGGAGGATGCGGTCCCGGATGGCGAACATCTTGCTCGTCCTGAGCCCGAGTTCTTCCAGGAGCCTCGCCATGCGCCGCTGGCGCATGCGCATTTCCGTAAACAGGACGGAACGCTTCGACTTGGCGAGTGACGAGTCCTCCATCCTGCGCCAGAGGTCCGTGAGTATTTCGTATACTTTTTCGAGCGTATCCATATGTCCGGGAAGGCGGGTAAGGACGTCGTTCCTCTCCGTCCCGGACGGATGGGAATTACGCATGATCTTGTCGAGGCTTTCGCGGTTCTGCTTGACCCGTTCGTAGAGGTCGAAGACATACGCCATCGCGACCGGGCTTTCCAGGGTGCGGCGGCGGAAGCGGGAGGACGACAGTTCGATCTTCTTCGCCAGCGTCACTTCCTCTTCGCGGGAGAGAAGCGGAATCGAGCCCATCTCGGAAAGATACATGCGCACCGGGTCGTGGACATCGCCGACGTCGGATTCGGGGATAAGGGTCGAGCCGACGACCAGGGCGTCTTCCTCAGGGTCCTGCTCTATCCCGTCGTCGTCGTCGAGGTCGACGGAAACTTCCTCTTCCTCTTCCGTCTCCTGTACCTCCACCCCTTCCTTCGTGAGTCGGGTGAAGACCATGTCGATGTCGTTGGGGTTGATGGCTTCCTCGGGGAGGAGCTCGTTCAACTCGGTATAGGTGATGGATTTTCTGCCCTTGACCTTTTTCAGGATCATAAGGATGGTGGCTTCGTCGATCCCGGGTTCGGGTTCGGCCGCCTCCTCGTCCTCCGGATCGTCCGGCAACGGTTCGCCGTCCTCGTCCAGGAGGTCGTCTTCTTCGTCTGTGTCTTCGTCCTTGGCCTTGGATTTCTTGCCGCCCGCCTTAGCCGACGCCCTTACTGATGTCTTTTTCGCCTTTCCGGCATGGGCCGCTTTTTTGGAGGCGGATTTCTTGGCTGGCGCCTCGTCCTCGAGTTCATCGTCTTCGTCGTCAAAAATATCGTCATCTACAGCTTTGATGGCTTTTTTTGGTTTTCTGCTCATTTATAATCATCCCAGATTTTTTAAATAATGATTAACAATGAATAATGAATAAATTTCGGTAATTTTCAATTATTGATTATTCATTATCAATTCAAAAAATTGGCGTTGCTCTCAAAGTCCCGAACCCAATGGCGTTCACGCATGGGATTTCGCCTTTGCGCCACTGCATCGCGTATTGATCGTGCGTTACAGCCTTGCGGTTACCGCGTTGCCGAATCCTGAGCGCGCCGCAGTATACAACCCTCACCGGGACGACTATTCCGTTTGATCGCTGTGTGTCGACACGGAATCATGGCCCTTGCTTCCTGCCGGTCGCCCTCTTCAACTCCCTGTACTCGACGAGAAGCCTTTCCTGCAGCTCGTCGTCGCCGGATCGCTCCGCCTCCTCGAGACTGCGCAACAGTTCTCTCGCCTTGTCCTGGCGGTCTTCGTCCGCCATGATGCCAAGTACCCCGGCCAGGTCTTTTTCACTGAGCGCTTCGGCGTCAGGAAACGCCAAATCGGCAAGGATGTCGACAGCTCCGGGATGGTCAACCCGCGAGCGGATGTCGTTTATGGAAGGCGTACGTTCATCGTCCCACTCATCCCTTGCCAGCGCGGCCAGTTCGGCGGCAGCCGGGTCCCGCCATTCGTCCGGTGGAAAGACGTCGGCTATGCGGGCGCACCATTCCGGGCTCTCCCACATGTAGCGCAGCAGCCTCAACTCCCGCCGCCTTCGCGCCTCTCCCGCCCTCTTGAGGGCGTCATCCACTCCCGTCACGGAACCGGGAGAAGGCATCGTCAATCCCTTTCTGGCGGCCGGCCGCGCCGTATAGGCTGCCCTGCCCCGCCCGGGAGATCGTACATGCTTTCCCTCGTCCTTCGCGGGAAGCGTTTCTTCCGGGACTCCGGCTTCGACCGCGACCTGCCTGCGCATCAATGCCAGCTTCACCGGATCCGGACAAATATTCACAATCGCCATAGCGTTCTTGACGGCAAGGCCGAGCTGGGCGATGTCGCCCGCACGCACGCCGCCGAGCGTCCGGCGCAGAAGATACGAAAAACCCTCTTCCGCCTGGGACAATTTTTTCCTGAATTCGTCCGCGCCGTAGCGCGGCAGGAAGTCGCAGGCGTCCTTCAGTTCGAGGCTGCGGGCGACGGCCAGCGGCACGTCGTGGCGCATGAACATTTCCACAGCCCGCATCGTCGCCTTTTCCCCCGCCGAATCGGCGTCAAAGAAGGCGACCACCCTGCCTTTTCCGCGAATATAGCGGCCGAGGAGCGTGATATGGTCGTCCGTAAGCGCTGTACCAAGGGTCGCCACCACGTTCCTTATGCCGAACTGGTGGCACATGATGACGTCGGTGTAGCCTTCGACGACGACCACTTCCCCGGTTAGGGATATTTCCTTCGAGGCCTGGGCAAGGCCAAACAATACCCGGCGTTTCTCAAACAGCCTGCCTTCCGGGGAGTTGATGTATTTCCCGCCCCGCTCCTTGTCTTCTTTCAGCAACCTGCCGCCAAAGGCGATCGGGCGGAACTGGGAGTCCATTATCGGAAACATCACCCTGCCGCGAAAAGCGTCGTAAAACCGTTGTCCGCCGCCTCCGTGGTCGTTCTGGCTCGCGCGCATCAGGCCGGCCATGGCGGCATATTCCAATACTTTCCCTTTGGGCGGCGTCTCTTTTGCATTTTTTAGCAAAAAACCGCTCAAACCGTCCCAGGAATCCGGAGCCCAGCCGAGACGCCATTGGCTTACCGTCTCCTTGGTGAATCCTCGCCCGAGAAGATATTCCATCGCCTCGCGACCGCCGGGAGCGGAAAGACGCTCTTCAAAATAATCGAGCGCCCTTGAACAACACCACAGCAATGAAGATTTCAGCTGACCCTGTTTTTTCGCTTCGCCGGCCATGGCCGGGGATTCGTATTCGAGAGGAATTCCTGCCCGCTCCGCGAGGATGCGCACGGCTTCAGGGAATTCCACCCTCTCGGACATCTGGACAAAACGGAAAACATCGCCTTTTGCGCCACAGCCAAAACAGCGGAAAAACTGCTCCGTTGTCCTGACGTTGAAGGACGGGGTTTTTTCATTGTGGAACGGACAAAGCCCCAACATATTCGAACCGGCCCGCTTCAGCTGGACATTATAGCTTTCTATGACCTGGACAATGTCGTTGGCACCGCGCACACGTTCGAGAAAATCCTGCGAGTAAAACGCCATCGGCAAAGTTCCAGTCAAACAGCGGACAGCCCGTTTTCCAGAGCTTTATTCATTCTGCGCGAAGGTCCTCGTAACACGAAGACTTCCAGCAAATAATTGTCGTCTAAAAAGCAGTATACCCTTAATAATTTTGCCCGGCAAACGGAACATGCTGCAAAAAACCAAATTACCCGGTGTGCCATGCGCCAAGCCACAATATTCCATAATAAACATTGGAAGGTCAAATTTTAGCCAAACGACCGATAATGTCAATGTCTCTGTGACAATTGTCCATCACTTTTGTACATAAGCATAAATTTTTTCCGGCCGCAAAGCTGCGGCAAAGCCTTTTGCCAAAAACATTCCGCGAATGATCCGTCGGGTAACTGACAATTAACTTAATATACGGAATATATAAATCATATGTTTTACCATAGAAATTCACTATGACTCCCCGGTAAAACGTTTATATTTACTTTACTAAATTAAATCCTGGTATACAATACCGTTATGTAAGCCGTTTGGTTGGTTAATATGCGTACTTCCATTGGCGCGATGATTGAATCGTGCCTAGAAAGGTTGACTGCCATGCCTAACATGCCTGCTCCGTTCGCCGCAAACCTCCCCGGGAAAAAACTGAACAAATACGATCTCATCCAGGCCATCCGCGCCGACATCGTGGGGGAACTTGAAGCCATTTTCCTCTATGACGCCCATGCCGAAGCATCGGACGACCCGCTGGTCAAAACAGTTCTCGCCGACATCAGGGACGAAGAAAAAGCCCACATCGGTGAACTCATGACCCTCCTCAGGCACCTCGACCCGGCCGAAGCCGAACATTTCGCCTCCGGCGAAGCCGAAGTCAAGGAAATGATGGAAGAGCTGAACATCTCCTCCGGTGACAGCTCCGGTGCGGCCGGCGCGACCATCGGCAGCTTGAAATAGGGGATCCGCCAGCCTGAACTGTATTTCATAATCGATATTTTAATGAAGGAGTGTGTCATGAGATATTTAATGCGAGACGGCGCGCCCTTGACGGACAGTCAATGGGGTCAAATCGACAAAGCGGTTGTGGATGAAGCGAAGAAGATTCTCGTCGGCAGGCGTTTCCTGACTATCGCCGGCCCCCTTGGCGCACAGGCGCAGAACGTTCCCCTGGATACGGTCTCCGAAGTCAAGGCCGCGTCCGTGGATTTTTGGGGCAACCAGGATTCGGAACCGGTAAAGGTCTCCTCGCGCCGCTTCCTCGAACTGGCGACCGTTTACAGTGATTTCGTGATTTCCTGGCGCGATATCGAACGCGAGGACGGCGCAGGCATCCAGGCCGCCGCCGATGCCGCGATGGTAACAGCCTCCAAGGAAGACGACCTTATCTTCTATGGCGACAAAAGCCTCAACATCCAGGGCATCTTCACTGCTCCCGGCGTCAACAAGGTCCCGCTGTCTGACTGGAGCAAGGGCGAAAACCCGATCTCCGACCTATCGAAGGCGCTTGAAGTCCTGTTCTCCAAAAACTGCTCCGGGGAACGCGCACTTATTATGTCCAATGACCTTTGGGGCAAGCTCCACCGCCTGCAACCCGGCACCGGCCTGATGGAAATCGACCGGGTCAAGAGCCTGGTGAGCGGCAATGTCTACAAATCCTCCCGCATCCAGAAAAACTCCGCCGCCCTTGTCTACTGCGACAGCCACAACCTCGACGTTGTGCTGGGCCAGGACATGGTAACGGCATATCTCGGCAACGAAGCGCTGGACCACACTTTCCGCGTCATGGAAACGATCGTCCCGAGGATCAAGCGTCCGGCGGCGATTGCGGTGCTTAGCTGAATGCGTCTGGTTTCTCCATGACTGGCACACTGTTTTTCCCATGCCCGGCACGCGAGTGCCGGGTGTTTTTTATGCCAGAAAACAAAAAAGCACGCTATTAAAGCCAATTCATCGCTGAAAAACAGTCGATAATGATGTATGATCCAATTTATGGGCTGATGTTTCTTGCCCATCCCTACGAAGGAGATAGAAATGAAAACCATAATGCACCGCATGGTTGCGAGCGGCCTTTTGGCCATGTGCCTGGCGTTTGGTCTAGGGGCACTTGCCAATGCCGGCCAGCCCCATACCCCGCCACCGCCGCCGAAAAAACCCGAACCGCCTGTCGTCGTCGTTCACGAGCCGCCACCTCCCGGTCCGGCTCATCCCCAACCGCCGCAACCGTCTCATCCCGGTCCCGGCCCAGGCGCTCCGGTGCCGGGCGGAATGTCCCAGCCGCCCCACGGCGGCCCCGGAGCGGGAATGATGCCTATCTACGACGGCTCAAGCTATTACCATGACGGCCGCGGCAACTTTTACCACCGCGCAGCGAACGGGACGTTTTCCCGCACAGGCAACACCACCGCCTACACCATCCTGGAAAAACGGAATCTGTTGCACCTGATGCCGAAAGAAACAAGGGATTTGGTGAGGGAGCACTATCGTTCACGGTCTGGCAAAAAGGTTCCGTGGTAGGATCCGGTTGAACATGACAATATTGACAAACCCCGGCGCTGATTGCACCGGGGTCATTTATTTACAGCAACTTCCCCACATCAGGCTCGATATGAATCTCCGGCAACGGAAAATCCGGCGCAATTCCCACGCCGTAGTCAACCAGGACAAAATCGATATCGGCAGTGGCGAACCGCACCACCCCGAACGGCACATCGCGGCTTGACAACCGCACATACTCTGCGAGCATGTCGCCGCCCCGCTCGATTTCGACGCTGATGGACCTGTTGCCCACCCAGTGACTGGAAAACTCGCGCACGCTCGCCTCCGGCCGTTCCTCCTCGCCGATGCCGGAAAACAGTTCATCCAGCTGCGACGGGTCGACAGGCGCATCGCCACGGACGCCCTCGTCGATGTGAGGTTCTTCCTCCGTCTCGTCGATGACCGATTTTCCGCCGGCAGGGTCGACGTCCAGCGGGATCGCCACTACGTCCTGCCTGTTTTCATAGCGCATGACTGCATGGCAGCCATCTTGGTCCACGCCAGTTATTTCCAGACGCAAACGCATGGAGTACCAGTCCCTGGGCGCTTCGAAAACCGGCTCCCGGTCGATAAGATATATTTGGCTGAGTGGCATGTTTTCCGCGGGAACGGGGGGAGGTTCAGGAGTGTCCGCCGCGGTGCCCGGCACGTCGGCCGGTTGGAAAAAATCCCTCATGCTTTTTTCCAGCGGGTCGACGGGAAAAGCGATGACATATTCCAGCCATTCCCCGGCCTTGGGAAGACGCGCCCCGCGAATGACCGAAAAGGGCAATTCTCCCATGCCTGCCGCCGGCTGCTCTCCGGCCATGGCCGTGAGCGGGACGAGAAAAAGAAAAAGGAGGGCGAGTCGCCTCATCGTTTCGTCCCCCGCCGCTTCATTCCCGGCTTCTTGGAACCTGCTTTGGGTGGAGTTTTTTTCGTTTCCGTACTTTTTTCCGCCTTGTCCTTCTTCACCTTCGGTTCAAGCCCGTGGCCGAGGCAGACGAGGTAATGTTCGGTTGATTCGTCGCGGCAGGCTTCGGGCTTGCGGACCTTCACTGTAGCGAACCGCTTCGCCAGCTGTGCGCGGTAGAATTCCGTCTCTGGCCCGTAAAAGATTTTCATCACCAGGTTGCCGCCGGTTTTCAGCATGGGACAGGCGATCCGGACGACGGCTTCACATAACTCCTGGCTGCGGGCCTGGTCCATGATGCGGATGCCGGAAGTGTTTGGAGCCATATCCGACACAATCGCATCGAACTCGGTCGCCACTTCGGAAAACTCGTCGCCCCGCATCTCCATGATGTCCATCATTCTGAAAGTGGCTCTGCCCTTGAATTTTTTGTCTATGGGCTTGAGGTCCACGGCACAGGCGGAGCCGCTCCCGCCAATGACGCCAAGAATGTATTCAAGCCACGAGCCGGGACTCGCGCCAAGGTCCAGTACCTTGTCCCCGCGCTTAATGATACGGTCGCGCGAATTCAGTTCTTCAAGCTTGTACACCGACCGAGCCAATTTTCCTTCGCGCTTGGCCTGCTTGAAATACCTGTCGTGGAGTTTGCGCATCAGTCCTTCTTTCCTTTTTTTCGTTCCTGGCGGAGGCTGTTGAAATAATCGATCCGCCGCTTTACGTCCTTTTCGAACCCATAGGGTCCCGGTTCATAGTACTCCTTTCCCTGCAGCGATTCGGGGAGAAAATCCTGTCCGGAAAAGCCGTTTTTTGCGTCGTGGTCGTATTGGTACCCCTTGCCGTAGCCGAGCCCTTTCATCAGCTTTGTCGGTGCGTTCCTGATATGCAGGGGAACGGGTTCGTTGCGCGTTTCCTTCACGTCCGCCATGGCCGCATCGTAGCCGGTATAGAGGCGGTTCGACTTCGGCGCGACGGCGAGGTACACGACCGCCTGCGCCAGGGCGGTGTTGCACTCCGGCATGCCGAGAAAATGCACCGCGTCCTTGGCGGCAAGCGCCTGCACCAGCGCATTCGGGTCGGCTAGGCCGATATCCTCCGAGGCGAAGCGAACCAGCCGCCTGGAAACATACAATGGATCGGCGCCGCCCTCGAGCATGCGGGCCAGCCAGTACAGGCCCGCCTGTGGGTCGCTGCCGCGCAGGCTTTTATGGAGGGCGGAAATGAGGTTGTACCATTCCTCGCCCTTATTGTCGAAAGCGACGCGACGCTGGGTGAGCGCTTCCTGCATGATTTCGCGAGTGACGGTTTTCTTTCCCGTTTCGTCCGCGGATGCGCCGGCGACGGCCGTTTCCAGTGCGTTCAGGGCTGTGCGCGCATCGCCATTGGCGTAATTGACCAACAGCTCGCGGGCATCGTCCCTGAGGTCGATGTTTTCATTGCCGAGGCCGCGCGCCTTGTCTCCGAGGGCGGATCGGACGATGGAGTCGATATTTTCGTCGGTGAGGGCCTTTAGCACATAGGTCCGGCTGCGGGAAAGAAGCGCGCCGTTCACTTCGAAGGAAGGATTTTCCGTCGTCGCGCCGATGAGGGTGATCACCCCGGACTCGACGTGGGGCAGAAACGCGTCCTGCTGCGACCGGTTGAAGCGATGGATTTCATCGACGAAAAGAATGGTTCCCCTGCCTTCCAGGCGGCGCAGCTCGCCCGCTTCCTCGACTATCGCCCTGACGTCCTTCACGCCCTGGAGAACGGCGGAAAAGGTGACGAAGCGGCGTTTCGTCGTGTTGGCTATGACCTGGGCGAGGGTGGTCTTGCCGCTGCCGGGCGGCCCCCAAAGCATCATGGAGGGGATGGCGTCGGATTCGATCGCCTTCCTGATCAGGCGGCCGGGGCCGACGAGATGTTCCTGGCCGACAAAATCGTCCAGGGCTGTCGGCCGCATGCGGTCGGCGAGGGGCGCGTAATCGCGCGGCTGGTTTTGCATCAAAGATGGTTTCATAATATTCTTTTCACCGGGGCGATCAGCCGTTTCCATCGTGTTTATAGCTGATGCGAACCGAATCCCGATTCACTTTCTGCCCGCCCGGCCCCCAGTAACGGAACGCCAGCAGGGTGATGTCGTCGTTCTGTTCGTGGTTGCCGATATATTCACGCGTGCGGATCTCCAGGTTGGAAATGATATTTTTGCAGCTTTTGGCGGCGGCGTTTTCCTTCAGCATGTCCTTGAGGCGTCCGATGCCGAGATCATCGCCTTTTTCGTTGCAGGATTCGGTGACGCCGTCCGAGTACAATAATATAGTGTCGCCGCGGTTCAACAATACCTCTCCCACCGGATATTCGACCCCGGCTTTCAGGCCGATGAACGTTTCCCGGGGGCTGTCGACCATTTCGATTTCGCCTGTCTCCCTGCGGTGCAGGAGGGGCGCGGGATGGCCGCCAAGGGAGTAGTAGCATTTGCCCGACGGGAGGTCGACGAAGAAGCAGGTTATGGTGACGTACATTTTCGAGTGGTTGTCGTGGATCAACAGCTCGTTCAGGCGGGTGAGGAGTTCCCCCGGTTGCTGGGCGTGGCGGGCGAGCGTCCGAAAGGCGGTGCGGCAGACAGCCATGTACATGGCTGCCGGAACGCCTTTGCCGGATACGTCACCGACCGCGAAAACGATGCGGTTGGCGTCTTTCATGAAAAAGTCGTAATAATCGCCGCCCACTTCGCGCGCGGGCGCGAGGTAGGCGTAGAGGTCGAATTCGCGCCATTCCGAATAGGTGGGAAAGCGGGTCGGCACCAGGCTGAACTGGATTTGCCTCGCGACCCGCAGCTCAGACTCCATGCGGTCCTGCATTTCCCTTCCGGAGGGTAGGCCGAGCATTTTCGGTACGAACCGCGTATAGTATGTTTTCACCTGCCTATACATTCGGGTGGTTGTCCCGGAGCGGAACCGGGCTGGGGCAAGACCGGAGGAGGGCGTTTTTTCTGCCGATTTTCTTGCCATCCGGTTGAGATATTCGGTGTCGTTCATCAGCCTGATTCTGCGGCGGGAAAAGAACCAGTCTGCGGAAAAGGTGGCCACGGCAAGTATTGCCAAAACAGCAGTCAAATGCCAGTATATATAATTATTAGGGGGAAAAAGTTTACGCCGCATCACCAGAACCAGGCCCGTGTCGAGAACCTCAATGGCCCCGATTTCGCTTTCCGATTTCTCGTCGCGGAAATCGAGAATTTCCTCCAATCTCAGGTTACGTTTGTTGTTTTCCTCGCGATGACTGTCGACCATGCGATTGACCACCGCATATGGACCGGTTGCGTCATGGATGACAAGTTCATTGTCTCTGATAGTGCACACCTTGCCACCAGGGAAAATACAGGCGGCCTCCAGAACGCCCGTTTTGAGGATATTCAGTAGGATGCTCTTGAGCCAGGAGAGAGAAGTTTCGTTGACGATCCAGCCATCCTCCACTTCATTATGAATAGCAGGAGTAATCAAGAGAGCTGTCGGATCCCAGGTACCGCTTACCGGCGGCGAAAGCATCAGTCGCCAACTCGCACGTTTTTCCGATGGTGGTACGCCCGCAAAAGTGCGGTGCATAAACAATTCCCAGTCCGTCGCTCCGTCGACCGGCACGACATTGCCGTACTCGCGGTATACATAATATCCATTGCCATTTTCATCCGAAGCTGTCGCGTTTTTTGGGATAAACCCAAAGCCACGAACCCTGGAGGAGGACAAGCGCATTATTTGGATGAGGAAGTCATTGGTCCAGGCTCGGCTGTGGCCGACTTTGCTGGTGAGGAAAAGCATGGAAATGCCGGTGGCTGCACCGTTCTGTTCACTAAGAAAGCTGCCTATCTCGTGCGCGGAGGAATGAAAAGCTGAATAGATTTCCAGTTCTCTTTCCCGCACTTCATTCAGTGCGTCATATTTGGGAAACATGTAGTCAAATGTGTTCAGTGCCAAACTGACCACTGATGCCAGGGCAAACACCAGACCAATCATTTTGAGAGCTGTGTGTTTTTTATTGTAATAGATCAAAAAAAAATCCTTTGTGTTCGCTTTGCTCAGGACGCCCTGTCAAGCAGGTAATCGGCGAGAAGGCGCAGGTACAACGCCTCCTTTCCGAAATTCTTGATCGCATGCTGGGCGATGTTGTTGTTTTTCTCCGCGAGATCCTTCGCCCCTTCCGCGCCAAGGGCGGCTGGATAGGTGAGTTTGCCCGCTTTCGCGTCCTTGCCGGTGGCTTTGCCCATCGCCTTCATGTCGGCGGTCAAATCCAGGAGGTCGTCCGTAATCTGGTACATCACGCCGAGCGCCTTGCCGTATTCGGTCAGGGCGTCCATCTTCGCCTTGTCGGCACCGGCGAAAATACCGCCGAGACGGCAGCAGCTCGTAATAAGAGCGCCGGTTTTCCATCTGTCGATACGCTCGATTTCCTCTATATTTTGCTCTTTGCCCTCGCCTTCGATATCGAGCATCTGCCCACCGACCATTCCCACCGAGCCTGACGCCTTTGCCAACTCAGCCACCGCCAGACACGCCTTGTCCCCTGCGGCCAGAGCCAGCACTTCGAAAGCCAGGGCCTGCAGCGCATCTCCGACAAGGATGGCCGTGGCTTCGCCAAACGCCTTGTGGCAGGTGAGGCGGTTTCTACGCATGTCGTCATTGTCCATGGCGGGAAGGTCGTCGTGGCTGAGGCTGTAGGCGTGGATCAGTTCCACGGAGCAGCCCGCGTCCAGAGCGCCTTCGTCCCCGGTGCCTCCGGCGGCGAGAAAGCTGGCGACGGCGATGATGGGGCGGATTCGCTTTCCGCCTCCCAGGACGGCGTAGCGCATCGCCTCATGCAGCACCTCCGGCCTCTGGTCCGTGTACGGCAACAGCGCGGCAAGCCTGTTGTCGATACGTTTCGCCATCTCGTCAATAAAGCGGGTCAACCTGTCCATTCACCGGCTCCAGTACATTTTGAAGAGAATTACAAAGAAAAATCGGCATACACGAATGTATGGTCCGACAGTCGTTCACTTACCTGCAATTGTAGGGCTTGTCGTGATATGGTCAATACGTCAGCGAATCGAATTGCAATTAAGGGTTGCTGTACGCATAATTACCCAATCGAAAAGGAAACAGGCTGAAGGCGACAGTTACTTGCGTCAGCACTGTAGCATTTTTACATTTTACCCGATGAATTTCCATATTAATTACTAAAAGCGTATCGGCAAAAAGCAACGAAGATGGCCAAGAAAAATACAGCCAACACAGCAGACTGGCCAAGCCTCCTGGAAGCCAAACTCCGGGAGGGGGATGTCCTTATGCCCGGCGCGCGGGGTTCCTCCCTCTCCAAGTGCCTTGCCGACAGCTATTTCCTCCTGGATCGCCCCCTACTTCTTGTCGCCCCCGACCCTGAGGCCGCCTCGGACATTCATAATGATATTTGTTTCTATGCCGCGCTTTCGGGCGACCGGAACCAGGCGCCGCAGCCTTTTCTCTGGCCCGCCTGGGACATCCTGCCCTCGGAAACGGACAATCCGGATGTCGAAACAGCCTCAGACCAGGTGGCGATCCTCCGGGCCTGCCTTTCCGGCTCGACCCTACCGTGGATAGTCTGTTCCGTGTCGTCCCTCCTGCAGCCGACCCTGCCGCCGAAGGTTTTGAAAGCAGGCGGCCTGCGCGTCTCGGCAGGGATGGAAATTTCTCCCGAAGCCCTTGTCGCCCACCTGGTGGAAGGCGGGCTCGAGCCTGTCGCACAGATAGACGCGCCGGGGCAATTTTCCCGCCGGGGCGGCATTGTCGACGTCTTTCCCCTTCTCGGGGATGTCCCGTACCGCCTGGATTACTTCGGGGACGAAATAGAATCCATCCGCACCCTTGACCCGGCGAGCCAGCAGAGCGGCGCTCCGCTTACCGCCGGCGTGACGCTGGTGGATGTGTCCAAAGATTCGTTCCGCCAGGCGTCGGAAGCGGGCGAGCGGCATTCGTTGATGGAATACCTTCCGGACAACACCCTTCTCGTGCTGCGACATCCCGACCGCATTGCGCGGGTGGCGGACCTGTATGTAAGTGGATTTTCCGGCGAGGATTCCGTATTGTATACCCTGCCGGAAACGCTCCCCAAACTTTCCAGGTACCAAACCATCGTCGTCCCGGACCTGGATACCGACGAGTGGCCCGACACGCCCTGGAAACAACCTGATAATCAGCAGACCCTCAACCTCGGCACTACCGGTTGGGAACGCCTTTCCGGCGGCTTCGATACGTCAATAAAGGAACTCGCCCTCCTTGCCGAGCGCAAAACGTCGCTGACCATAGCCTGCAACAACCGGGCGGAGGAAAAACGGCTTCGCCAGGTGCTTGAGGAAAAAAGCCCTCAGCTCGTCCCGTCCCTCAAGCTGGTGATAGGCAAGCTTTCACGAGGGTTTATATCCGAAACGCTGGCGGCTGAGGCCTATGTCTCCGACCATGAACTGTTCGGCAGGCAAACCCCGGTCCGCGCCAGCCGCAAGCGCTATGCCGGCACCCCCATCACCGATTTCGCCGAATTGCGGGAAGGCGACTATGTCGTCCACGTCGCCAACGGCATTGCCAAATTCGAGGGCATCAAAACCATAGACAAGGACGGCGCGGAGCAGGATTATCTTGCTCTCAGGTTCGCCGAGGACGCCAGGATCTACGTCCCGCTGTCCCATATCGACCTGGTGCAGCGCTATATCGGCCTTGGCGACAGCAGGCCGCAATTATCGAAACTCGGCTCCGCGGCCTGGCTGAAGCGTAAAGCCGCGGTGGAAAAAGCGGTCCGGGATATCGCGCAGGATCTCCTGGACACCCAGGCGAAACGCCTGTCGTCACCGGGGATCGCCCTCCCGCAGGACGACGGCCTGGTACGGGAATTCGACGCGTCGTTCCCCTACGACGAAACGCCGGACCAACTCACCGCCCTCGAGGACATCCGCCACGACCAGCAGTCGCCGTCCCCGATGGACCGGCTTTTGTGCGGCGATGTGGGCTTCGGCAAGACGGAGCTTGCGGTCCGCGCCGCTTTCCGCGTAGTCAACGCCGGACGCCAGGCGGCCATACTCGCGCCGACGACCATCCTGGCGGAACAGCACTACCGCACTTTCTCCGAACGCACCGCCGACTACCCGGTCACCGTGGAGTGCCTGTCCCGCTTCCGCTCGCCGCAGGAACAGAAAAACATCGTGGAAAACGTCAGGGAGGGCCGAACAGACATAATCGTCGGCACCCATCGCCTGCTGTCCCAGGACGTGCATTTCAAAAACCTCGGACTAGTGGTCATTGACGAAGAGCAGAAATTCGGCGTCGAAAGCAAGGAACGGCTGAAGCGCTTCCGCGCCGATGTCGACATCCTCACCATGACCGCCACGCCGATACCGAGGACACTCCACATGTCCCTCCTCGGCCTTCGGGACATTTCCAACCTCACCACCCCGCCCCGTGAACGGCACTCGGTGAAAACCATGGTCGTGCGCTACGCCGAGGACGTTATCCGCCGGGCGATACTGCGGGAACTGTCCAGGGGCGGCCAATGCTTTTTCCTGCATAACCGCGTCCACAACATCGACGAAATCGCGGGGCGGCTCCAGCAGCTTGTCCCCGAAGCGCGATTCGCCGTCGGCCACGGACAAATGGGCGAAGGCGAGCTTCTCGAGGTCATGACCCGGTTCCTTGACGGCAAACTGGACGTCCTCGTCTGTACCACCATCATTGAAAGCGGTGTCGACATCCCGAAGGTAAACACCCTTTTCGTCAACGACGCAGACCATTTCGGCCTTTCCGAACTGCACCAGCTTCGCGGCCGCGTCGGCCGTTACCGCCACCAGGCCTACGCCTATTTTATGGTTCCGCCGAAGCGGCCCATTTCTCCGGAAGCGAAAAAGCGCCTCCAGGCGCTGCAGGAATATTCCGAACTCGGTTCCGGATTCCGCATCGCCATGCGCGACCTGGAAATCCGCGGAGCAGGCAACCTCCTCGGCGTCGAGCAGTCGGGGCATATCCACATGATCGGCTTCGACCTCTATTGCCGCCTGCTGGAAAAAGCCGTTTCAGCCGAAAAAGGGGAAAAACTGGAGGACGAAGTCGAAATCGAACTCGACCTCGGCACCCGCGCTTTTATCCCCACGGAGTATATCCCTTCGGAAGCGCAGCGTATCGACTTCTACCGCCGCCTGACCCGCATCCGCGACCACGACAGCCTGAGCGCCACTCGCGACTATGTCAAGGACCGCTACGGCCCGCCTCCCCCTCCGGTGGAACGCTGCTTCGCCGACCAAGAGATTCGTATCCGCATGCTGGCTGTCGGCATTACCGGCATAGACAGAATGGATGAGGCCCTCGCCGTCACCTTCACGGACAAGGCGGTCAAGCGCGGCGTCATGCTGACCCGCCACGCCGGACTCAAAACAACGCCCTTGCGCAAGAACCAATGGCGCATCGAAGTTCCCGGCATTGACAAAAGTTACGAGCCGGGCATCTATGCGGCAGGCATGGCGGACAAGGTGCTCATGATCCTCGAGGACGGCGCGGGCAAACAGCCCGTCACCCGCAAGAGCGGCAGGAGAAAAGTCGTTCCTCAGGAAGAAACGCCGGCGGCCGAGTCATCCAGG
>DAIOFH010000078.1:0-18742 GCA_036745875.1 Planctomycetota bacterium | reverse complement strand
ATCAACCGCGGCATCATGAGCGCCACCGTCAAGCAGGACGGCGAAGCCATGGGCAACGCCCTCGCCACCGTCATCCTCAACATGGTCTCCGGCCGCGACAACCTCGCCGGCACCGACTACAAGTACGACGAAAGCGGCATTGCGGTCCGCATCCCCTACTCCCCCTATGAAGGAAAGTAAACACGCATAAACGCGGAGCACAATTAATAATTGATAATTGATAATGAATATTGATAATGACGGTATACTTACATTGAACAGGCGCGATTGCACAAGAACGCAGGCGCGTCCTGAATGTGAGAGTTTTACTTCATTACCCACTACGAGTTATCCATTATTAAGTTATTGATTGTGCTCCGTGATTTGTACTCTTCTCGGAATATTGCGACGATAACGCGAAACGGGGGTTTTATGAGTGAAGTTACCTATCTCCTGGATATGCGCGGCATCGACAAGTCCTTTCCCGGCGTCAAGGCCCTGGACCAGGCACAGCTCCAGGTCAGGAGAAGCACCGTCCACGCATTGATGGGCGAGAACGGCGCAGGCAAATCCACCCTGATGAAATGCCTGTTCGGCATCTATTCCGCCGATGCGGGAGAAATCCTGATCGAAGGAAAACCGGTCCACTTCAGCGGCCCCAAGGAGGCCATGGAAGGCGGCGTCTCCATGGTTCACCAGGAACTGAACCAGGTCCTTAAGCGCAGCGTCATGGAAAACCTCTGGCTCGGCCGTTTTCCAAAGCATTACGGCCTCGTGAGCCACAGCGAAATGTATGCGCGCACGCGCAAAATTTTCGACGATCTCGGCATCGGCAACGTCAACCCGAAGGCCCTTATCGGCAAACTCAGCGTCTCCCAGAGGCAAATGGTGGAAATAGCCAAGGCGGTCTCGTACAACGCGAAGATCCTCGTCCTCGACGAACCCACCAGCTCCCTCACCAATCCCGAAGTCGAACACCTTTTCAGAATAATCAACAAACTTCGCGACGACGGCGTCGGCATCGTCTATATCTCCCACAAGATGGAGGAAATCCTCACCATCTCCGACGACGTCACCATCATGCGTGACGGCCAGTGGATCGCCACCGAGCCCGCGAAGGAACTCACCATAGACAAGATCATCAAGCTGATGGTCGGTCGCGACCTGACCCAGCGCTTCCCCCCGAAAACCAATACCCCGCAGGGCGAAATGCTGGAGGTCCGCCACCTCACCGGGAAATACGAGCCGACCTGCAAGGACATCAGTTTTTCCCTGCGGCGCGGGGAAATCCTCGGCGTCGCCGGACTGGTCGGGAGCAGGCGCACGGAACTGTTGGAAACGATTTTCGGCATCGCCCACCATTCGTCCGGGGAATTGATCAAGGAAGGCAAACACATCGTCAACCGCAACCCTTCCGAAGCGATCAAGAACGGTTTCGCCATGATCACGGAAGAGCGCCGCGCCAACGGCATCTTCGGCGGCCTCGACATTACCTTCAACACCATCATCTCCAACATCAACAGCGCCAACAGCAGGCGCTACAAAAAAGCCGGTCTCCTCTCGTCGGGGAGAATGGGTGAAGACACCCAATCCTCCATTTCCAGCATGAGGATCAAGACCCCGTCGCAAAAGACCTATATCCGCGACCTTTCCGGCGGCAACCAGCAAAAGGTCATCATCGGCCGCTGGCTCCTGACCAAACCGGACGTCCTCCTGATGGACGAACCGACAAGGGGCATCGACGTCGGCGCCAAGGCGGAAATCTACCAACTCATTATCAACCTTGCCGCCGAAGGCAAGGGCATCATCATGGTGTCTTCGGAAATGCCTGAACTACTGGGGATCTGCGACCGGATCATGGTCATGTCCGGCGGCAGGCTGGCGGGAATTCTGGATATCAAGGATGCCGACCAGGAAAAGATCATGCGCCTGGCGGCCGAGTATGCCTAATACCGATTTCGGGTTAAACATCGGCCGGCACCCTTGCGTTTCCCCATTCAACTATTGCCGCGATGTACACGGTGCACCCGGAATCGGTAAGCGGAAACGGAAAATGCTTACTGAATACCTATGAGGAGCGGAAGCTATGAATGAAACCAAGAGCTTTGATTGGAAGGAATGGCTTCTCAGCTATTCATTGTACATCATCCTGGGATTCCTGATCGTCCTCGTGGTCATCGTGGACGACACCTTCCTTTCCTGGGGCAATTTCTCTAACATCATGTCTCAGGCGTCGACGAGAGGCATCCTCGCCCTCGGCGTCGCCGGCATGATCGTCTACACGGGAACAGACCTTTCGGCCGGCCGTATCCTTGGCTGTTCGGCGGCGATCTCCGCTTCGCTCCTGCAGAGCACGACCTACGGCGCGAGAATGTATCCGGGGATCACCGAACCAATCCCCATGGTCATCCCGCTGGTGCTGAGCATCCTCGTCGCCATGTTCTTCACCTCCATAAACGCCTTCGGCTTCGCCGTCCTCAAGATGCACCCGTTCATCATCTCCCTGGGCACGCAGTTGATCGCCTACGGCGCGCTGTGCCTGTACATCGACAGTCAGGCGGGCGGCGCGCAGCCCCTTGCCAACCTGGATCCGAAGTACATCTACTTCGTCAACGGCGGATTCGACCTCGGTTTCATGCGCCTGCCGTACCTGGTCATCTACCTCGCGATCTGCGCCGTGTTCATGTGGGTGGTGTGGAACAAGACGGTCCTTGGCAAAAACATGTTCGCCATCGGCGGCAACCCCGAAGCCGCCGCCGTCTCCGGCGTCAACGTCACCAGGAACATCTTCGGCGTCTATCTCCTTGCCGGCGTCCTTTACGGCATCGCCGCCTTCCTCGAAGCGGGCCGCGTGCAGAGCGTGACCACCTCCACCGGCCTCAACTACGACCTTGACGCCATCAGCGGCTGCGTCATCGGCGGCGTCTCGTTCACGGGCGGCGTCGGCACCATCCCCGGCGTCATCCTCGGCGTGGTGATTCTCCAGACCATCAACTACAGCCTCTATTACCTCGGGATCAACGCCTATCTGCAATATATTATCAAAGGCTTGATCATCATTCTCGCCGTCGCCATCGACGTGCGCAAATACATCAAGAAGAAGTAATCCGCATGACGGAAAACGCCGAGATGCAGCAGCGGATCGCCGAACTCGAGGAGCGGGAGCGCAAAGTCACGGAACGCGAAAAAGCACTCGCCGGGAAGTCGATTCACCGCAACCACTACGACCGCATCGACGTTTCGACCCGGACGATGGACATCATCATCATTGTCTGCGTACTGATTATCGCCGCCCTTGTCGTCGCCGGGGTGTTCTTCGGAAAGCAATGAAGCAAGTTAAAGTTAAGAACGAAGAGTGAAGAGTATTTTAACTTTTCACTCTTCGTTCTTAACTTTTAACTCTTGACTCGTATCTCCCCACCACCAAGCACCACCCCATCGTCGTCATAAAGGACAAGATGCTGTCCCGGCGCGGGCGCGAATACCGGTTCGTCAAACCGAACCCGAAGCAGCGAATCCGTGAAATCGGTCACTTCGGCCTGCCGCGGCCTGCCGCCGGAGCGGATCTTCGCCCAGACCTTGCTGCCCGACTTCAGGCTGCCCGCGTCATGGACAACCAAATCATGCGCCAGGACATCGCGCCTGTGCGCGGACTCCCGCGGGCCTACGACGACGGCGTTCTTTTCCGGATCAAGGCGCAGGACATACATCGGTCTGCCGAAGCCTATGCCAAAGCCTTTGCGCTGGCCTATGGTGAAATTCATGTAGCCATTGTGCCGACCAAGTTCCTTCCCTGACTCATCCACTATCGGTCCGGGTAACGCCGCGTCGACGACGAGCGGCCGGTAGTCACCTTCCGGAAGGAAGCAAATGTCCATGCTGTCGTCCGCATCCGCCCCGGCCAGCCCGAGCGCCCTCGCCTCGGCCCGCACTTCACTTTTTTCACTGACGTCCGACAAGGGAAAACGCGTAAATGCGAGGTCGTCCGGCGGTATGCGGTAAAGGAAATAGCTCTGATCCTTGTCCACCGGATGGACTCGGGCCAGCCGATGGCGGCCGTCGCGTTCCACAATCCCGGCATAATGCCCGGTAGCAAGCATCCTGACCCCCAGTTCTTTTTCCGCCCATTCGCGCATCAGGCCGAATTTCATCCTGGGGTTGCAGCGCACGCAGGGATTGGGCGTGAGGCCCGAGCGGTAGCAGCCGGCAAAAGGCTCAATCACCCTGTCGATGAAAATATCCCGCACGTCGAGAACCGCGTGGGAGACGCCGAGGCTTTCGGTCAAACTCACCGCTGTTTCCGCCACCCCCTCCGGCACTTCATACACCGATTTACCGTCCGATACGTTGCCGCAGAATTGCGGCAACAGCATGGTCACGGCAAAAGGGGTGAATCCGGCGGCGATAAGCCGCCGCAAGGACACGGCCGAATCCACACCACCGGAAACGAGCACCATGATGTCATGGGGCTTGCCCGTGCTTTTGTCGCTGCGGCGGGCTACGGGGATGTCAACAGCCATACTGTTCCGCCATCTTTTCCGCTTCGGCGCACAGACGGTTGACCGCTTCCTCCACCGCCACCCGGCCGACCACCTCGCCCTTGATAAAGAGATGGACAATGCCGCCGGCCGAAGCGATGCCGAGGTCGCAATCCTTCGCTTCGCCGGGACCGTTGACTTCACAGCCCATGACCGCGACACGCAACGGCGCTGCGATATGGGCCAGACGTTCCTTGACCTGCCCCGCAAGGCCCGGCAGGTCCACGCGGCAACGGCCGCAGGCGGGGCAGGACACGATTTCCGGGCCGGTATTGCGCAGCCCAAGGGAACGCAGCAGGTCGACGCCGGCCCTGACCTCCCCTTCGAGGTCGCCGGTGAAGCTGAACCTGATCGTATCGCCGATGCCGTCCAGAATGAGCGAACCCACGGCGGCGGCGCTTTTCATGATGGAATCTTCCTTCGTGCCCGCCGCCGTCACCCCAAGGTGCAACGGCAAATCGGACCGCGCGGCAACGATCCTGTTCGCCGTCACCGTTTCAATGGCCGAATTCGCCTTTATGGAAAGGACAAGGTCATGGAAACCCATTTCGCGCACTTTTTCGGACCAAAGGAGCGCTTCCTCGGCAAGCAGTTCCGGCAGTGAGGCTTCCGCCGCATCCCCTGCCTTCCTGTGGCGGATGGAGCCGGAGTTGCCGCCGATCCTGATGGGGATGTTTCTTTTCCCGGCCGCCTCGACGACGCGGGCAAGACCGCCCGGGTTCATGTTGCCGGGGTTTATCCTGACTTTCGCCGCCCCCGCCTCGATCGCCGCCAGGGTGACCCGCCAGTCGAAATGCGTGTCGGCGACTATGGGCAATATCGATTGTTCGGCGATTCGGGCAAGGCTCGCTGCCGCCTCGACGGACGGCACCGCCATCCTGATGATGTCGGCTCCGGCTTTGGCCGCTGTGGCGATTTCGGCAAGATTGCCGTCTATATCCTTCCACGGCGAACGCGTCATGGTCTGTACGCTCAGTGGGCTGCCGCCGCCGATGGGCACGGAACCGACCATGACCCGGCGTGTAAGTTTGCGTGTGATGTCCATGTGATTCCTTATCTACAAACCTATAGATCACCTTTACTTATTTACCCAGAACAGTATAATATTAAGCCATTCGGATTTCAAAGTATTCCATTATTATTTATATTCTTGGTTGGAGAAACATATGCCCGAACATACCGCCGATTCCGCCGTGTCTTCACTCAGGTCGGAAATATCAGTCCGCACCAAAGTATTGAACCGCCTCGCGCCCACCCTGAAAAGCCTGGACTCTTTCGACCGCTCGGAACGCACCAAGGCGCTGGAGGAGCTGGCGAAAGAACTGGCGGCGGGCGCCCTCGCCACCCCGGCGGAAAAGCCCTGGGTCAACCTCCATGCCCATACCTTCTTTTCCTACTCCTGCGAAAGCTACTCGCCCTCCCGCCTGGTCTGGGAAGCATTGATGCGCGGCCTCCTCGCCGTCGGCTCCACCGACTTCGACGTCCTCGATTCGATTGACGAAATGCTCGCCGCCGGCGACGCCCTGGGCATCCGTACAACCGTCTCCCTCGAGTCCCGCGTCTTTGTCGAACCCTATTCCGACCGCGAGATCAACAGCCCCGGCGAGCCGGGCATTCTCTACACGATGGGGGCGGGGTTCGTCAAACATCCCGCGGCGGGCAGCCCGGCGGAACGTTTTGTCGCCTCCCTCGCCTCTCAGTCGCGCGCCAGGAACGTCGCCATGATCGAAAAGATCAACCCGGTCCTCGCGCCCGCCACGATTGACTACGACGCCGACGTCATGCCCCTGACCCCTTCGGGCAACGCCACTGAACGCCATATCTGCGCGGCCTACGACAACAAGTCCCGCGCCGTCTTCCCGGAAAAGGAATCCCTTGCCGTATTCTGGGCCGACGTACTCGGCCGGACGCCCGTGGACATGGAAGGCCTTCTCGCCGACACGGGCGCGTTCCACAACGCCATGCGCGCCAAATTGATGAAGCGCGGCGGCATCGGCTATGCGCAGCCTGACGGCGGCGCGTTCCCGTCCATCTTCGATTTCAACCGCGCCGTTCTCGCCTGCGGCGCCATCCCCTGCCACGCCTGGCTGGACGGCACCTCGGCCGGCGAGGAAGACCCGGGCAAGCTGCTTGACGACGCCATGGGCTGGGGCGCACTCTGCGTCAACATAATCCCCGAGCGCAACTGGAACATCAAGGACCCGGCCGCCAAGGAAAACAAGGTCGCCTGCATGGACGCCTTCATCAAAGCCGCCCTTGACCGCGATCTCCCGGTCATGTCAGGCACCGAGATGAACAGCCCCGGCCAAAAGTTCGTCGACACCTTCGACGCCCCGGAACTCAAGAACCATATCGGCCATTTTGTCGACGCGGCGTATTGGCTGTACGGCCACACCGTAATGGCCCGCGCCGGAAACATGGGCCTGGTGAGCGAATGGTCCGAAAAGCATTTTGCCGGCGACAAGAAAAAAGCCAACCAGTTCTATACGGAAATTGGAAAAGTCGCCAAACCCGGAACTTATTCCACTTCCAGGGTGCAGTCCATTGCGCCGTCAATGGATCCAAACAAGGTGTTGGCGTTGTTTTGAGCCACGATCACAGCTCCACAGGCTGCAAAAAAAAGCATCGCTGTCCCGACTGCCATTCATGCCAATGGTGTTCGGACAGGCGTTGCGACCTCTGCCAGGGCTGGACCGTCCCCCCGGCCAAGGATGATTTTTCCACTACTGAGAACACAGAGAGCATAGGGAAGACAGAATAATTATATTGATCTGTGATTTCTATGTTCTCTCTGATAAATAATCACACTCCATCACAATCCCTGAAAGGCCTATGATGAAAATCCCCGACTCAGTCGCCGCCATCCAAAAAGACGCCGTCATCAGCGGGTTTACCGTCGTCCGCGTCGAAGACATCCCGGACATGGAACTCCGCTCCATCGAGCTTGTGCACAATAAATCCGGGGCACGCCACCTTCACCTCGCGAGCATGGACAGTGAAAAACTGTTTTCCGTCGCCTTCCGCACGCCGCCGCCGGACGACACCGGCCTTCCCCACATTCTCGAACACAGCGTACTGTGCGGTTCGCGGCGCTATCCCCTCAAGGAACTGTTTGTCGAACTCAACAAATACAGCATGGCGACCTACATCAACGCGTCGACCTATCCCGACCGCACCCTCTATCCCTGCGCCAGCATGAACCACACCGACTTCACCAACCTCATGCGGGTCTATGCGGATGCCGCATTTTTCCCCCTGCTCCTGAAGGACCATTTCCGCCAGGAAGGCCATCATTTCGAAATACTCGCAGACGGCAGCCTCGACATCAAGGGCGTCGTCTACAATGAAATGCGCGGCTACTATTCAGATCCGGACATCATCCTCCAGCGCCACATAGAACAGATCCTTTTCGCCGGCAACGCCTATTCCAACGACTCCGGCGGCGACCCGGACGTCATCGCCGACCTGACCTTCGAGGATTTCGTCAATTTCCACAAGACCTACTACCATCCGTCGAATTCCTGGATACTCACCTACGGCGACAGCGACCTCCCCGCCGTCCTGGACATTCTGGACAAGGAATACCTGTCGAAGTTCGAAGCCATGAAGATCGAATCGACCATAAAGCCTCTTCCGCGATGGGAAAACCCCAAAAGCGCCGTTTACAGTTACCCAATAGACAAGGACGAAGACCCGACCCGCAAGACGGACGTCGCCGTCGCCTTCAGCACCAACGACCGCCGCGACCTGATGGAGACGCTGGCGATGAAGGTCATTTCCAGCTATCTCCTGGACAACTCGGCATCGCCGCTGAGGAAGTCGCTTATCGATTCCAAGCTTGGCGAGGAGCTCGGCGGCTCCGGTTACCTGGACTGGCAGAGGGACACCTGGTTTGTCGTCGTCCTCAAGGGCTCGGAAGAGGAAAACGCCAAACCGGTCGAGGATCTCTGCCTGGATGTGTTGCGCCACGAAGTGGAGAATGGGTTCAACAAGGAAAAAGTCGCGGCCAGCCTGCGCGAACTGGAGCTGACCGCCAGGGAGATCCGCCCGCAGTATCCACTGAAATTGATGGCCAATGTTTTCGCCTCCTGGCTCTACGATTCGGACCCCCTGTCGCAGCTCAGAGTCGGCCAGTGCCTCGACGACCTGCATGCCGCCATCAACAACCAGCCCGGCTACCTCGAGGAAATCGCCAGGAAACACCTCCTCGACAATCCACACCGTCTGCGGATCGCCCTTGTCCCGGACGGCAACTTTGCGGCTGAAAAGGAAAAGGCCCGCGCCGACCGCCTGAAGCGCGTACTGGACGGAATGTCCCCCGCCGAAAAGGATGAAGTCCGCCGCGTCGCCAAGGAGCTGGAGGATGTCCAGTCCGCCCCCAACGCGCCGGAAGCGGTCGCCACCCTGCCGCGCCTGAAACGCTCGGACGTTTCCCCGAACCCGATTCCCCTGGAATTTTCACAGGAGAAAGCCGGCGGCTTCGACATTCTTGACGTCAAGGTCCAGTCCGGAGGCATCGACTATCTGCAGATCTGCCTCGACCTCGGCTACATGGACGAGGAATTGCTGGACTACCTGCCGCTCTTTGCCGAAACGCTCGGCAAGTGCGGGGCGGCAGGATTCGATTATGCCGAAATGGCCGAACGCGAAGCCGCCTGCACCGGCGGCGTCGAATTTGCCGCCGGCATCACCAGCCACATTGACGGCCCGGAACGCGCGCGGCTCAGAATGACCGGCTGGCTCAAGGCCCTCGGCGGCGACTGGCCGCGAGCGCTTGCCGTCCTCGCCGACCGCATGTTCAAACCCGAATTCACCGACAAAAATCGGCTCAAGGACATTGTCCTTCAGTCCCGCATCGGTTGGCGCAATCAGATCGTACCGATGGGCAGCCGCTACGCCGGCCTTTATTCAAGCCAATACCTGAACCCGGCAGCGGCCTTGTCGGAACGGCTCGACGGCTGCACCCAGGCCAGGTTTGTCGAACGGCTTGCCGAGAGCATCGATGCGAACCTCGACACTATCATCGACCGCTTCGAGGCGATCCGCCACGATATCGCCGCACGCGCCGTACTGTATGCGTCGCAGGTCGGTTCGCGCGACGCGTTCGGGGAGACCATCGCCTGGCTCGACCGGAATGCGCCGTACTTCAAGCGCGACAAGCACACGCTGCGCCCTCCGATGCCGGAAAAGGGCTCCTCCCCCCGCCGAATCGGCCTTGCCGCCTCTTCAGACGTCAACTACGTAGCAGCGGCGCTTCCGGCCCCGCCGGAAGGCAGCCCCGATTCCCCGGCGCTCCGTCTCCTCGGGGAACAGCTTACTTTCGGTTACCTCTGGAACGAGATTCGCATCAAGGGCGGCGCATACGGCGTTGGGGCCGTCAACATGGGCGCACGCGGCGCGTTCCAGCTCTACAGCTTCCGCGATCCGTCCATCAACCGGACACTCGACATTTACGGCAGCCTGCCGAACTATGTCGCAACCCAGATGGACCTGTCGCCGGAAGAAGTCGAACAGGCCATCATCGGCACGATAAAAACCCTGGACCATCAGGTCCGGGCCTCCAGTGCCGCGCCGCTGGCGCTTATGCGCTGGCTCGGCGGCGAGACGGAGGAGTTCAGGCGCAAATACCGCTCAACCCTCCTGGGATTGACCGCCGCCGACGTCAAAAAAGCCGCCGACACCGTTTTCAAACACCTGGCGGACGCCCCGATCTGCGTCATGTCGAACCGCGAAAAACTGTCGGCGGAAAACATGGCCGACAACAGCCGCACCCTGGTTATTGAATCGCTGTGGGACGCTGAAAATTAAAAGAGGATTGATCCGGTGCGAATTTAACTTGAGCGCTAGCGCGGATAAGTATGCGCCCGCCTCTCTGGCGCATACTTATCTGTTGTCCTTCGGTTATGACAATCAAGCCGGCCGCTGACTGATGCGGAATCGAGCGAGGAATGCAAAATACCCAAAAAATCCTTCACCTATGACTCATAATTCTCCCTCACCCCTTCCCGATGCAAAAGCCCGTGACGACATCGTCACCAGGCTTGACGCGAACTTTGCCGTCGAGGCGGCGGCGGGTTCCGGCAAGACCACCTGCCTTGTCGGCAGGATCCTCGCCCTGTGCGAACAGGGACACATCAACCCGACCAGCCTCATGGCGGCGGTGACCTTCACCCGCAAGGCGGCAGCTGAACTGCGCGACCGCCTGCAGCTGGGCATACGGGACAAACTTTCCGCAGCGGCAGGGGCGGCTTTCGCCAACCTCACGGTGGCGGAAAAATCGCTCAAGCAATGCCACATCGGCACCATCCACTCATTCTGCGCCCGGCTCCTGCGTGAAAGGCCGGTCGAGGCCGGCGTCGACCCCGAGTTTCGCGAACTGGAAGACGACGAGGACACGGAGCTTCGTGACCGCGCCTGGACCGAGTTTTCCGCCCGCTTCTATGGCGAGGAAAACGCCCAGTTGGAACAAGCGGTCATCGATCTGGACCTGTCGCTGGAGGACCTGCGCCCCGGATTCCATGACTTCGCCAGATACCCGGACGTCGAGGATTGGCCGGGGGAGGACCATCCAAGAACGCCGAACGGCGCGGCCGAACTCTATCGCGCCCTCCTCGCCTATGCCCCCACGGTCAGGCAATTTGTAGAAGACCCGGACATGAAGACCGGGCGGGATCAGCTGCTGCCGACATACCGCGCAATTTCCCGTTGGGCCGAACGGCAAAAAGACACGGACGGAGCTGACGAAATAAAGGGTATTTTCCAGCAACTGCCGAAAGAGCCGTATGTGGTGCAAAAACAATGGGCCTGCCTTTTCGGCGGCGAATGCAAGATCAAGCTTGAGGAGGAAGTAAACCGCTATTCGCGTTTTTACTCCGACCATGTCCTGCCATACAGGACCAGTCTGCTCGCGGCCCGTTACGCGGTGGCGCTATCCTGTTTCCGACAGGCGTCCTTGATCCACAACAGGCTGCGGCGTGACAATCGCGTCCTGAATTTCGGCGACCTGCTGATGAAAACCGCAGCACTCCTCCGCAACCACCCCTGGGTGCGCACGGAATTATCCGAACGCTATTGCCGCATTCTTGTGGACGAAGTGCAGGACACGGACCCCATCCAGGCGGAAATACTTTTTCTTTTGGCTGGGGAGAATTCCGAGGAACCGGATTGGCGCAAGAGCAGGCCCAGGCCCGGATCGTTGTTCATCGTAGGCGATCCCAAGCAATCCATATACCGGTTTACCCGCGCCGACATCGCGACCTACTCACTGATCAAGAGACTGATAGAGCAAAACGGCGGCGAGACGCTGAGTCTCTCGGTCAACTTCCGCAGCCAGCCTGACGTCATCGGCTGGGTAAACAGGATTTTCGTACCCGACGGCTCAAACACGGAAGCGCGTTTCCCCGACAACGAATCCGAATTTTGTCCCGTCTACGTGCCCTTGCAGCCCGGCGGCGAGGCGGCGCACAGCCAATGCTTCAGCGGCGTCTATCTTCTGAAGACCCTGGCGGAAAAAAAGGCCGAAGGCATTTCCGGCAGACAGATCGAGGAAGACGAGGCAAAACGCATCGCCGCCTTCATCAAGCACGCCCTGGACACGGGGATGCCCATTCACAATCCGAAGGGCGATCCGCGACCGGCGAAGGCGGAGGATTTCCTGATCCTTACGGAAAAAACCAAAGGCAGTGGCGGCATCGCGGCGGCGCTTCGCCGTGCCGGCCTTCCGGTCCGAATAAGCGGCGGCAGCGGCAATACGGGGCAAAATGCGCCCGGCCTGCTTTTGTTGCTTCTTGAAGCGCTTCTCGACCCCGACAATCCGATACTACAGGTGGCCTGCCTCAGAAGCCGCCTTTTCGGTGTGCCCGACCCGGAACTGTACAGTTGGAAAAAGGGCGGCGGAGCTTTCGTCCTCCATATGCCGAACCAGCCGGACGAACCCGGACATGTTGCCCAAAGCCTGGCGATGTTGCGCAGGCTGGAGCGCCTGTTCCACGACCACGATCCGGTTACCGCGCTTGGTCTGCTGGCGGATACAATCGGCATATGGGCGCTTGCCGCCACGGGAGAAAACGCCGACGCGGATACAGCCGCGCTCCTGACCCTTTTCGACCGCCTGACCATGCTGCGAAAGGAACTGCCTACGCCGGGATCGTTGTTGAGGAAAGCAAGGGCAATCCTCTCGTCCAAAAATTTCGACGCCGTACCGGCCCTGGGCGAAAACACATCGGTCGTCCGCGTCATGAACCTGCACAAGGCGAAAGGGTTGGAAGCCCCGGTCGTGTTCCTCGCAGCGCCCTCCGGGCGGAACACCAAACCGGTGAAACTCGCCATCAAGCGCACGGCCGGACATACCGTCGAAGGAAGGCTCGCCCTCTACCGCGCTTATGGAAAAAGCGAAAGCCTGGTGGCCTGTCCCGCCGACTGGCAGGAAGCGGAGGCGCGGGAAAAACAGTTCCTGCGGGCGGAAAAGCTGCGCCTCAGTTATGTCGCCGCCACACGGGCGGGATCGGCTGTCGTCATCTCCGCCAGGCCGACGGGAAAGGGTTTGAAAAACCCGATGATCGACATCATAGATATCGACCAGGCCCTTCCCGAGGCCGAAGAGGACGAAACGCCGAGACAGGCTTCCATTGAGGCGAGTTCGCAGGCGGACTTGCCGACCATAGACGTCTCTAGACTGGATGCCGCCGCGCGAAGGGAAAAAATCGACGCCACCCTCGTCCCGACCTATATGCTTGAGCGCGCCAAGACCAGAAAAGCCGGAGTGACGGTCTTGCAGGCAGAAGAGGCGATGGCCGAAGTCGCCGCGGACGAGGATATGGTGTACCGCCTGCGCCAGGGCACGGAAACGGCTCTCGCCCTCGGCGAAGCCATGCATGAAATCCTGGAAAACGACTCGGCGATGCCGGATGGGGAATTGATCAAGCTGGCGAAGGCAAAACTCGCCGAACATGAACTGCAGCCGAACCTCGCGGATGATATTGTCGCCATGGCCAAGGCCGTCTGGCAGTCCGATTTGTGGAGGCGCGCCAACCAAGCGAAGCGGGTTTTTCGCGAACTGCCGTTCACCATGGCGGCGACGACTGCGGACGGCTTGCCCGCGCTGGTGCGCGGCGTCATCGACCTCGCTTTCGAGGAGGCGGACGGCTGGGTGGTGGCGGATTACAAGACGGACAAAATACGCGGCACAGACCTCCAGCTTCTCGCCGGACATCATCGCGGCCAACTTGAGACCTATGCTGAAGCGCTTATGCGCATAAGCCCGGACGTCAATGTCAAGGAATTGGGTATCTATTTCCTGCGCGCAGGGGAATATATTGTTTTGCCTATGGATTCCGATTCAACAAAATGAGAAAGGAGTCAACCATGAATCTGCGGAAAGCGCTATACACGGCATTCTGCGCCCTCTCATCGACCCTCCTCCTGCAACAATCGGCCTTTGGCGCCGAGGCGATCCCGCCACCGGTGCCGGAACCGTTCAATGGCGAGATAGGGCTGACGCCACGCGATTCGACGCCGTCGACCGGCCGGGACGTCATCGTCTCCAAAGACGCGCCCAATATCCTGGTGATCTTGACAGACGACGTGGGCTTTGGCGCTTCCTCCGTATTTGGCGGCCCGGTGGAGACGCCCACGTTCGAAGCGCTGGCAAATGACGGCGTCCGGTTCAACCAGTTCCACACCACCGCCCTCTGCTCCCCCACCCGTTCCGCCCTTCTGACCGGCCGCAATCATCATACCGCGCATACCGGCATGGGATTCGATTATTTTTACGGCTTCCTCGCCGGCGAGACCAACCAGTATGCGCCGGTGCTGTGGGAAAATAACCCGCCCTGTCGAACCGGCGCTCGGCAACCCCGATTACCACTTCAACGACGATATGCGTGACCGCGCCGTCGCCTGGCTAAAAACCCAAAAGACTGTCTACCCGGACAAACCGGTATTCATGTATTACGCGCCCGGCGCAACCCACGCTCCCCACCATGTCTTTGACGAATGGACCAGACCATACAAGGGCCGTTTCGACAAGGGCTGGAATGCGCTGCGGCAGGAAATATACGAAAACCAGAAGCATCTCGGGGTCATCCCGGAAGACACTGTATTGAATCCCATGTCTCCGGGCATCCCGGCGTGGGAAACGCTCACGGAGGACGAACGCCGTCTCCACGCCCGAATGATGGAGGTGTATGCGGGATTTCTGGCCCAGACCGACCACTGTATAGGCGAGGTTGTGGACGCTTTCAAGGAATTGGGGCTTTATGACAATACCCTTGTCTTCTACATCCAGGGCGACAACGGGGCCAGCGCCGAAGCGCACATGGGCGCGATTAACGAAATTGTCGGCTTGATCAACGCCCTGCCCGATGAATTCGCCGTCAACGAAGAACTGATCGCCAGCATGGGCGGGCCGGAAAGTTTCTCAAATTACGCCGCCGGCTGGGCCACCGCCCTCTGCGCGCCGTTCCAGTGGTCCAAGGAAATCGCCTCCCATTACGGCGGCACGAGGAACGGCATGGTCGTATCCTGGCCGCGACGCTATGGCAACGAGTCGGGGAGCCTGCGCAGCCAATGGCACCATGTCGTCGACATCGCGCCCACCCTCCTCGAAGCGACGGGCCTGACCATGCCGGCAATGGTAAACGGTGTGGCGCAGAAACCACTAGAAGGCGTCAGCATGCTGTATTGCCTTGACGACCCCGAGGCGAAATTCCGCCGCAAAAGCCAATATTTCGAGACCATGGGCAATGCAGCCTATTATTATGACGGCTGGGTGGCGGCCACAAAGGTGAGGATGGCGCCGTGGAAGCAATTCTTCAGTAAAGTGGGCGAAAGCCCGGCGACATGGGAGTGGGAGTTATATGAAGTGAAAAACGATTTCTCCCAAAGCGCTAATCTGGCTGCCGAGCACCCCGACAAACTGCGGGAAATGCAGATGCTCTTTTTCGCCGAAGCCGGACGCCGCAACGTGCTTCCACTCAGCGACGATCCGTTTTCCGCCATGGGTGCGGCATATCTCGACAGGCGCAAGGAATGGACGTTCAGCCAAGGATTTGGCCGGCTGCCCGAAGGGGCTGCGCCGATTTTCCGTAACCGCTCATACATTATACAGGCCGACGTCCATGTTTCCGAAAACAGCGAGGCGAGCGGCATGCTCTACACCCTCGGTGGCCAGTTCGGCGGTCTTGCCCTCTTTATCGAAAAAGGAAAGCCGGTATTTATTTACAACTATCTCGCCATTGAGACGTTTGAGATAGATGGAACAGACCCCCTCACCGCTGGGGACCACACCGTCGAAGTGGCATTCACCTACGACGGCGGGGAGGGAATAGGCAAAGGAGGCAGCTTCGAAATGCGAGTGGATGGCAAAACCGTTGCGGAGGGACGTATCGAACGCTCGGTCCCCCGTGGCTTTTCGCTGGGCGACAGCATGGACGTCGGCTTCGACACCGGAACGCCCATCGTACCGGACAGGTATGTGTTGCCTTTCGCCTACACCGACAAACTGCGTTCCGTTCACGTCAGACTGGAATAAAGGACGGGGCATGCCAAGCCGCTTCCCGTTTCACCTTATGGCCAAGCCTATGGGCAACAGGTGCAACCTGGCGTGCGACTATTGTTTTTACCTCGAAAAGGGGGCCTTGTACGACAAGGCTCCCTCCTGTATGAGCCATTCGCTTCTGGCGCAATACATCACGGCATGTTTCGACGCCCAGCCGCCGGATATTCCCGTGACTTTCACCTGGCAGGGCGGCGAACCGACGCTGGCCGGACTGGACTTTTACCTAGAAGCCGTACGGTTGCAACGGCGACACGGCGACCGGCGGCGTTTCGAGAATTCGTTCCAGACCAATGGCCTCCTCATCGACGACCGCTGGGCCGAGTTCTTTGCGGAAAACGATTTTCTCGTCGGCCTGTCCCTGGACGGACCGGCGGACATCCACGACGCGTACCGTCGGGGACCGGACGGCGGTTCAAGCCATGCGGCTGCTCTCAGGGCTCTCCGCGTGCTGCAACGGCACAACGTGCGAGTCAACACGCTTTCCTGCGTTTCGACGGCAGGCCATGGAAGGGGGCGCGACGTCTACCAATTTTTGAAAAACGCCGGGGTGCGATACCTCCAATTCACTCCCGTGGTCGAGCGCAGCGCCGACGCCGAGGCGAGTGAAATGGGATTGCGGCTAGGAATGCCCGACGCGGCGGGCACCGTGACCGGGTGGAGCGTCGGCGGGGACGAGTTTGGAATCTTCCTCTCCGATATTTTTAGCGAATGGGTAAAGAAGGATGTCGGCACGGTCTTTGTCATGAATTTCGGGCGATGGCGAATTTCATGGCGAGGCCAGGAGCGGCTTGCCACCACCAACCATTATGCGGCCGCTGTCCGGTGTTGGAACACGACGGAACTGTCTTCGCCTGTGATCATTTTGTCTATCCGGACAGGAAGCTTGGCGTTCTCGGCACTGAATCCCTCCAGTCAATGCTGGATTCCCCAAGCCAATGGGCTTTCGGGGAAGCCAAGGGAAAGACCCTCAGCAGACGCTGCCGCGAATGCCCTTACCTCAGCGGCTGTTGGGGTGGCTGCCCCAAGCACCGTTTCCAAATGGAAGACGGCGAAAGGCAAAACTATCTTTGCAGCGGATACCGGCGGTTTTTCAGCTATGTCTCGCCCTTTATGAAGGCTTTCGATTATCTTGAAAAAAACGGGCGTCCACTGGCCGACATCATGGACGTAACAATTATGGCGAAACGTTGATCTTGGTTAGAAAAAGTTTAGTATCTGTAGTCCCAATTCCGTTGCATCCATGAAATCGAAATCATATCCTCCGCCTTCGTCATCGTCGTCATCGTTATAATAATGGCTGTGCTGTGCCGCAGCGGCGGCAGCTCGCCTGGCGGCAAGTTGCTGCTCCTGTTGAGCGCGCTGTACACGCTGAGCAATGTAGTTTTTAAGATCACGGTAATTTTCGCCCGCTGTCGTATTTCCTTGGTTCATCGCCTTTTGGAAATATTGCAACGCCAAATCTTCGTTTCTGGTAAAACATTTTCCCGCATTGTACATAACTCCAATATTGTTCATCGAATTAGAATTACCCCTGTTTGCAGCTTGTGTATAGTAGTGCAATGCCTTGTCATGGTCATGCCCAATACCTTGACCTTTGTCGTACATATAGCCAAGCCGGTGCATTGCCTTGTCATCGCCATCCTCGGCGGCCAGTTTATACCACTTGAATGCTTCCGTGTAATTTTTCGAGACACCTTTACCATCGTAGTATATCGATGCCGCCATGCGTCGGGCTATAGTGTTGCCCTGCTCAGCCGCCTGTTTGTACCATCTGAGAGCCTCGGAGTAATTTTGGCTCACGCCCTTGCCTTCGTAATGCAGTAGGCCCATCATGCGTTGCGAGTCTGCATTGCCGTTTTCAGCCGCCAGTTTATACCATTTGGCGGCTTCGCCATAATCCTCGTTCGTACCCTTTCCTTCATAATACAACCTTCCCAACTGGCGTTGAGAATACACCAGCCCGCCGGCGGCCGACTGCTTGTACCAGCGTAGCGCCTCTCCGTAATCCTGACTTATGCCCGTGCCGTTGAAATACATGTTCCCGAGGCTCTCCTGCGCCACGGCCACTTCCTGTTCGGCGGCTTTCCTGAACCATTTCGCCGCCTCGTTATAGTCACGCGCCACTCCCTCCCCGGAGTAGTACATCCCACCAAGGCTATTCTGCGCCGACGCATGCCCCTTTTCGGCGGCTTTTTTGTACCACATCGCGGCTTGGGAGTGATCCTTCGACACTCCGTTACCGCTATAATACAGATAGCCAAGGTCGTTCTGCGCAGATATGTATCCCTGTTCGGCCGCCTTCTTGATCCATGTGGCGGCGAGGGAATGGTCCTTCGTTACACCTTCGCCGGTATAATACGAAAAGCCAAGACTATGTTGTGCAGCGGCATGGCCAAGTTCAGCGGCTTTCGCGTACCATGACACAGCCTGCGAATGGTCCTTGGCTACGCCCTCGCCCCTGTAATACAAATTGCCAAGGTGGTTTTGCGCTTGTGCATCCCCTCGCTCCGCCGCCTTCCTGTACCTGGAGGCTGCCTGCGCAAGATCCTTGTTTACCCGCCCGCCGGAGTAGTACATATCACCGAGGGCTACTTGTGCATACGAATTTCCCTGCTCGGCGGCTTTTTTATACCATAACAGCGCCTGCACCTGGTCGGGGCTAATGCCC
>DAIOFH010000077.1:0-18837 GCA_036745875.1 Planctomycetota bacterium | reverse complement strand
TGCAAGGAAATGTCATTATAGAAAACGAACAAAATTCAATCCGCTACTGTAGTACCAGAAGGTTCACGGGCGCAAGCGAATCGACAGGGTCCAAGGTGCGTAACCGGCAAGGATTTGGCGACGAAGCGAAGTGTTGACTTTCTATTGATCGCCTTTTTCTATTTAGCACGCGCAATGCGGCGATGTCAATAGATTACCTCTCATTTTTCTATTTTTAGGAAAAAACTTTCACCGAAGATAGATTGTGTTTCGTCGCAACGCTCCTTTTTCGAAAAAATTGCGCGTTTCGCTCCCCAAGCCTTAATAAAAATTGCGTAACCTGTTGGCATTTCCAGCTTTTATAGTTGACAATGCGGCAGCCAAAAACGATAGTAAATGAAGAAGCGGAAAGTGGGTGTTTTTCTACTCGAACGGAGCGCCGGGGGTGCGTGGCCCGCTGTAGATGTTCTACCGTTCATCTACTCGGTTTTTCTTCACCCACATAGAATATTAGCTTATTCTATTTTCAAACTGTGATAGATTTATCCCGATTCATTTGCATGATAGATCGATAGATTTCATTCACCGCCGGGCCGCAGTCAACGCAGAAAACCGCCCACTGCGCCGACTTGCAACCGGCAAACGCACTATATCTCTACCTGAAAGGAAGCATAGCCATGTGGGACGCAATAATAATCGGTGCCGGGGTGACGGGGTGCTCGGTCGCCAGGGAGCTGGCGCGCCATCAACTGCGCGTGCTGGTCCTGGAAAAGAGCCCGGACGTCTGCGCCGCGACCAGTAAAGGGAATTCCGCCATGGTGCACGGCGGGTTCGACCCGACCCCGGGAACACTGAAAGCGAAATTCAATGTATTGGGCAACCGTATGTTCGACCAACTGTGTTCCGAACTGGCAGTTCCGTTCCAGCGTAACGGCACCATGATCATCGCGACATCCGAAGCGGATATGGGAGAGATCCGGCATCTGGAGGATATGGCCCGGCAGAACGGCGTACCGGTGTCCGTGCTGACGGGCCGGGCCCTGCGCGACCGTTTCCCCGAAATCGGCGACGAGGTCGTGGGCGCGCTGAACTGCGAGTCCGGGGGCATCGTCTGTCCCTATGGGCTCGTCATCGCCATGGCGGAAAACGCCGCCCTGAACGGGGTTGAATTCAAGCTGGAAACGCGCGCCGACGCTGTCGAGCGCGGCGGCGGGGGCTGGAAAATTTCCACCAATAACGGCGATTTCGAAACGAAACTGGTTTTCAACTGCGCCGGCACCCATGCGGACAAGTTCAACAATATGGTCTCCCCGGACAAGTTCACCATAACGCCGCGCTATGGATCGCATATCATGATGGACCGGGAGTTCAGCCAATACGTCGACACCACCATTACCCAAACGCCGAAAAAACTGCCGGGCGGCGGCCACACGAAGGGCCAGGGCATCATGCCTTCCGCCGACGGCACGGTGATCCTCGGCTGCGACGCAGAAGACTGCACCGACCCCGACGACGCCTCCACCACGGCACGGAGCCTCAACCGCATTCTCGATTATTTCGAGGAAAATTGGAAGCACCTCCCCATCGCCCGCCATGTCCCGAAATTCCCCCGCGACGGCTGCATCACCGCCTACGGCGGGCTGCGCGCACACGGCGACCGGGACGATTTCATCATCGGCGAAGCCGTCGGCGCTCCCGGCTTTTTCAACGCCGCCGGCATCGAGTCCCCCGGCCTAACCGCCGCCCCTGCCATCGGGGTGCATCTCGCAGCCCTGGCGGTCGACAGGCTTAAGCCTGCCGCGAAGGCGGATTTTGTCGTTGGGCGCGACGCCATTAAGAGCTTTCGCGAAATGAACGATGAGGAACGCGCCGCCGCCGTCCGCAAGGACCCGAATTACGGAAAGATAGTCTGCCGCTGCGAGCTGGTCACCGAGGCCGAAGTGCGCCAGTCCATCCGCCGCCCGCTGGGCGCGAAAAGCGTCAACGCGGTGAAAATGCGCACCCGCGCCGGGATGGGACGCTGCCAGGGCGGTTTTTGCGGCCCCCGCGTCGTGCAGATTCTCGCGGAGGAGTGGGGAGTCGATCCCATGGATATTCCCCAGAGCGGCAAGGGTTCCCCCATACTGGTCGGGGCCGCCTGCTCGTGCAGGTTCGAGGAGGACAGCTATGAATAAAACCGACGTTCTCATCATAGGAGGGGGTTCGGCCGGCATGGCGGCCGCACTGGCCGCGCGGGAACGCGGCGTGAAGGACGTGCTGATCGTCGAACGCTCGCCCCTCCTCGGCGGCATCCTGCGTCAGTGCATACACAATGGCTTCGGCGTGCACAAATTCCGGGAGGATTTGACCGGCACCGAATACGCCAAGCGCTATACCGACCGCGTCCATAAGGAAAACGTGCCCTTTCTCACCGACACCTTCGTCCTCGGGATCACTCCCGACCTGGTTGTGACGCTGGTCAACTCGGCCAGGGGCCTGGAAAGGATCCAAGCAGGCGCGGTGGTGCTGGCCATGGGCTGCCGCGAACGCTCACGGGGCTCGCTGCTTATCCCCGGTTCGCGACCGGCGGGGGTGTTCAGCGCCGGGACGGCCCAGCGCTACCTCAACCTGGAGGGCTACCTTCCGGGCAGGGAGATGGTCATCCTCGGCTCCGGTGACATCGGCCTGATCATGGCGAGGCAGTTTGTCCTGGAGGGAGCGAAGATCCGCGAGGTGGTGGAAATCATGCCGCATTCGAGTGGGCTGGCGCGAAACATTTCCCAGTGCCTCCACGATTTCAACATCCCTCTCTCCTACAACAGCACGGTGGTGAACATCGCCGGGCGCGGCAGGGTGGAGTCGGTCACCGTCGCCTCGGTCGACGGCGGGCGACGGCCGATCGAGGGCAGCGAGCGGGTCATTCCCTGCGACACGCTCCTCGTCTCGGCGGGTCTGATCCCCGAAAACGAACTGTCCCGCGCCGCAGGCGTGGCGATTTCCGGGACAAGCAGGGGCGCGGTCGTCGACGACGCCTTCCATACGTCGCTGCCGGGCATTTTTTCCTGCGGCAATGTTTTGCATGTGCACGACATGGTCGACAATGTCAGCCTAGAGAGCGAGGTCGCGGGCGCCAACGCCGCCCTGTATGTGCGGGACGGGCTTTTCAGCCCGAAGCACGGCGACTGCATACCGGTCATCGACGGCGACGGCGTGGCGGGAACGGTTCCGCAGTATATCCGCCGCGAAGGCGAGGAAAACACGATCCGGCTGATGTTCCGGCCGACGGAAGTCTACACCAACTGCAAGGTGACGGTACAATCCGGCGGGAGAACGGTCGCCGCCGCGAAGCGCCTGGTCCTTGCGCCGGGCGAGATGTCCGACATCGCGGTGTCTCGGAGCGACGCTGTGGCTGGGGGCGGCCCGGTTATCGTCAAAGTGGAGGCATGAGGATGGAAAAGAGCTTTATTTGCATCAACTGTCCGATGGGCTGTCGTTTGTCTGTTGGGGTGGAGGGGACGGAGGTGGCGTCGGTGGCGGGAAACGCCTGCCGGCGCGGCGTGGATTACGCGCGTCAGGAGGCGCTCAATCCCGTGCGCACCGTAACCGCGCTGATGCGGGCCTCCAACCGCCGGCGTCCCTTCAGCGTAAAAACCGCCGCCCCGATCCCCAAGCGCCTCATGCGGGAATGCGTCAACGCCATATACGGCCTCCAGCCGGCCGCGCCGATTGCGTGCGGCTCGGTGATTATCGAGGACGTCTGCGGCACCGGCGTTTCGGTGATCGCCACGCAAAGCATCGATTGACGCGGGTCCAAGACGGTTTTCCGGCGCAAGGCGGTACGGAGGCATATTTTGTTTACTTCCGGGGCGGTTTCATGGATAGTTGTTTTTTGCGGGTAGTTTGTGAAACCGCCCAAGGATACGCGCCATGCCCAACATAGACCTTCATATGCATTCCAGCTACAGTCCCGACGGGGAAATTCCTCCCGCCCAACTGGTGTCAATGGCAAAGAGGGCGGGGATGGAGCACATAGCTATCGCCGACCACAACACATCCTCCGCTGTCGCGGAAGCACTGATTGAAGGAAAAAAAAGGGGCATATGCGTCATCCCCGGCATAGAAATCGACTGTTTGTACCAGGGGATAGAAGTCCACCTCCTGGGGCTGTATATCGACCACCTGGACATTCGCTACCAGAAGCTATGGGACGACATTGAGTCGCAGGAAAGGGAGATGGCTTCTACACGGATAAAGCTGGTGCAGGGACTAGGGATCCACATCGACGGCAAAGCAGTCATGGCCAAGGCCAAGAACGGCATAGTCACCGCCGAACTCCTGGCCGAAGTCGCCCTCGCCGACCCAAGGAATGGGGACAATCCCCTTCTCTCCCCCTTCCGCCCTGGCGGCGCGCGCGACGACAATCCCTTTGTCAACTTTTACTGGGACTATTGTTCCCCCGGCAAACCAGCGTCTGTCAAAATTTCCATCATGCCTCTCCGAAAAGCCGTCGAGTTGGTCGTGGACACAGGCGGCGTTCCGGTTATCGCCCATCCAGAAAAATCCCTTGAAGGGAACAGGGACAAGCTTCCCGGCATACTGGCGGAAGGGGTACGGGGGATCGAGGCCTTTTGCAGCTACCACTCTCCGGACGATTCCGCATACTGGCACAACGAGGCTGAAAAAGCCGGTGTCCTTTTCACCTGCGGCAGCGATTTCCACGGGAAAACCAAACCCGCCATCAAAATCGGCGGACACGGCGGCCAGGAGTGGTCGGATCTGGTCATGGCCAATCTCAAAAATGCCGCCTGGTCCCTTTCTAAATCTCCACAATAATTTATGGTTTTAGATTTATGATTTGACGCCGCTTGTTTTTAGAGTGGTCGCATGTCCTATCCTTCAACCGAAACCATGAACCCAAGAACTAAAACCATAAATATCATCTTTCCGATTTTCTCACGTTCCCGCCGTCAGTTTTTTTCGTTGCCAGATTCGCATAATCAACTATAATCATAATCCATTGAAAAATACATTGGTTTATGGTACCGCTTTTTACGTAAAAAGCAGAGGCGTACAATCTCTGAAATCAGTGGAGAGGAAATTATGGATCCCGAACAACCCGCAAACAACGGCACCAACACTGGAAACGCTCCTGCCGACCCGTCAGTCAATGTCGGCGGCACCTCGTTCAACTCCGGCGATTTCAAGCCGGATTTCAGCAAGCCCGACTTCAACAAGCTGCCCATCGGGTCGGTGCTTGGTCGCGCCTTTGACTTGCTGAAAAAAAACCCAGGACTGTTTATCGGCATGATGGTCGTCGCTGCGATCATCCCGATCCTCCTCACAATCGTCGCCTATGCGGTACCGATTTTCGCCTTCCTGGTCAGCCCCATCAACTTCGTCATCACCACCGTCATGCAGGGCGCCATGGCATTTGCCGTCTACCAGGTCCTGACCGGCCACGAGACATCCATCGGCGACGCCATTAAGCGCGGCCTTTCCCGCCTCGTCACCCTTATCATCGCCGCGATCCTCACCGGCGTCGGCATCGGTATCGGCATGATTATTCTTATTGTCCCCGGCATATTCCTCTTGTTGTGCTGGTTCGTCACCATTCCGGTGGCAGCGATCGAAGGCCTTGGCGCGATTGACAGCATCAAGCGCAGCATGGAATTGACCAAGGGGTACCGCTGGAACATCCTCGCCATCATCATCATTGTCGGCATCATCACCGGCATTATCGCCGGGATCGCCGCGGCGATCTTCATGGGCATCCTCGGCATGCTTATCGGCAGCATCATCGTCTCCCTCGTCATCTGCATACCCACGGCCTATGTGAATATCGTCAACTCGGTCATCTACTTCGATATCCGCGAAGCAAAGGAAGGCGTGTCCATCGACAAGCTGACCACAGTCTTCGAATAAAAAAATCCCTTGCGACGAAAAATGTTTCGGAAACAACACACGGGAAGGCTGGATACAGCCTTCCCGTCTCTCATCTTTGGCCTTTTTAATGCGATTCCACAACCACGTTAAGAACGGCCGGCTTCGACAGCCTGGCCAAAGTGTTTGAATAAATGCTCATACCCTATCCGTCTTATCCGCGCGCAAACGGCCATACAATTTATCCCGTTCAAGTTCGGCGCGTTCGGCGGCATAGAAATCGGTCAGGAATTTCCTGATGTCGGCAAAGGGTATTTCTTCATTCCAGCCGATTTTGCGGCGGATTTTGACGCTCACGTCATAGAGAAGCTTGTCCGTCTGGCCGGTCGCCGGTCGGCGCAGGAATTCCTCCAAAACCTGCAGTTCAAACGCGCCATAGATCGCCAGTTGCTCGTGGCTGAACGTATATGCCGCTCCCGCCGCATCCGCCAATCGTTTATTAAACGTCACTTGCTGCCCGTGACGCGTCAGGTCGGCCAGAAGGAGCCTTTTGGGCATGGCGATAACCTGCGTACCGCCGATTAGATCGCCCGCCCGCAGATGGTCGCGTCCCCACAGCGGCAAAGACGCTATCGCCAGCACCCAGCCGAACAGCGCCAGTTGTGTCCAGAAACCCTCACCGATTCCCAGGCTTAGAAAAAGGGAGACCGGCAGGAAAAATTCCACTTCCCTGGTCAGGTTACGGGCGATAACGGCGGACGGCGTCAACTCGCCGCCGCTGCGGTTGATGACTCGAAGCCCGCAAATTTTCTTTCCCGGCGTCCTGCCTTGCCAGGCCAGCTCGAAATGCAGGAAATAGCAATTCCTGACGATAAAGGCGATAAACAACATCAATGTCATGCCGACGGAGATGTTTGTCCCGCTGAAAAACAGCATGATCACGATGATATACAGCACGACGATGGTAGTGAGCAAAAAGGTAATATCCAGGAGAAAGGCGGATATCCGCTCAATGTTCCCGGCGACCTGTATGTCGAGCGGCACTCCCTCCGGGCTGACTATGGTCCGGCGGTTGCGGGCCGGGCCTTCTATAAGTTCGCCGACGCGATCAGTCGTTATCGCCATCCAGCGGCCCCTTTCCGTTCCTGCCGACCAGGACAAAATACGCCAGCCATATGGCGGCGCTCCCGAACGCAAACGCCAACCGTCCCGGCGTATTGTTGATCAGCTGCCGGAACCCGCCTTCCAGGAAACCGGCGATGAAAAACAGAAGAACCGAACCTGCGGCCACACTGGCCGCCCGGCGGCCGTGCAGGGCAAGGCTGTCCAGCCGGGACAAAGCTCCCGGAAACAGGATTTTCTCCGCCAGCACCAGCCCGGCGGCTCCGCAGAGAATAATGGCCAGAATCTCCGTCACGCCATGGATGCACAGCCAGGCGACGAAGTCGAGGGTCAGCCCTTTCTCGGAGTGAATGGCAATAAAGGCTCCCACTATCAATCCGTTGTACGCCATCAGTAACAGCGTGGGAATTCCCAACGCGAATCCGAGGCCAAAGGAAAGAATGCCGACAATGGTGTTGTGCCGGAAAAGGGAGTTCGCGAAGACGATGAAAGTCTCCACATACCCCGACCACGGCGCGAAAATGCTGCTTTTAAGCTCTTCGGCGCTGGATTCCGGTCCCCTGCTTCCGGCCAGTTCCTCGGGGACAATGACGCGGTAATACTCGCTGTCCGCGTTGACAAGGGCGATTCCGGCCGCGATTCCGGCCGACAGGACCAGGGTGACCACGAGTATATGCCAACGCATCGCCCGCACGGCCCGCGGGAACCCGCGCGAAAGAAATTTCCACAGTTTTTCCAGAAGCCCCGCCCTTGGGCCGTAAACGGCGAGATAGGCCCGGAGGGCCAGGTTTTCCAGGTAAAGCAGAAGGTTCCGGTCGAGAACGATATTGCGGGCCACCGAAAGGGAGGACATGGTCGAGCGATAGAGAAGCGGCAAGGCCTGGGCTTCGGCGGCTGAGAGGCATGCGATGCCTTTTGCCTCGATGCGGGTGACCAGGTCGTCGAGGCGCAGCCAGCATTCCTCCCGTCCCTTGCGGAATTCCGCGCTGCGGATGAGCGTTTCCTCGTTGAGTTGTTCTGGTCGCATACCGCTCACAGCAGCCCCCTTTGTTTTATCAGGAGGTAGCGGTTGAGGACCGCGGAGGACATGCCGTCCGCCGGAACGTCGAGGCAATGGACGCCGAGGCGGTTTATTTTTTCCAGAACGACGGAGCGTTCACGGATGAAATCGTCGGCGATCACCGCCTCGGCGACTGGCATGAACCCCGCTGGCTTCGCAGCCCGCAGGCCATGGAGCATCGGATCGCGGAGGGTTACGAACATCACCAGATGGCGCTTGAGCAAAAGATGCAGGTTTTCCAATAGCAGCTCGGCCGAAACGGAATCGACAAATTCGCTGAACAGGACGATCAGGGAGCGCCGCCCCAGCCTGGCGTAAAGTTCGGTAAGGCCAAGGTAGAAATTCGTCTCTTCGGTCCTGTATTCGAGACCGGAAGCGAAGCGCTGGAGCTGGTTGAAGTAAGGCATCCCCCTGCCCGGCTGGATGAAATTCCTGAACCTCACGTCAAAGCCGCAACCGCCGACCAGGTCGCCGCCGTAAAGGGAGACCCAGCCGAGGACAAGCCCGGCCTTCACCGCATGGTCCAATTTCGGCGCGCCGGCCAGAGGCTCCAGCATCAAATGCCCGGTGTCGAACGCCAGGACTATGTTATGGTTGCATTCCTGGCGGAATTCCTTGCACAGCAATTTCCGGTGCCGCGCCGAGCGCTTCCAGTCGATAAAGCGGTTGTCCATTCCCGGTACGAATTCCCCGAGCTTGTCGAACTCCGTCCCCTCGCCGCGCAAACGTTGCGTCTTGAAGCCGTGCAAGGCGTCCTGCGAAAAAAATCGCAATGCTTCCTCATGCAGGCCGCGCACATTGGGCGTGATATCGATAATGGAATCAAGCACGCGCCTCGACTGGGCGACCAACAAACCAAGCGGGCTTCTCCAGCGCAGCCACAGCGCCTTGACGACCGCCTTTCCCCGCCGGGTCGGCTTCACCGGCAGAATGCATTCCCCTCTCCCCTCCGTGAGAGCGATCCGCGTCAAGGCGGGCGTTTCGATTTCGCCCTCGATCTCCAGAAGCGCCTCCACCGTAAGCGGCCGCGAATAACCGGCCGCATCAAACGCGACGGCGACTTCCCCCGTTTCGCCGATATACAGGCGCACCGGCGCCTTTACCGCCATGCCAAGCCCCCTTGACGGCAAGGCCATGGTGGCGTCGGCGGCAAGGAAGGCTATGACAGCCAAGGGATAATACAGTGCTGCATACCACGCCCCCGGCCACAGCGTGACGATGAGCAGCGCCAGCGGAACGGAGAAGGAAAACAGCAATGCGGCGGTGGTGGTCGGGCGCATCATCTGGGCGCCGCCGTTTCGTCGACGATGGTGCGGATGGCGCGGTCCGCCGTGATGCCTTCAATCTCGGAAGCCGGGGTCATGACTACCCTGTGACGCAAAATAGGGACCGCAAGCTCCTTGATATCGTCAGGGAGGACGAAGTCGCGGCCCTTTACCGCCGCATAGGAGCGTGAGGCGGAGGCGAGCATATTCGCCGCCCGCGTGGACGCGCCCGTTTCAATGGCTGGATGACGGCGCGTTCCCCTGATTATTTCGACAATATAGTCGACCAGCGCGTCATTGAGCCTGATTCCGGCCGTAACCTTGCGTGCGGCGGCCAGTTCCTCGCGGTTGACGACCGGCTGGATGTTGAAATCGGCGATTTTCGGCATGGCGGAACAGTGGCCGTGGCGCATGACAATTTCCCGCTCATCCTCCACGGAAGGGTAATCGAGAATGACCTTGAACAGGAACCTGTCGAGCTGCGCCTCCGGCAGCGGATACGTCCCCTGTTGTTCGATGGGGTTTTGCGTGGCAACGACCATGAACTCGTCGCCGAGGGAATAGGTCTGCCGGTCTATCGTCACGGAGCGCTCGTTCATGGCTTGCAGGAGGGCGGCCTGGGTCTTCGGCGGCGTGCGGTTGATTTCGTCGGCAAGGAGGATCTGGGTAAAAATCGGGCCCTGGGTCAGGATGAAATCATTGGTCTGGAAATTGAAAAGGTTCGTCCCGATCACGTCCCCCGGCATCATGTCCGGCGTGAACTGTATACGCCCAAAATCCAAGGAAAGACATACGGAAAAGGCCTGGACAAGAAATGTTTTGCCCGTCCCGGGAACGCCTTCCAGGAGGACATGGCCTCCCGCGAAAAGGCTGGTGAGGAGGATTTCGACCGCCTCCGTTTGCCCGATTATCGCCTTGCCGACTTCGGCGCGAATCTTGGTGGTAATTTCACCGATTTTGTCCAGATCCATGGGGTTGTTCTCCTGTCATACTTACTTATCGTTGCGGTAAGCATTACGATTGTGCAATCATTCCATCCTGCCACCGATGTATATCGTGGACGCACTGGTAAAGTTTGCCGGGGTTTTTCGCCCCGTCCCGGCTGTGTTGCCTCGCTATCCTGAGGATGTCCGAGCAATTTGCCGGGAGTCCCCTTGCCCTGGCTATCCTGTCCAGCCATGCGGCCAGCGCATCTTCGTCGAGGCCTGTTGGCGCGTGCAGGCTTTGCCCGGTGGTGCGTATCGTCATGACGATATAGCGCCACATGGATTCCGCATGATGGCCGGAATAGTCGAGAAGACGGGCGCTGTTCTGGATCAACCCCGCCTTGCCGAAATCCAGCGGCGGCTTCGCCTTCTTCGCCGCACCGAACCGCGACGCCCCGGCAAGGAAAAACACCACCGCGGCCAGGCATACCAGTATCGTGACCACGATCATGGGAAAACGGAACAACAGCCGTAACGGCGAAAAATTCGACTGCTGGAAGCCATGCACCGTCTCGTCGAAAACAATCGGATAATTATAGCTGTCCTCCGCGTCGTATTGCGAAATGCTGTCGAAAAGCCCGACCATGAAATCGAGGTTGTCGCCAAGGGCGATCCCGGCGTTGGACATTACGTCCGGGTCCGAGAGCACCCAAATCATCCTGTCGTCGTCGTCGATGACTGCGCCGAGCAATATGCCGTCGTCATTACCGACGAGGGGAGACAAATTTTCCGATTTGATCAGCTGCACCACGCCCGCTCCCGTCGGCTCGACCTCAAGCAGGTTGTGTTCCCACCTCTTCGGCCAGTCGCCGCGGAAGACGGTGCCGACGCCGTCTACAAGATTGAGGGTCTGTTCGGCGACGGCAACGCTTTTCAGGTCGGCGTCCGAGATCCAGGCCTTGTACCCTGCGTCCGGCACTCCCCGCCATTTCGGCAGGACGACAAGCACGGTCGATGCCGACATGAGTTTGTCGCCGTCCCTCGCTTCAATGCGGAACAGATCCGGTTCGACCATGACCAGCACACCGTAATAACCGACCATCTCCAGTACATTGCCGATGCTGCGCTTGACCGGCCGGTCAAGACGCCGCAGGACGTCGTATATTCCCGCATGGCCGATGGCGGAGGTGGAAAAGGCGTTGGGACCGGATTTTTCGCCCGAGGAAAGGTTGACGTCGGTGTTTGCCTCGAGGACCACGGAGAGGCAGAAAAGGACCATGGCGGCGGCGACAAGGAGAAGGATGGCGCGACGCGAGAACGAGGCGTGCTTCATCTGCCGCCTCCCAAAAGATGCGTCAGCCGCATGTAGCTGTCGCGGCAGGCGATGTATTCGTCGCGTTCCGGCTTGTGGTCGCCGAAATAGGATATCTCCACCCTGCCGATAATGTCGTCCAGCGCCTCTCGCGATTCACCCGAAAGAGCGACGCGCGCATATATTTCGCGGCTTGTCAGGGATGAGGCGATGGACATGTCGAGCCGGCGGCGCATCTCGGCGAGGCTTTGCAGAAGGAGGATATGCATGGCTTCGGCATAATTCCCCGCGTCGGCGTACGACTCCGCCTCGTCGTGGGCCTTGACCATTCGAATTTGCGTTTCCTGCGGGGAAATGTCGGCCGCCAGTCCTTCCCCGTCGGGGTCATTGAACCTTTTCCCGAATTTCAGGTTGTCGAGGATGGTCATGACGACCACCGCCGCGAAAACGGCGATGGCGACCCACATCAGGATTCTCGCCAGGGAATCGGGGGAAAAATCGAATTCGCGCCGGTTGGACTTGCTCCGCTCCGGTTTTTCGCGTACTGCTTCCTCTCTTTTTTTCTCCACCGGTTCGGGGATTTTTGTTTGCAAGTTGAGGCTTCGCACGGACGTACTCAGCGCATCCCGCGCAGCGGCGGAGTCGACGGCATATATGGTCGCGGACGAAAGGCCAAGTGTACAAAGCAGGATGAATGTGTGCGCGATCTTATTCAGCATAGATTGATTTAAAAGGTCAGTATTACTTTCAACGCCTCTTTACTCTTTATCAAGTCCATCGCCTTGTACACCTCCGTGTAGGGAGGGACGTGGCTGTAAAAGTGTCCAAAACGCTCCTTGAGAAAAAGTAATGTATAACCCAATCAGGAAAAAAGCCACAGTAAACTGAAAAACATTTGCTGAAAGGGACGGGAGTTCTATAATCCGCTTGTAAGGGAATTATTGCGCAATGACGCACAGACAATGGTATGCCATTTGTCTGAGATTTTGTTTTTTACCGTGTTTTTTGAAAGCGAACATCCCATGCCTGAAAAAATCATCCTCCTTTACTCCGGCGGTCTCGACACCTCCGTCATCTGCCGCTGGCTCGCCGACCAGGGCCACGAAATCGTCTGCTTCGCCGCCGACGTCGGCCAACGCGAAGACTGGCCCGCCCTGAAGAAAAAAGCCATCGCAAGCGGCGCGAAAAAAGTCGTCGTCAAGGATGTCCGCGAACATTTCGTCAAGGAATACGTCTATACGGCCATACGCATGGAAGCCCTCTACGAAGGCAGGTACTACCTCGGCACCAGCCTCGCCCGCCCCTGCATCATCGAGGCCATGCTTGAAACGGCCGCGAAGGAAAAATGCACCGTCTTCGCCCACGGCGCGACCGGCAAGGGGAACGACCAGGTCCGCTTCGAACTCACCGCCGCCGCCCTCGCCCCGAACCTCAAGGTCATCGCCCCCTGGCGCGACAAGGAATTCTCCTCCGTCATCAAGGGGAGAGCCGAAGCCATCGACTACGCCAAAAAACATAAGATCCCCGTCAAGGCGACCTCCAAGAAACCCTGGAGCTCGGACGAAAACCTTCTCCATATCTCCTTCGAAGCCGGCATGCTCGAAGACCCCAACGCCAAACCCCTTGCCGACATGTTCGAACTCACCGTCGACCCGAGAAAAGCGCCGGACAAGCCGACCACAGTGAAAATCGATTTCGTCAAAGGCGAACCAGTCAGCCTGAACGGCAAGAAAATGCCCCCGGCAAAACTGCTGGTCGAGGCCAACAAAATTGCCGGTAAAAACGGCGTCGGCCGCGTTGACATGGTCGAAAGCCGCTATGTCGGCATGAAGAGCCGCGGCGTATACGAAACCCCGGGCGGCACCCTCCTCATGACCGCGCACCGCGATCTCGAAGGCATCACGATGGACAGGGACGTAATGAATCTCAGGGACACCCTCATCCCCCGCATGGCCTCCCTGATCTACAACGGCTATTGGTTCTCCGAAGAGATGGCTGTCCTCAAGGCCATGATGGAAGAAAGCCAGCGCTACGTCACCGGCTCCGTGACGGTCGAATTGTACAAGGGCAATGTCACCATAGTCGGCAGGTCGTCCAGGAAATCCCTCTACGACCCGATGGTCGCCAGTATGGAAGACGACAAGGGCGCATACGACCAGACCCTCGCCACCGGCTTCATCAGGCTGCACGGTCTTCCCCTCCGTGCGCAGGCCCGCAGGGCAAAGAAATAAATGTAGAGCAATGCAATAAAAAGCAAAGTTTTGCCTTCCAAGGCTCGCCCCCACTGGCGGGCCTTGTTTCGTTTCATGGCGATGAAACGAATACTAATATTAGCTCACAACTCCCCAACTAACTTCCCATAAAGTCTCAAGGTGACCCGGCCGATGTGTCGATAATATTTCTGAGCGTCGTTGAATCGCGGCGTGAACATACGATGAAGCTGGGGAGCTTTGTCTCTTTTAAGAGTGTTGGTTGATTGCCCATAACCATAAGGAGCCGGGCGTGCGTACAATTCTTTTCTTGGTAGCATCACTCATGATACCCATGGGTGTATGGTTCTCCGGCTGTCGACAAGACTCGACGGCAAACGCTCCCATGCCCAAAGGGCCGGAAATGGAACGCCTCGCGCGTTCGCCAGGCGCATCGGTGGAAGACGCCGTGGCACGGCCTCCCACGGTTCCTGCTCTGATCGATCCGGAAATACTCGCCACGCCGGACCAGCCGACTTTTGAACGCATCCGCGCCGTCATGGACCGCGAAGCCGTCCTCCTCAGCCGCAGTTCCGAGCCCGGGCTCTTTGTCCTTCCCCGGCAGGATTATCCAGAAATGGCCATCGTCCCCGACAACCAGCGCCAGCCACACGTCATGGATTCCTTCTGGTCGCGCCCGGTGAACAACGCCATGCCGCCCATGAACTCCGCACCCTACCCCTCCGATGTCTCGGCCATGGCCCCGGCAGCGCCGATGATTACCCCGCTTGCGCCGGTGCCGGAGATTCCGGGGATGTATTTCGGTCCGGATCAGGCGGCGCCCGTTCCCGCGCAACCCATCGCCGCGCCGCGCTACGAACCGCTTCCCATGCCTGTCCCGGTGCCGATGCAGGCTCCGGCAGTGCAACAGGTCGAGCCGCTTCCGATGCCGGTTCCCGTCACCCTTTCAATGCAAAAGCCCGCCCCCCCCCTCCCCGACCTTTTCGGCAATACGGACCTCGGGCTTCTCGCCCCTTTGGCCGCGCTTGACGACTTGGCGGGGGTGATGGCGAAAAACGCCCAAAAGGCGGGTCTAGTAAAGGAGAGGGAAAGTCAGGCGCTTGCGGCGCAAAAGCCCGCGGCGGCGGCGATGGAAAAATTCGATCCCCTCTTCCCTCTGCCGAGCGTAGCGACAGCCGAAGGGAAAAAGGAAGAAATGGCGTCAAGCGGCGAAAACAAAGGATATCTCGACATCTCTTCCCTGTTGGAACAGATGAACAACGAATCCTCTTCCAGCCGGAACACCGAGAATGCCAAATCCGCCTCCAGGGAAAAAACAAATCTTGGTGATTTTGCTTTCGGCGACGTTGCCGTACCCGAACTCCTGAAAGCCGACGCTTCCTCCGCCGTGAACAGGGACGGCAAGGGCTCGCCCTTCCAGTCTCTCGACCCGGTGATGGATTATGACTTCAGCAGTCTTTCCAAACAGGATAAACCAGCGGAAAGCAAAACCAATGCATCAACCACCTTTTCGACGGAAAAGCCTGCCGCCAAAAAACTGGTCGTCAATCCCGTCAATGAACCGATTGCCCCGCCGCTTTTCGACTAATTGTCCTTTTTAGTCGATTAATGCATAACCGGCCGCGGGCCGATCGGCAAAACAACCAATTAGCGAAACAGCGGCATGGCCATCCTGGTACCATGCCGTTTTTTTTGTTACGCATATTTCTTTTTACATTGCGCTTCTTTTATTGTAAGTTATGGAAAATGAGGGAGGTACTCGCTGGGTGATACAAAATTATGATGTTCATGGGTGATTTTTGAAAAAAGATCGACTCTTCCTTTTCATCGGACTTGCATCCACAGGATTCGTCTTTGATGGACATGACACCGCCTGACAAACCCGATGACGGCAAACCGCCCCCGACGCGCGATTATGAGGGGATGCGGAAAATAGTCGGGGATCATGCGCGGCTTTCTCTGCAATCCCAGGCACAAATGACCCTCACAACGTCTGCCGACGCCGTGCAGATCACGACACTGCAAACCACTTTCTCACAAGACGCTACCCTTCCCCGCCTCACCATACTCGATTTTGTCGTCTGGGCGGCGGCCAAGAACCTGAAATTCTTCCCGCGTACCAATTCATGCTTCCACGTGCCGACCGAAAAGATCATCGAGTTCGTCCTCCCAACGATCGGCATTGCCTTCGACATGCCGGACGGGCAAAAGATCCCGGTGATAGAATACACCCACAGGCTCAAGCTCTTTGCATTGGCCGAGCGCCTTCGACAGCTGCAAAATGCCAGCGAAACATCCATTTTTGCTCCGGAACAACACCAAAACAGCACCTTCACCATCTACCACCTGGGTTCGGATACGGCGGAAACGTCGACTCCGGTCAATCAATATCCCCAAACCGCCAGCCTTGGTTTTTCCGCAGTCAAAACCCGCGTTTTCCTGTCCCTGACCATCAACGCCCAGATAGTGTCGGAGCACGAAGGGGCGCGGTTCCTCCGGGATATTGTTCACAGCCTTGAGAATGCCAGCACCGAACTCGCCGTGCTGGGGATGGACGAATCGTTTTATTGTTAAAAAGGGAGGAAGCGTTCCCGCTTCCTCCCCCCGCCGTTAATGGTTGTTGTGCGAACCACAAACACATTAAATACATAAAATGCATTACGCGAATTTGGCGGAATCGTCCTCTTCCGGGTTGTTGTTCGCATTTGGCGGCATCGGCACCAGCCGCTGCGACGAGAAGCGGTTCGAACCCGACGCGCTGAGGTGGTTGTTATGGACGCTGGTCACGCTTTCGCGCTTGTCGAGAGGAACATAGTTCCTCAGGACGGGACCGGTATAGATCTGCCTCGGACGTGCGATACGGGCGTTTTCGCTATGCCGCATTTCGCGCCAGTGGGCGAGCCAGCCGGGCGTCCTGCCGATGGCGAACAACACGGTAAACATGTCGTAGGGGATATTCGCGGCCTTGAGGATCAGGCCGGAATAAAAGTCCACGTTCGGATAAAGGTTGCGCGACAGGAAGTAGTCGTCCTTGAGGGCGGCTTCTTCGAGATGCATCGCGATGTCGAACATCGGGTTCGCCATGCCCGGCTTGTTCAGGAGCTTGTGGCACAGGTCCTTGAGGATCTTTGCGCGCGGGTCGAAGGTCTTGTAGACGCGGTGCCCGAACCCCATGAGACGGGCCTCTTTCCTCTTGGCGTTTTCGATGAACTTGTGGCCGTCATCGCCCGACTCGACGATTTTGTTCAACATGCTGATAACGCCCTGGTTCGCACCGCCGTGCAGCCTGCCCCACAGCGCTGAAATCCCCGCCGAAATGACGGCATAGACGTTGGCGAGGCTGGAACCAACCACGCGCACAGTGGAAGTGCTGCAGTTCTGCTCGTGATCCGCATGCAGGATCAGGAAGGTGTCTATGGCCTTCACGATGTCCGGGTCCTGCTGGTAATTGTTGACCGGCGACGAGAACATCATATTAAGGAAGTTCTCGACAAAACGCAGCTTGTGGGACGGGTAGACGACCGGCTCGCCGACGAATTTCTTGTAGGAAAACGCGGCGATGGTGCGCACCTGGGAGACCAGGTTGGCGATGATCTGCGTTTCCTCCTCCTCCGAGAGCTCGTCGGGCACCGGGTAAAAGGTCGCGAGGGACGCCACCATGGTGGTCAACAGGCCCATCGGGTGGGCGTAGTTGGGGAAGGCCAGGAAAAAGTGCCGCATATCCTCGTGGATCAGGGACGAGCGGTTCAAGAGGCCGGAAAATGCGTTCAACTGCTTCGGCGTCGGGAGTTCCCCATACATCAGGAGATAGGCGACTTCGACAAAACGGCTGCGGGCGGCCAGTTCCTCTATGGGATAGCCGCGATAGCGGAGGATGCCTTTTTCTCCGTCAAGATAGGTGATGGCGCTTTTGCATGCGCCGGTATTGGCAAAACTTTCGTCCAGGGTTATCACGCCCGTTTCGCCGCGAAGATTGCTGATTTCTATCGCCCTTTCGCCCTCGCTGCCGACGAAAACGGGGAATTCGAGATCTCTCCCTCCAATGCTTAACTTTGCTGAATCGGCTGTCACAGGTGTACTCCTCTATTGCATTTTAAAGTGAATTTGACCATTCCTTGACGCTTTTCGGTATCCAGGTAATGCCGTAAAACATGGCAGGGCACCAGGTACTATTCAAAAAGCGTTATAATGCCTTCTTGCAGTCTTGAACAGGTTTCGTTTCCTGAAAAAATGCCCACTGTTTATTTTACAGGTCTTTTTCCAATATGACCTTGTCATCCCCGATATCGTAAAAATCCTTGAGAATCGCCGCTTCCCGGTATCCGGTCTTCCGGTAGAAGGCGCGGGTCGGCTGGTACAGCTCTTTCCCGGACGTTTCCACATACAGCTTTCTCCCACCCATGGTGCGGCAGGCTTCCACAGTCCTCGCGTCCAGTTCAGCGCCCAATCCCCTGCCTTGGGCCCCTTTACCGACGACGATCCAGTACAGGTCGAAGGAACCTACGGTGCAGGGAGTCGGCCCGTAACAGACGTATCCGAGAAGGTTGCCCTCCGGATCGTCGGCGAAACAAAAGTAATAACCGGATTCTTCGCCTTTCTGCAGTCGTTCCTGCACAAGCTCGGCGGCAACATCCACCTCGTCCGGGCGAAAAAAACCTGTCTCTTCCACAAGAACGCCTACAGACTGCACATCACGGTCCGTCGGCACGTTCCTGTAGGAATGGCTTTGAGTCATAGGAGTAAAAATCCAAAATATTCCGGGATATACTACAGGCAACGCAGACAGATAGGATATTCTCGCGACCATGCCATCAGTTTGCCGAACAAGTAGCAGTATACCATATTAGTCCATAAATTGCCAGTATGAAAGGGGATAAACTGAAAGGAAGGATGTTTTTTCGGAAAAAATTTCAAAGTGTCTTGACAAGAATGTAAAATTCACTAATATTTCTCAGCGTAAAGCTTCCGCCTTTTCGCGAGGCGGATTTGTTTTTTTCAAATTAAGCAATATTAAACAAATCACCATTCTGGGGGATTAGCTCAGTTGGCAGAGCGCAAGGCTGGCAGTCTTGAGGTCACCGGTTCGACCCCGGTATCCTCCACC
>DAIOFH010000076.1:0-18945 GCA_036745875.1 Planctomycetota bacterium | reverse complement strand
GAGCCCCAGCCTTCCAAGCTGATCACGAGGGTTCGATTCCCTTCGCCCGCTCCATATGAAAGTACGGCCAAGGCTAGCCTTGGCCGTTTTTCTTTTTATAACAATGGGTTACAACGCTTATTCGAACAGCCCTGCCCATCCAAAACCCTTGACATTTGAGTATTTTGTGGGTCGTTACGTGATATGCTTCCTCGGCTAAAAGGAGATTCCCACAATGGCGCTCACCGACCGCTTTATCCTCAATTTGAAAGCCAGCGGCAAGGTTCATAAGCATTTTGATGGTGGTGGACTACATATCCACGTCTTGCCCACTGGTGGCAAACTATGGCGTATGTCCTACCGCTTCAATGGCAAGTCGAAATTGCTTAGCTTTGGCGCATATCCTGCCGTTACCCTCAAAATGGCACGCGACCGCAGGGAGGAAGCCAAATCCCTCCTTGCCCGCGACATAGATCCCGGCGAACACAAGAAAGACTTGAATCGGCTTTCCACTGCCCTTGCTGACAATACCTTTGAAGCGGTCGGCCGGGAATGGCACACCCAGACCAAGGATATTTGGGAAGACAAGCGGGCGAAAGCTGTCCTCTCCCACTTTGAGAAAAACGTCTTCCCTTTTATCGGCAAAATGCTCGTCGCCGCCGTCAAGGCTCCCGACTTGCTTGCCATCGCCAAAAGGATCGAGGAACGCGGCGCTAATTATTATGCTCACGCCGTTATGCAGACCTGCGGCAGGGTATTCCGCTATGCCATCGCCACCGGCAAGGCGGAGCATGAAATCACAGCCGATCTGCGCGGTGCATTGACGCCGCACAAGGGAAAGCATTTCGCCAGCATCACCGATCCCCGTCAAGTCGGGCAACTCCTCCGCGCCATCGACGGCTACCAAGGCGATTTCATAACCATTCATGTGTTGAAGATCGCACCGTTGGTATTTGTGCGACCGAGCGAATTGCGCTGCGCTATATGGCAGGAGTTTGGCGCTCTTTCAGGATCTCCAACAAATGACGGGGATCGGTAAATACCTGTTTCCGTCCGTTCGCACCAGCAGCCGTCCCATGGGCGACAATACGCTGAATGCCACTTTGCGACGGCTTGGGTATTCACGGGAGGAAATGACCGGCCACGGTTTCCGCTCCATGGCGTCAACGTTATTGAATGAACTCGGCTGGAACCGCGACGCTATCGAGCGGCAGCTTGCCCATGGTGATCGGGACAGCGTGTGGGCATCATACAATTTTGCGGAGTTTTTGCCAGAACGCCGTAAATGATGCAGGCGTGGGCGGACTATATGGACGCTTTGCGTTCAAAGATATGAAAACTACCGAGGTTGCCACCGGTTTAGACTTACCGCCTATTCCCTCCGAAAAATCCCTGTGTACGCCATTTTAACCCGAAAAACGTCAAAATCGACATGGCTTGCCGATTGATGAGCGGTGGAAATGAAAGTATCGTATGTTGCTCTTTCTTTACTAATCCCTGTTTTCCGATTAGAGTGAAACAGTGACGAGACGATATATGCCAATAGGGCCGCAAAGTGGGCGTTTTCGTAATTCCGTCGCAGCGGAGCTGTATGCCGACGCCGTGCAATATATGGACAGGGTAAATGAAATATATTTTCCTTTACCATCCGCCATACAATGTCGAATGTAATACCCCAAGGGGAGATGCCAATGAACTGGACCAAGTTTCGCCTGTTGATTGCTGGATTATGCGCCATGTCAGTCGGGAGCGCGATCGCGGAAGATGTGACTATAAACTCCGACAAAAGTGCCAGCGCGGTATTGGTTGGTTCGATTCCTAGCGGCGATAGCTCCGATAATTCGGTGACAGTCACGGAGACGGGTAAAGCCTTTGAGGTAGTGGTGGGACAAACGCAACTTGGCGACACTCATTCCAATAAGGCAACCGGTACGGGTGGTGAGATTACCAACGACCTTCAAGTGGGTATAACGCGTTCCGGCTCGGCAAGCGATAATTCAATCAATTATACTAACGGACGAATTGGATCTCTCGGTGCCGGGAACGGTAACAACGGCGAATCTTCCAATAATGTAGTGACGCTCGACAATGTTACGCTTACGAATGAATTTTCTGACAGTATCATCGGCTTTAATAGCGGTTTGGTTGCGGATAACAAATTCACCGCGACAAACGGGACGCAAATAGCCGGAGGGGTCCGTGTCGGTATAAGTACCGGTAGCGGTGCCGCGACCCGAAATATAATAGAATTGGACAGAGTCGGCGCAATGAGCGGGGCGGTTGTGGCCGGGATGACTTATTCCGGCGACGCGACGAAAAACAGCATAACCCAAATCGGCGGCTCCGTATCAGGTAATGAGCAGGGCTACGGTATAATAGCGGGCCTATCGAATACCGGTTCGGCCAGCGAAAACACGGTAACGCTTTCAGGTGTCAGCGTTGCGGCTGGCGTCGCCGCCGGCTTTAGCGTGAATGGTTCGGCAGACAATAATGCGGTAACCATGTCCGGCGGCTCGGCGGATTCCGTCAATGCCGGCATTGGATTCAATGGAAGCGCCAGCGGCAATATTGTTGACCTGGAATACACCAAGGTTACGGGAACTGTCTCTTCCGGCAGGATAGTAAGTGGCGATGCCAAAAATAATACCATTACCCTCACCGGCGGCACTGCCGGTCTTGTTCAGGCTGGTGAAGGAACCGGCGGCGAGTCCTCCAACAATGTGGTGACGCTCGACAATGTTGCGCTTACGGATGAATCTTCTGCCAGTATTATCGGCCAAAATAGCGGTCTGGTTGCGGATAATAAATTTACCGCGAAAAACGGCACGAAAATAGCCGGAGGAGTCATAGTCGGAGCGAATTCTGGTGCCGGTGCCGCGACCCGAAATAGTATAGAACTGGACAATGTCGGCGCAATGAACGGGGCGGTTGTGGCCGGGGTGACTAGTTCCGGTGACGCGACGAAAAACAGCATAACCCAAACCGGCGGCTCCGTATCAGGTAATGAGCAAGGTTATGGCGTTTTGGCAGGCTTCTCCCCACAGGGGTCGGCCAGCGAAAACACGGTTACGCTTTCAAGCGTCGCAGTATCGTATGACGTCGGCGCAGGTATAAGCTTGGATGGCGCGACTGACTCCAACGTGGTAACCATGACCGGAGGATCGGCGAATAGTGTGGCTGCCGGGTACGGTTCTGCCGGTACCGCGAATACCAACACTGTCACCCTGACCGGGGTGGATGTTCTTGACAGCGTCCGCGCCGGCGTGAATGCAGCTTCAGCCAATGAGAACAGTGTGACCATTTTGGGAGGATCCATAAACGGAAGGATCCAGTCCGGATTCGGTTCTTCCGCCTCGTCCAACGGGATCACTGTGCGCGATGCCGTATTCACGGGAAAATTCATCGAATCCGGAAATGCGGCATCCGGGGACTCCACGAAAAACTTTATTTCCATACATGGCGGCACCCTGGGCCAGGACACCTGGATCCGGGCGGGCTACAGCGTGGATGGACATGCCTCGGACAACACGGTGACTCTTGCCGGGGACATTGACATTCATGCTTCCACGAAGATACTCGGCGGCGAAATCGGGGCATCCTCGAGTGGCATATCGTCCGGAAACAAGCTGGAGATCCTGACCGGCAAGGCAATGACCCTTACGGAAATAAACTGGTTTCAGGACTATTCGTTTGTGCTGAATCCCGATATCGCGAGCACGCCCTTTATCACCGTCACCGGAGCCGCCACCAACCTCGATGGCGCGCGGATCACCATTCTGGACTTCGTCGCCGGCGGGCCCGTAATGAATCAAGGGGATGAATTCACCATTATCAGCAATGTAACGGGCAATGTGGCCGAAACATCTTTTTCCGGACGTCAGGGACTGGTGCTTTTGCACGACTACACGCTCTCCTCCACGGGTGGAAAACTGGTTGGCACGATCGCACGCACCAGAGTCGATCCCCAATCGAAAGCGTTGAGCCAATTCCGCATCGCGGGTCTGGTCGGACTCAATCAGGCGGGCGATCTCGTCGCCGGCCAGGCGATGGCGTCAGCGTCAGCGGTTGCCGCCGCAGGCAAGCCATCCCTGTTCTCTGCCGTGTCCGCGTCCGACAGCCGAACGAAAACAGGAAGCTTCATTGACACCACCGGCGTCAACTTCCTCCTCGGCCTGGCATACCGCTTCCAGAGACCGGACGCGGGCCCGCTGGCTGCTATCTTCATGGAAACGGGTTACAATCGCCACGACAGCGAAAACGAAAGTTTCGCCGCATCGACCATACAGGGAAAGGGAAACCACAAATACCTCGGCGGCGGCCTGTCCGGACGCTGGGACAAGATGTTCGCGGGACTCTATTCGGAAGGTTCCCTCCGCATCGGGTATAACCGTTCCACCTCCCGAATCGACAACTACCAGACTGCCGACGGCGGCAAGCGCATCCCGGAATATAGATTGCGCGGCCTCTACTACGGTGCGCACGCGGGACTGGGCTATGAACTTTCCCTCCCGAATTGCTTTACCCTAGACCTTTCCGCCCGCTATTTCTGGAACCACCAGAAAGGCGACAATCTCTCCCTTATGAACGATCCAATCCGTTTTGATTCAGTGGATTCGCACCGGGTCCGCGTGGGCGGCAGACTGGCCTGGAAAGGCGGGTGGATCAACCCCTACGCCGGCGCGTATTTCGAACGCGAGTACCACGGCAAGGCAACCGCCACCCACTACCAGTACAGCCTGGAGTCGCCGTCCATGCGCGGCAATACTGGACTGTTTGAAGCCGGCCTCGAGCTAAAGCCGGAGTCATGGAGCCAGCGCGCGTCACTGGATATGGGCGCGACAGCCAATGTCGGCAGACGCAAGGGCATAGGCGGGCATGTGGCGTTCAGATGGGAGTTCTAGGGTTTTCACAGGCGGAAGAGATGGTGTAGACACGGAGCGTTTTTTGCCGTTCACTTCTCGCCTGGGCGAAATAAAGGATGGGGGATTCATGGGGATATGCCCCGATCATGCGGTGTAATAATCTAGATCGTGTCCCGAATGGCACGGAAATAAGGATACCCCAAACATAACAATAGGGTTTTCATTACATTGTTAGGCTGAATAGGTCATCGTCAAACCGGTGAACGCCGGTACCCAGAGTAGGCCATAATTGGGGAACGGTATCTCTTTATCCCGCTTGAAGCAACATTCTTACCGCTTTGAAAAGGCCATTATGATTTCGCATTCGTTCCTTCGCCAAGCGTTTACTTATATGCCGCTGGCATCTCCATACCCGCCTCCGCCAAAATCAATGCCATGCGCACGCACTACCCACACTGCAGCCAGCGCTTTAGCCGTTTGATCCACCCTGACCACCGTTTGGGCCGCGGTCCGTGCCGCCGGCTGATTCCAACTCGTCGATAATCACTCATGCCGGCCAGTCCTCACAGTGACGGCGGGTTGTTCCGATGACCAATGCGACCGCGCCTGAACCTATATATATCATTAAGTAAAATATGGAACAATGGTTGCTAAACACTTGATGGTGAGGACACCGAATGGGTGATGTGAATTTTGATGCAGGACCAGCAAATCCATCCTATACTCCGGTCTATCGAACGGTCGGCGAACGTATTAGTTTCACCTCCCTGCTTTTGCGCTTGCCCTTTCAAAGCTTCTACCGGATTCCCGTTTTTGCCGGATTGCGATCCCAGCCAGACTTCCATAACTGCTTTCCGCTACATGCAAAAAAATGGCCACGCTACACAGTTGGCGATCACGGGGGTTTGTGTGGTGTTGTTGGCATTTAGGGGTGATCGTGGTGTAATGGTCGGGTGCGCCACATTACCGACAACACCCAGCCACCGTTAATCCCGGAAGTACTGGCTTGGCAAGTGTGGCGACGCGGCGGAACCGCCTTTCGCCACTAAATGCCTACCGGGTGCGCCTTCGGCGAGTGATCAGGATACGCCAGCATTACCAGATGCGTTCCTACTCCTCGACCGCTCTAACGCCGACCGAAACAGGAAACAAGAGTGACATAAAGATATGAAAACCGTAACCTGCGAAAAGTATTTTACATCCTTTTGATGATTCAACAATCGTCCTCAAACGGCCAAAATCGGGTGTTGTAGTGCACCGATTTTGTGGGTATTTTTGAAGGTACTTTCACAATATACAATATACTTAGTAGCCGCAGCCCATAAGAGCTGCGACGCTTTTTATGGTCTTCTATTTGGATGCGAAATTACCTCCGGCGTTTATTGTGCAACGCATCGTTTTTTTCTGAACAGTCTATCTACAAGAGGTTTTTCGGCAATAACCAGGGAAACGGCAATCAGAATCAACAGCATGCCCAGGGCGATTCGCAGGGAAAAATGCTCGTGGAATACCATCACGCCAATCACTACCGCCGTCACCGGTTCGAGGGCGCCCATGATGGCGGTTGGCGTGGAGCCAATATTTTTCACCGCGACAACCATCAGGACCAACGAAATGACGGTGGGAACAACAGCCAGCATCGCCACCCACATCCACTGCGGCAAGGTGGTAAGCAACTGTATTTGGTTCCTGTCGCTGAACTGTGAATGCATCAAGATCGTCAGCACGCCGAACAGCGTCACGAAGAACGTGATCTTTATCGGCGGCATGTGCAAATCTGCCTTGTTGACCCCGACCAGATAGATAGCGTACGACAGTGCTGAAAGCATGACCAGCAACACTCCGATCGTGCTTAATGTCAGTCCGTCGCCGCCCTTGTACAGCAAGCCAATCCCCGCCAACGCCATTATAATGGACAATGCTGTAATAAGCGTAACCCGCTCCTTGAAGAAAGCTGCCATGATGATTGCCACTAAGACCGGGTAGAGGAAAAGTATGGTGCAAGCAATGCCCGCATCCATATAGTGAAAACTTGTAAACAACGATATCGAAGACACTGCGAAGCTGAGGCCAAGAAAGAGGCAAACCAACAACTCGCGTCCGCCTACCCTGAAAGACTCCTTCCTCATTAGCATTAGTCCGGCCAAAATAATCATGGCGAGGCCGTAGCGATACAACAACACTGAATCCACATTGATACCGTCGCGATAGAGGTTCAGTGCACCCAAAGGGTTCATGCCATATGTTATTGCGGAAACGATACCGCAAATAATACCTTTTATTTTGGCGTTCATAACTCCCTGTCTCCTGCCACCGGGCTATTCGAATTCGACAGCGTATTTGTGATAGCATATGGGACGGCAATTCCAAATCAAGCAACTTATTTTAGTTGACAAAGTCCACTATATTGTTATGGTTGACGTTGTCCACTATATTGTCAGAACACATTTATGTAATCGATCAAGGAAAGGCGAAGCGCATGGACAGGCTGGATGCAGTCGCGGACATAAGGGAATTCAACAGGTTTTACACCAGCGTCTTGGGCTTGCTGGGCAAAAACATCATGCATTCCGGGTATTCCCTTACGGAGGCCAGAATTCTGTTTGAAATCGGCAAAATGGAGCATTGTACCGCGAACCGGCTCTGTGCCTTGCTGGATATTGACCGTAGTTATATGAGTCGGATCATCGCGAAATTCGAAAAGCTTGGCCTGATAACACGGGTCACGAATAAAGCGGACAGCCGCAGCATCGAAATCAGACTGTCAAAAAGAGGAAAAACCATACTCCGGCAATTAAATGACCTTTCCAATAAACACATTGAAAAAATGATAATGAAGTTGTCTGACGAAGATGGGCAAAAAATCACGGATGCCATGCATACGATTAAAAAATACCTGACAATGGCGACGGTTGATTTGCATATTCGCCCGTACGAGAAAGCGGATGTCCGCTATGTCATCGACAGGCAGCTGTCTTTGTATGAAACGGAACGGCGGTTCACTTCCCCAGTATGGAAAAAATATGTGACAGAGGGCGTTATGGCCTTGGCGGATACTTTTAACCCGGAAAAGGAATGCATGTTTATACTGGAGTGCAATGGGAATCCGGCGGGCTGCGTCGCAATAGTCCACGCTCCGGACGGTGACGCCCAGTTCAGGTATTTTTTCCTGGAACCGGAACTGCGGGGACTGGGCGCGGGGTGGCGCTTGATGAATATGGCGCTGGATTTCTGTAGGGAAAAAAGATACAAGCACATTTTCTTATGGACTGTCAGCGCCCAGGAAACCGCACGGCATTTGTATGAAAAAGCCGGATTCCATATCACGGAAACGAAACATACCGCCGACTGGGGCGTGCCGGTTTTGGAAGAGCGCTGGGATCTTTTCATTTAATTGCGGCGGCTTGGACCATCCTTTTTGGATTGCATTGGACACGAATATCAGGATGCTATGATGAGATGCCTGGCCAACGAAAATTTCTAAACACAAACGGCCGATTCTCAAAGCATAATGATAAGGGCCAATCATGCGCACATCATACCCAAACCGTCCCGGTTCGATTATTGCCATTCTGTTTGCGGTTGTTCTTACCCTATCCTCCTTCGTGAGCGCGGTCAGGGCGGAGGAAGGATCGCTTGCGCCTGCCGCCACTACGGATGCGGCTCAATCGCACTCCTCCCAATCAACCGACGACGATGTCAGTACGGAATCAGATCCCCAGGCAGCGGCGGCCAGCTATGCCGCCCACGCTGCGGTGGCGCAAGCGCGGCTTGACTCACTTCCCGCCGAGATAGCGGACGAAGCGTTGCGCGCACGGGTTGCGGAGCGATGGAAGGAGGCGCTTACTCAATGGCAGGCAGCTAGCCAGGCAGTCGAGCAATTCATTAGACGCAAGCAGACCATCGACGGCTCCGCTGCACGGCTCCAGGCAATACAGGGCGAGATTGAGGCGCTCAGAACCAAAGCAGCCGCAACGAGTGCAGACGCCTCCCATTCCCTCGTGGATCTGGAAACGGAGCTGCGTGAACTTGACGTCAATATCCCCGAGTGGACCAAGTTGTTGGGACAGCGGGTTCAACGCATTGAATCCCAGGCACAACGCCTTTCCGAATCGCGCCAGGCAGCCGACGAGGCGCAGTCACGTCTTGCCGAAAAGCTTCCGCCAATAGCCGAGAACCTTCCGGTGGAACTGAGGGCTGCCATCCGCGAAGCCCGCACCGCCCATAGCAGGGCCGACCACGAAATTGTATCCGGCAGCGAATATTTCCGGAACATCCAGGAACCCCTCGCCCAACTTGATGCAGCTGAACGCGACCTGCTTTCCCGCCGCATCGAGTATGGGAAAACCCGCCGGGAACAGCTCTCCACGTATATCACGGAAAAACGCCGTACCGAGTCGGAATCACTTCGCCGCGAAAGTGAAAGCGCCGCAGCTCGTTTCCTTGGCGCTCTTCCTCCGTCCTTCCGTGAAATAGCGGAGGAGAATCGCGAGCTTTCGGCCACTCTGGACCAGGTTTTGGAAAAGGAAAAGGAGCGCAGCACATTCCTGCAAACCACAAATCAGTATATTCACGGCCTGCAATCTGATTATGAACGGATCAAGGAACGACTCGAATCGGGCGGCGGCGGCCAGGCGCTCGGTTCCTACCTTTGGGCCAAACGCCGCAGCCTCCAGCGGGAGGCTTACCGTGTCAGCCAGAACCGCGATAAACTCACGGCAAACACCCAGCTTTATGGACTTTCCCTCGGATCTCTGGACGAATTGCGCCGCCGAATTCCGCGCCTGGAACAGGAGCTGGCCGCATTCTCGGACGAATCCGCTGACACTGTATCGCCGGAGTCGCGTAAAGACCTGCTTGAACGCGCACGAACCCTCCTGGACAATCACGCCAGACTGGTCAGCAGCCTCTCGGACGCCGTATCCCGCCAAGCGGCCTCGCTAATCGACATGGAAACGACCAACAAGGAGCTTCGCCGCATTTCCGGCCGTTATGCCGCCCTGGTCGACCGTTATGTCCTGCATCTGCCCGGATCGCCGCCGTTGTGGCGCATACCAGTCGTGGACACTATCCATGACGCCGTCGGTGAAATGGCCGGCCTGAACTTATGGCGGAATACGCTCTCCGCCCTGCTTCAAGGAATGCTGCGTTCGCCATGGTTGATACTGATCCTGCTTATTTCGATAGCTCCCACCGCGGTCCTGCGCGCTTTGGCCAAACAGTTCAAGTCTTTCAATTTCGCCGCCCGCACTCCGGTGGCGGCAACACCAAAGGGACTTCTGTGGCGTGCGGGAGTGGTGCTTGTGCGGTCATATCCGGCCCCATTGTTCCTCTTTGCAATCGGCGCCGCGATCTGGAGTGCCGCGAGCCCTGGCGGCGACGCTTCAGCCGTCGGGGAAGCGCTTATCGCAGGTGTTCTGCCATGGCTGCTTATTAATATCTGGCGGCATTTCTGCGATGCCGGCGGGCTTTTCGAACTCTACGCGAAAATACCGGAATCCCTTGCCGCACGGCTTAGGCGAAGGTTAACTTCGGTCATGTATATCGGCCTGCCGCTCTGGATTGCCACATGGTTCGTGCAGAACCGCACCGATACCCCTTCCTTCCAGATGTTCGGCGGCATCGTCTCTACGCTGCTGGCGGCGATTGCGGTGGGGTTCTGGTGGCTTCGGGCGCGCCCGGCGGTGCTGCTGCGCAAGAGCGGCGTTGAAAAATCCGCCCTCTGGAACACGATTCATCTCATCGTAATGGCGCTGGGCATTTTATGGCTGGTGATGTCATTGCTGGGATACAACTACGGCGCTCTCCTGGTCATCGCCAAGGCTGTGTCGTCCGGGCTTATCCTCACTTCGATCCTGGTCGTCGCACAGTACTGGTATCTTCGCCTGGCGCGAGCCCGTGAAATTCAACGCGCCCGCGCCATTCTTTATTACCGGTTCAGCGAAGAGCGCCGACGCGAGCGCGGGGAGCGGCAGGATGCGGATAAAACGGTTGCGGCGGGAAAAAGCGCAAGAAAGGTCGTCCCAAAGGTTGCTGAAGCCGCAGCCGCTCAGGACAATGATGACGATGACCTGCTTTTGGCGCATCGCGAAGAACAGGACAAACTCTCGGCGCCCGCTGTCGCGGCGGCGGCCGTGAGCATCCCTCCGGCGGTGGAAAAGGAATTAGGGGATTCGCTTGACAGTGCCCGACGTCTGGTGTGGTGGCTGTCAACGGCGGTGATTGTGGCGACCTTACTCCTGCAATGGTCGGATCTTTTCCCCATCCAGGAATGGCTTGGCAAACTGACACTGTTTAGCCGCACCGACGGCGGCCTGACGCTGCTGGCCGTGGTTCGCGCGGTCGTCGGCGGGGGTCTGTGCTATGTAATTGCAAAACCCCTGGGAGCGTGGATCAATTTAAGCTTTTTCGGCTGGAACCCGACCGAGCGCGGCACACGCATGGCGACGTTGTCCTTGGTCAGGTATCTAATGTTCGGCATCGGCGTGATCTGGGCCGCCCAGGAACTGGGGGTCGCCTGGTCGGACGCGCAGTGGCTAGTCGCCGCCCTCAGCGTGGGGCTGGGATTCGGCCTGCAGGAAATTATCCTCAATTTTGTTTCCGGTATCATACTGCTGTTCGAGCGTCCCGTGCGAGTCGGCGATCTGGTCACCATCGGCGGTGCAGACGGGACCATCACCCGCATAAATATCCGCACCACCACCATTATTGATGGCGACAGGCGTGAATTGATAATTCCGAACAAGGAGCTGGTAACCGGCAGGGTAATCAACTGGACACTGTCCGATACAATCACCAGGATGGTCATTCCCGTAGGCGTGGCATACGGAACCGACCCAGATCTTGTCCAGAGGCTCCTTCTCAAGGCCGCCAATTCCATCGCGGCGATTCTGGACGACCCTGCGCCTTCGGTTTATTTCGTTGCCATGGCCGACAGCAGTCTTAACTTCGAGCTCCGCGTATATACCGCACGCCTCGAGGACCGTATGCCGACCCAACACACGCTCCGCCTGAATATCAACAGGCTATTCCAGAAACACAATATCTGCATTCCCTTCCCGCAAATTGATGTGCATCTGTACCAGGAAAAGGGGAAGGAGTAATACCAATATCAGCGCTCGCCGTTGATCATTTTTTCGACTGTCTGCTTGCTTATCAGTCCTTCCATTGGGCCGAACGCGGCGGTATTGAGCGCAGCGGCGGCAGAGGCGATTTTGGCGCATTCTTCCAGGGGAAGGCCTTCAAGAAGCCCGACAATGAAACCGGCGTCAAAACAATCGCCCGCCCCGGTCGCATCCAACGGCACCACATCATATATGGCCTGTTCAAATGACCTGTCGCGGGAAAATATCCTCGCTCCCCTGGAACCGTTTTTCATGGCAATGCATTCGAGACGCGGGTTTTTGAAACAATGCTCAACCGCTTTTTCAATTGTCGCTTGGCCGGTAAGGTTCAATAGTTCCGCCTCACCCGGCTGCAACAGGGAGCAGAGTTCGACCACCTCCGCCACACGAGCCAGACTTTTCGGATTGCGCAAAAGTTCAGGACGGATATTCGGGTCGAACGACACCTTGACCCCCTTGGCGGCGAGGTCTTTCATGAACTTGACGATCTCCGCACCGAACTCCGCCTTCGCCATGATGGAGCAACCCATGATATGGATTATACGCGTATCGGCGAACCGTGCCTGGTTGACGTCCGGAGCCTTGGCCATGGTGGCGGGCGTGTGGGGAAAGTGATAGAGGAATTTCCGCGATCCGTCTTCAAAATAGGTGATAAACGCCACTCCCGTCGTGCCGTCCTCCACTTCCTCGACCAGACCGACGTCGACGCCGTCTTTCCTCAGGCGGTCGAGAAGACATTTGCCGAAATCATCTCTGCCGACGCCACCGACAATGCCTGCGCTGTGGCCGAGACGCGCCACGGTGTCGATGAAAATTCCTGGGGCGCCGCTGGGATACGGCCCGAGAAATGTCCCCGGCTGATCAAGGGGAGTACCGGCTTCCGGGCGCATGACTTCACAAAGCAGTTCACCCATCACCCACACTTCTGCCATCGCCTTCCCCTTCTCATTTTGTAAAAGCGTCCCTGAGGAATTCGAGCGACTTTTTGATTCTCGCGTCAAGGACAGCTTCGTCCGCGCCATCGCTGAGGTCGTGCCAGACCTTGATGTCCTTGCCGACCTGACCACCCATTTTGACAAACGGTTCCATGACGACATAGCTGTCAAAGCCGATTTCGTTAAGGGCGGAGCCGATCTTTTTCCAGGGCAGTTCGCCTTGCCCCGGCGGTTTGCGGTTGCCTTCGCCGACGTGTAGCTGCGTCAACAGTGGTCCGGCGGTGCGAATGGCGTCGGCGAAATCGTCTTCCTCGATATTCATGTGGAAAGTGTCCAGGAGTATCCGGCAAGCGGGGTTATCCACGTCCTCACAGAACTGCACCGCTTCCGCCGCAGTATTGAGGATGTGGGATTCGAACCGGTTGACCACCTCTAGGCCGAGGGTGATACCGAGGTCGAAGGCGGTCTTCGAGAGGGTCTTCATGCTTTCCACGCCGCGCGCCCAGATCGCCATTTTGTCAAGATCCGTGAAGTCGTTGGGCCAGAAGGTATGGAGAACGCCGATAAGCTGGCGCGATCCGAGTTTGTCCATTCCTTTCATAATGGCAGTGAGGAAATCAATGCCGTCCTGGCGCACCTTTGGATCGGCGGAACCGACGTCTTTATCCTTCGGCGGGCCGATGTTGGAGGTGATCTCGATATTCAAATCCTTGGCGACAGCCTTGAGTTCGCCGATATCCTTGTCGCTCATTTGTATGAGGCTTCCGGCGGATATCTCCAGAACGTCAAATCCCAACCCCGCGACTTTCTTGGCGAAATACTTGTAGTCGCCCGTCCACTCGCTTGTCCAGTACGCGTATAGGGTGCCGTATTTCATAATAGTGTCTTTCTATTTTTTCCGCGGGCCCATTCCCTTCCTGACCGTATCGATATAAACGGAAAGAATGATAATCAGGCCCTTGATGATCAATTGGACAAAGGAATTCACGCCTACCAGGTTAAGCAGGTTGCTGATGACGCCGATAATCATGCATCCGGTCATCGTTCCCACCAGCGTGCCCGAGCCGCCGCTGATGCTGACGCCGCCAACGATGACAGCCGCGATAACATCAAGTTCCGCTCCCTGGCCGATCGTGGGCTGCCCGGAATTCAGGCGTGAACAAAGGATGATGCCGGAAAAGGAAGCGGTGAGGCCGGTAAGGACATAGGCGACGAAGATGGTTCTATCGGTCATGATGCCCGAATACTTGGCCGCCATGAGGTTCCCCCCGACGGCATAAATATGCCTGCCGAACCGGGTACGATTCAATAATACCCAGAGCACCACGAACACGAGGACGGTGTACACGACCGGCATCGGCACCGGGCCCCAGAATCCGCCGCCGATTCGGGGGAAGAGCTTGTCCGTCATGATAACGGGACGCCCGCCAGTCAAAAGGTACGACAGTCCGCGCAAAATATTCATGCTTGCCAGGGTGACGATGAACGGCGGCATCCGCAGTTTGGTAATCACTATGCCGTTGAACGAACCGAACACCAGGCCGACGCACATGGCCAAGGCCACGGCTGGCATGGTCGGAATGCCGAAGTCCATAATGAGGACGGTGGTAAAGCATCCCGCCAAGGTCATGAACGAACCGACGGAAAGGTCGATGCCGCCGGTGATGATCACGTATGTCATGGCAAAGGCGACTATGGCCGTCGTCGATATGGTTCTAAGCACCGACATGATGTTGGCGAAAGTGAGAAATTTCGGCGAAACAAGGGAGGCGATGATAAACAGCCCGACAAATGCAAGCAATACCCCAAGGTTGACGCGTAGCGCGCTCCCGACGCTTGCTTTCAGATCGTCGAGTCGAGTGGTGGATGGAGCCGGCGAAGTGTTGTTCATCATTGTTTTTCAACTCCAAAGGCAAAGCGAAGAATTCGTTCCTGGTCAAAATCCTCATGGTCGAGACATGCCTTGATCCTGCCTTCGCGCATGACATAAATCCGGTCGCACATATTGACGAGTTCCGGAAGTTCGGACGAGACCATGATGATGCTTATCCCGTTTTTGGCGAGGCGGTCTATGAGAGCGTAAATTTCGGATTTCGCTCCAACGTCGATGCCGCGAGTCGGCTCGTCGAGGATGAGTATTTGCGGGAGGATGGCCAGCCATTTCGACAGTACGACCTTTTGCTGGTTGCCGCCAGAAAGGTTGACCGCCTTCTGCAGCGGAGTGGAAATCTTGATCGCCAATTGACGTACATACTGGCGGGTTATCTCATCCTCTTTTTTCCAGTTCACCATGACGAACCGCATGAATTGCTTGAGAACCCCAAGGGTAAGGTTGAACTTCACCGTGTTCTCGAGGATAAGGCCCTGAAGCTTCCGGTCTTCCGGCACCAGGCCTATGCCGTGGCGAAGCGCCGCAGGCGTGCTGCCTACGGATACCTGCCGCCCGTTGACGGAAATAGTCCCGCTAAGCGGCCTTTCAATGCCAAAGAGCATTTGCATCAGTTCTGTCCGGCCCGACCCGACTAGCCCGGCAAAACCGAGAATCTCCCCCTTGCGCAAATTGAAGCTGGCGTTTTCGACACGTCCGTCGGCGCGCGACAGGTTCGCCGCATCAAGAATAACCTCGCCGATTTCCTTGTCGCTGCGGACATAGTACTGGTCCAGCGAATGCCCGACCATGTACTGGATAAGGTTTGCCTTTTCTGTGCCCTGGACATCGACTGAGGTTATGTTCTCGCCGTCCCTGAGCACGGTGATCCGGTCGCAGATGCGGAAGATCTCCTCCAGGCGGTGCGAGATATAGACGATGGAAATCCCCTGCCTTTTGAGATTAAGGATAAGTTCAAAAAGCTTTTCCACCTCGCGGTCGGTGAGGGTCGCGGTAGGTTCGTCCATAACAAGGATCTTGGTCTTCATGCTCAGTGCCTTGGCAATTTCCACTATCTGCTTTTGCGCGGTACTGAGGAGACCCGCCAGAAGGGAGCAATTGAAATTGCCGTCAAGCATGTCGATGAGGCGTTGGGACTCGGCATTCATTTTCCGCCTGTCGATGAAGCGGAAGTTTGTGACCGGTTCCCGGCCCATGAAAATGTTTTCCGCCACTGTGAGCTGATCCGCGAGCACCAGTTCCTGATGGATGAAGCTGATTCCGAGCTCGAGCGAATCCGATACCTCATTTATGGTCACCTGCCGGTTGTCGAAAGTGATCGACCCGGAATCTATCGGGTAAATACCGGCGAGGCATTTCATCAATGTTGATTTACCTGCGCCGTTTTCGCCGAGAAGCGCGTGAACCTCGCCTGCCCGGAGTTCAAAGTCGACTCCTTTGAGCGCATTCACGCCTGGAAAGGCCTTGTAAATGGCCCGCATCGTCAATATGGTATCATTCATATAACGTCTCTAAGCTTAAAAACACTGTCGGTATGGCCCCGCCCGCACACAACCGGGCGGAGCCAAGGGGAGAGAAGTACCGCTTAATCCAAGTACTTGGTCGCATTCGACTGGTCGATGTAAATAATGGGGAGCAGCTGGAGCCAATCGTGGCCAAGGGGTTCTCCACGGATCGCTTTGAAAATATCGTGGACAGGCTGAGCGGCCAGTTGGTCAGGCTGCTGTTTTGCCGTCGCGGTCATGCGACCATCGGCGATCGCCTTGATGGCGTCCTGGTTGCCGTCGACGGAATAGATCAGCGTGCCTTTCAGGCGGTTCGCCGCTTCGAGGGACTGGATGCAGGCGATGGCGGCGGGATCGTGGAATGCGAAGACGCAATCGATCTTGTCGAACTGCTGGACCCAGGCGTCCATAAGGGCCATTTTCTGTTCCTGCGTTTCCGGAACCGGCTGCTGCTGGTCCAAGAGCTTCAGATTGTCGTGGCCTTTAACGGCAGCGAGGAAGCCTTCGACGCGCTGGACGGCGGAGCTGTTGGTCTTCATGTCCATGATGAGATAATTCATCTGTTTGCCGTTGGCGCGCTTGACGAAATCCTGCCCGAGCTGCAGGCCGGCGCTGTAATTGTCCGTGCCGGTCATGGACAAAAGGATTCCGTCTTCTTGCTTGACGTTGACGAGCATGTCTGTCGCGGTGGTGATGATACCGGTCCGGTGCGCCTCGGCGATGCCGGTCACCGGCGCCTCTGCGTCGCACGCTTCGACGACGATGCCGTCGACGTCCTGCGCGATGAGGTCGGAAATGCAGCTCATCAGTTTTGCCGGGTCATAGTCGGCATCGAGCACAACCGGCTCTGCGCCATACGATTTGACCGTCTGGCGGAAGGAAGCCTCGAAAATCTGGCAGTGCGGGTTGGTCCCGGAAATGAGGACGGTGCCTATCACATAGTTTTTTCCGTTACGAGGCGGGATCTTGTTTTCGCCTGCACCGACATTTCCCACTGCAAGAACCATAACGCACACCGCAACAATAAGTGCCAACTTCTTCATCTCTTTTCCTCCAATGACTAAAATAGTGTCCGTGCCGTCAGGCGGCCACGCCGCCTGACGCGTCCATTTCATATCGGAATGCAAGGATGCCCCTCACCCTATTGCGTTTTTGATATGCATATGACCCGTTCCTCGGAGCTTTCCGGCATATCCCGGTTATGCCGCAAGGCGCAACAAGGAGCCGGGTACCACTTAAAAACCGCTCATCCCGGAACCTGGGATTGACCGCTACTGCAATGCTTTTCGGAGTGCGCTTTTCTTTACCGCGACGATGCGAACCGGGCTGGCGTCGCATTTTTCGATGGGAAGAGGAAGAATGAAAACCATGAATTCGCCCTCGACGACCTTGTCTAGGTTGGTCAGCGACTCGACCAGCGGAATATTACCCCTGAATAGGGTTACGTGTCCGGGCTGGTTATGGGCAAGGACATCCTCGATGCCGGCAGCATCGGTACCGAGGCAACCGATCTTCTTTTCGATCAACCACTTGATGGCGTCGATGGTGATGTAGGGATAGTCGCACCAGTTTTCGGTCCGGAACAGCTTGTCCTGGCCTGTGCGGATAAAGACGATGTCGCCGGCCTTGATTTTCGCGTCGTATTGCTTGAAATCCTCAAGTGTGATGGTGTCGTTCACCGTCTTGTGCGCGAAATCAAGAAGAACGAGATTCCCGATCAGTCGGCTGATCGGCATGGAGACCAGATCCTCGCCGTCCGCGAGATGGTGATACGGACATTCGATGTGCGTTCCGTTGTGGGTGCACATGCTGACATAGCCGATCTTGTACCAGATATCGTCGTCATAGTTCAATTGCGGCATTGAAATTTTGGCGTCCCGCAAATCCAATTCGAACTTGAAATTCACTTCACCCGAAGGGATCATGCGCTGACTCAGGTCGATCACGCTGTCCTGCTCCATCTTTTATCTCCTCATTAGCAACACGGGTAGCGTCTTCGTCACACTATTGACGAAGTTGAACGTTACGTCGTTAAACAATTCATGTTTTACAAGAGATGCGATCCGGATGCGGCCCAACTTCGGCACGAGTAAAGCCGGGCCGCCACCCGGACTTGCGGAAAACGTCCTTTTTCCAAGCATCGACGAGCGTACGGCATTTCGCAAAATTCCATACGTGACCAGGCCAGTCGAGGACTGGACGCTCGCCGGAAATGCGGAACATACCGCAACCATGGCGGAGCTTTTGGCGAATCGATCACCAAAATGCATACGCCGAATGAGTCCTATTTGAGAACGACCCTTAAAAAGGGATCATGTGCCTGGCTAACAAGTGGGCTGAATATGAGAGGTGGCAGTGAGTGTGACGCCAAGCTTACGGTAAACATGCTGAAGCAGTTACTGTGTTTGGAAGACCAACTGCATAAACTGAATTAACTGTTATAAAAGTATCCTACCAACAGAAGTTCGTTTTGTCAAGGATAAAACGACTCATTTTGACCGATAAAGTTGTTTTAGTTGCCGATTTATGCTCGATATACTTATAATGTATTATCAATGTTTTAATACGAATTATTTTTATGCAAATTTTGGAATTATTTATGAATTTCTATCGAAAATGATAACTCCGGTCAAATTGATTCATTATTTGCAA
>DAIOFH010000075.1:0-19445 GCA_036745875.1 Planctomycetota bacterium | reverse complement strand
GATTCGCCCGGGAAGGTGTCCATCGCCGCGACGACCAGGTTCGGCCGGTTGCGGCGGCCAAGGTCTTTTATGTTGAAGCGGCCCCAGGCTGACGCCGCCGGCGTCAGGTCGTTTTGGATCGCCATGGCGGCGAGGGCAAGCCCGGCGACCTTTTCGTGTCCGATAAGCAGTATTTTTTTATCCATAAGTAAACCTGAGACAATTGTCTACATGCCATGAAAAGCGAATTTGACTTGCCGGGAGAGTGATCCACAAAACCCGGTCCATTTATTTTATCGGCCGTCCGCTACGGTTTTCTTGAGGGAACCTGCGAGTTTTCAGTCGATATATGAACAAATGCTTGCATTAAGGGCCATCCATCGCAAAATAGAAGGTTGAGGACACGCCCCGTCGCGGCGTTTCCCTGTTTATCCACCACGGAGGTTACGGCAATGCCGTTATTGGAAGTCAAAGGTCTGGTAAAAACATACAGCAACCGTCGCGTCGTCGACGGCGTCGATTTTCATGTGTCCAGCGGTGAGATCGTCGGCCTGCTCGGACCGAACGGGGCGGGGAAGACAACCACGTTCCGTATCGTTATGGGTATTATCCGCTCGGAAGCGGGGCATGTGAAGCTGATTGACGAAGATATCAGCAAGCTGCCCATGTACAAGCGCGCGCGCCACGGCATGGGATATCTTTCCCAGGAACCGTCGATTTTCCGGAACATGACCGTCGAAGACAATGTCATGGCTATCCTGGAAACGCAGAACCTAACCAGGCGGGGAAGGCGCGAGCGACTCCAGGAGCTTTTGGGGGACATGAACCTGGCTCGCCTCTCGAAAAGCCTTGCCCATACCCTTTCCGGCGGCGAGCGGCGCAGGCTGGAAATCTGCCGCGCCCTGGTTGCCAGCCCGAACATCCTTCTTCTGGATGAACCCTTCAGCGGCGTCGATCCGAGGGCGTGCGAGGATATCCAAAAAATCATCTACAGCCTCCAGCAACGAGGCATTTCCATCCTTATTACCGACCACAACGTATTCGAGACCTTCACCATTGTCGACCGCGCCTATATTATCCGGGACGGGAAGGTGCTTAAACACGGTTCCCCCCAGGAGCTGGTGGAAGACGAGGACGCCAGGCGGCTCTATCTCGGCGACAAGTTCGCGGAATACGGCGAGGCATTCGCGCGGCTCCGCGATACGGTCCGCCAGAAAGGCAGGGAAATGCCGGTCATCGACATCGGCCGCACGACGCGCATCATCCGCCATGAGGAGGAGGAGGAAATTTCCAAGCATTATGCCGAGGTCAGGGCGTCGGAGAGGCTAGAGAAACGGCAATAGGGGGGCGTTACCGATACTGTCAATTATCAATTGTCGATTACTAATTGCTAATTGAGTCGGGGGGATCCTATGAGCATGAGCCGCAAGTGGTTTAAGCGGGCGCAGGAATTGATGCCGGGCGGAGTAAATTCGCCGACACGGGCATTCGAGCTTGTCGGCGGCTCCCCTCCCTATATAGTCAAAGGCGAAGGCACCTTTATCATCGATGCCGACGGCATGCGCTATCTCGACATGGTCGGCTCCTGGGGCTCGCTCCTTTTCGGTCATTCCAATTCGGAAATAATAGAGGAAGTAAGGAAAACCACCCGCGACGGGCAGTCCTTCGGCGCCTGCCATTACAACGAAATCCTCCTCACCGAAGCGATCCGGCGTCAGATGCCGGCCATGGAAAAAATCCGCTTGGTCAATTCGGGAACTGAAGCGGCGATGAGCGCCATCCGCATGGCGCGGGCGGCGACAGGCCGCGACAAATTCATCAAATTCGCAGGCTGCTATCATGGCCATGCCGATTGTTTCCTCGTCTCGCAAAAATCCACAGCCTTTATCTGCGGCAGCATTTCCAGTGCCGGCGTGCCCGACAATGCGATCAAGGATACCCTGATCGCGCGCTACAATGATCTTGGCTCGGTCGAGGAACTGTTCACAGACAATCCCGGCGCTGTCGCGGCGGTCATTATCGAACCGGTGACAGCCTGCATGGGAGTGGTTTTGCCGCAGCCGGGCTTTCTCGAAGGCATCCGCCGACTCTGCGACGCGCACGGGGCGCTCCTGGTTTTCGATGAGGTGGTCACCGCCTTCCGGCTTGGCAAGCACGGTGCGACAGGGCTGTTCCAGATCACGCCGGATTTGACTGTGCTTGGGAAAGTTCTGTCCGGCGGCATGCCCATTGCCGCCTATGGCGGCCGCCGGGAAATAATGAACCTTCTGGCTCCCCTGGGGGACGTGTTTCAGGCCGGCACATTTTCTGGTAATCCGTTGTCCACGGCGACTGCCATAAAATCCCTGGAGATTATCGCCAGGGACAATCCTTATCCCGACCTGGAAAGAATGTCGGCGGCGCTGGACGGCGGCATCAGGGAAAATCTGAGAAATGTCGGCTACGACTATGTGTACAACCGCTGCGGTTCCATGTCCTCGCTGCAGTTCGGCATAACCGAGGCGAACAACCTGGACGATGTCAGCAAAACCAACCTGGATATGTACCGCAATTACCATAAAATGATGTTGGCAAGCGGAATTTATCTCCCGCCGTCGCCATTCCACGCCATGTTTGTTTCGACATTGTTCAACGATGATGCCCTGGAGTTCTTCCTCCAGGTGCATCGACAGGTGTATCGGAGCTTTCCGATCGATGATTGATGGTGCATCATATATGTAAATGGGGGATGGTATGGCTAGTGAATCACGGGCGCAATTCGGCAGTTCATTCGGATTTCTCATGGCTGCGGCCGGCTCGGCGGTCGGTCTCGGGAACCTCTGGAAGTTCCCGTACATGGCGGGGAAAAACGGCGGTGGGTCATTTCTTCTCACATACATTATATTTGTTTTCATCGCCGGTGTTCCGTTGCTCATGGGCGAGTTCGCCATCGGCAGGCATACCCGCCTCAACCCAATAGGCGCTTTCAACACCCTGGACAAGCGCTTCAAGTTTGTCGGGGTGCTGGGGGTATTGTCCGCTTTCATCATACCGTTTTACTACTCTATTATCGGCGGTTGGGTTTTGGCCTATCTGTTCCGTTTTATCATCTACATTTCAGAGGGTTTTCCGGCAGATTCGGAGAGTTCATTCTCCACCTTCATCTCCAACCCGTATGAACCACTGATCTGGGGCGCGGTGTTCCTGTTCCTCAGCCTCGTCGTCCTTTACCGCGGCGTGGAACGCGGTATTGAACGATTCAGCAAAGTGATGATGCCGCTGCTGTTTATCCTGCTCGCCGCCATGATCATCCGTTCACTCACCCTGCCGGGAGCGGCGGAGGGTGTGCGTTTCCTCCTCTATCCCGACTGGTCGAAGTTCAACCGTTCCACTGTCATGGATGCTATGGGGCAGATGTTCTGGTCGATGAGCCTCGGCATGGGGATCATGATCACCTATTCCAGCTATATGCAGAAGAAAAACAGCATAGTCAAGGCCGCATTCACTGTACCGATACTGGACTCCCTTGCCGCGATCATGGCCGGGTTGTGCATTCTTCCGGCGGTATTCGCCTTTGGCGTCGACCCGACGCAGGGACCGACCCTCACCTTTGTGACCCTGCCGATGATCTTTGCCAAGATGCCTTTCGGCATTTTGTTCGGCCTTATCTTCTTCTGCCTGCTGTTCCTCGCCGCCATCACCTCCAATCTGTCGCTTCTGGAAGTCAGCATCAGCTATTGCATCGACAACCTCAAGATAAAGCGCCGCAAGGCGGTTTTCATCATCGGCGTGCTGACGTTGATCTTCTCGGTCCCGTGTTCGTTGTCCTTCGGCCTGATTTCCGACAAGGCTGTCCTGGGATTCCTCCGATTCGCCGGATTGGAAAATTTCTCCTTATTCAACCTTAACTTCTTTGATTTCTGCGATTATATCTCCCAAAACGTCTTTATGATCATCGCCGGGCTCTTTACCTGTATTTTCATAGGCTATTCCTGGGGATTGGAGAAGGCATTCGCCGAAATTACCAACGACGGCCAGGAGCGCCTGCCTTTTGCCGGATTCTGGCGCTTTATGATCAAATACGCCTCGCCCTTGATAATGCTTCTCGTCCTTATGCGCTCACTCAACCTCGACCGGCTGATCTTTGGCGAGTAACTTCTTGTAATACATGTAAATAGAGAAAATCCCCGGCGCGCCAATGTGCCGGGGGGAGTTTTTTTGCTTTGTATTGACTTAAGTCCCGATTGTTCTAAAATATGTACTGAGGCCGAAGTAGCACGGCCCAATAAGTAGCGACGCGGTTATTGCCGCAGTCGCTGTGATTTTTTATATGTTTTGGTTTACAACCCAGGAGATCCAACATGTCGGAAACGCCAGCCCTGACACTCCAGCCGCCTTCCCTTGAATTGACGGCTAAAATCGCCAATACCATACGTTTCCTTTCCGCCGACGGCGTCCAGAAGGCCAATTCCGGTCACCCTGGCGCGCCTATGGGCATGGCTGAAATTGCGGCGGTCCTTATGACCCGCTTCCTCAGGATCGACCCCAAGGACGACAGGTGGATGAACCGCGACCGCTTTGTCCTTTCCGCTGGCCACGCGTCCATGCTCCTGTACTCCATGCTCCACCTACAGGGTTTCCTAACCTTGGAAGACCTTAAACAGTTCCGCCAGCTCGACTCCCGCACTCCCGGCCACCCGGAATTCGGCGATGTCCCCGGCTGTGACGCCACCGCCGGACCCCTCGGCGCCGGTTTCTCCATGGCTGTCGGCATGGCAATCGCCGAACGCATGCAGGCCGAAGTGTTCAACACCCCCAAATTCGACATTATCGAACACTACACCTACACCCTCATGGGCGACGGATGCCACATGGAAGGCGTCACCAACGAAGCGGCGAGCCTTGCCGGCCACCTGAAGCTCGGTCGCCTCATCGCCATCTACGACGACAACGAAATCACCATCGAAGGCGGCACCAGCCTTGCCTTTTCGGAAAACGTCAACATGCGCTACGAAGCCCTTGGCTGGCATGTCCAGGACATCGACGGCCACGACATCGAAGCCATCACCCAGGCGATCATTAACGCCCAGAACGAAAAGACCCGTCCCAGCCTCATCGTCGCCCACACCAAGATCGGCAAGGGCTCGCCGACCAAGGAAGGCTCCCACAAGACCCACGGCGCGCCTCTTGGCGAAGACGAAATCAAGGCCGCCAAGGCTGCCATCGGCTGGTCCGCGGATACCTTCCAGGTGCCGCAGGACGTCTATGACTACTTCGACGTCAGGCGCGGCGAATGGGGCGCTATCAGGGAACAGTGGAACGACCTTTTCGCGTCCTACGACAAAAAGCACCGCTCCACCGCCCGCGAGCTCCAGCGCGTCTACGCCGGCGAACTGCCGAAGCAGTGGAAGCAGTCTGTCCAGGAATTCCCCGCCGGCAAGGCCATCGCCACCCGTGCCAGCGGCGGCGAGATCATGAACCAGCTGGGTGTTGTCCTGCCGGAACTCGTCGGCGGTTCCGCCGACCTCGCCCCCTCCAACAACACCGAGATCAAGACCGGCCAGTTCCCCGAATTCATCGGCCCCGGCGCGTTCCTCGGCCGCAACATCCACTTCGGCGTCCGCGAACATGCCATGGGCTGCATCGCCAACGGCATGGCGCTGCACGGCGGGTTTATCCCCTATTGCGCCACGTTCCTTGTTTTCCACGACTATATGCGTCCGACCGTCAGGATGGCCGCCTTGATGCACCAGCGCACCATCTTCGTCTACACCCACGACAGCATTTATGTCGGTGAAGACGGTCCGACCCACGAACCGGTCGAACACCTCGCGTCACTGAGGGCGATTCCGCGCGTCAATGTCTGGCGTCCGGCCGACGCGAATGAAGCAGTCTTCGCCTGGCAGTCGGCGATCGAACGCAAGGACGGCCCGACCTGCCTTGCCATGACCCGCCAGAACCTGATGACCCTCGACCGCACCGTCTTCGCTCCGGCGAAGGAAGCTTTGAAGGGCATGTACATTCTTGATCCGGAAGAAGGCAAACAGGCCGACATCCTTCTTATCGCCAGCGGCAGCGAAGTCCATCTCGCCCTCGCGGCGGCGAAAATCCTCCGCGAACGCGGCAAGGCGGTCAGGGTTATTTCCGCGCCGTGCCTCGAAGCCTTCAAGCTGCAGGCCGAAGGCTACAAGAAGAAAATCCTCCCCAAGCGCCTCAAAAAGCGCGTCGTCATCGAAGCGGCCATCGTTCAGGGCTGGGAAGGTATCCTCGGCGACTCCGGCATTTTCGTCGGCCTCGACGACTTCGGCTACAGCGGACCCGCGGAACAAGTCGCCAAGAAGTGCGGCATGACGGTCGACAACATCATCGCCAAGATCGAAGCCGCCGGCTGGTAATGTTTTTCGCACCGGCTAAAAAGAACCGACAGGCCTCCCGTTCGCGGGAGGCTTATTTTTCGGCGAAAACACAAAAACAGTTGAGTCCGCCGTGCCTACATGTATCCTTGTTTTATGCACATGACCGACAGCTTTCGCATTTTCACCCTGCTGCTTTGCCTTCTCGCCATGCATCCCTTGCATGCCGGGGAACGCGTCTATGGTCTGCAGGAGACGGTTTCAGTCACCGACCGCAACCGCTTGGCCCAAAGCATACTGTCCCACGATTTTGAAAACCGCCGCGATCCCGACACCGGCATCCCCATGCCCGAGTCGGCCGATCTCGACCGCGACGGCTGGCCGGATTTTTGGGAACCGATCCGCGCCGTTGGTTTCCCAGAATACCTTATAAACACCATTTCCATCGTTCCGGACCGAAGCCCGTTTCTGTCCGGCGCGTACCGCGACGCGGACAACCATGTCCTCCACATGTCCTTCGACGGTTCCCGGGTCGGTGTGCGCACCCGTGCCCCCGTCCTGGTCGATCCGAATCTTTCCTATGAATTTTCACTGCGCGAACGCGACGAAAATATTATGGGCGGCGTGATCAGGGCCGGTATCGAGTGGATACGCGTCGATGATGCCGCCACCCAGTACCTTCGCCAGGACGAAATTCCCAACTTCCTTCCGGGGCAAACGGATTGGGCCGTCAATCCGCGAAAGCTGCTGGTCTCGAATCCGCCGCCGGAAGCGAATGCGGCGCGGCTTTTCATCATCCTGGACAAGGATGACGAGGCCGTTTCCGTTTCCCGCCACGGCAGCATATGGTTCGATGACGTCCGCCTCAAGGCTCTCCCCCGCGTCGTTATGGCGAGCGTCACGGAGGTGGGAGCGGATACCGCGGTCGATATTTTCTATTCCGGCCTCATCGACAATGTCCCCGATCCGAACAATCCCGGATTTTTCCGGGGCAAACGCTATTCCCGGCGCGTTGTCATCACCGACGTCCTCAACCAGCCGGTGGGCCGGGCCGATGTCGCTCCGAGGCCGCTCACCATCGACGCGCAAAACAAATCGGAGGAACGCATTGTCATCCCCAGCAGCAAGTTCGGCGTCTATTACATAAATCTCCGCATTTATGACGCCGACAACCTGCTTCTCGCCGATACCACGCGCTCCCTTGCCATCACCAAGCCGTCGCGGCAGGTCGCCGGATTGGACGCAAAATCGGAAAAGCCGATGTTCGGCGTTATCGCTGGCGCGCCGCCCATGGCAACCCTGGAGAGTCCGGCGTTCCTGAGGAGCGCCCTGGAGATTCTTGGCGTCCGCCAGGTGAAGATCGTCCCCTGGCTTGACAGCTATAACCGCGACCGTGACGGCAATACCTATTACAATCTCCTTGGCGACGAAATCCGCCGCCTTCGGCCTGCGGGCATCAAGGTTACCGGCATTGTCGCCCCGCCTGCCGACATGTTCGACAACGCCAATCTCAGTACCGCCGTCACCGAATACCCTGATGCTTTCGAGACCCTCCTGATGGAGGCGGGCAACCGCCTCGGTATGTTCATGGATGGATGGCAATGGGGCAAGGATGCGGACAATTCCGTCGCCCATCTCGATCCGGCAGGTTCATTCGGAAGATTTCTCGCCACCCTGGCCCAATTCGCCGGCGGCATGCCGATGACCTGGAACGTTCGACTCGACTCGCCGGGCAATGCCCGGCTTCCCGAGGAATTCGGCATAATCGGCGGATTTTCCTCGGAACGCGACCCGCCAGCCAAGGTATGGCTTGACGCGGCGAGGTTTTTCCCCTGGCTGTACGCCCAGTTCCAGCAGGCGAGGGGGCCGACCTATCCCCCCGCAGTGCTTACCGCGCTCGCACCGCCGCCGCCCGCCGACCCGCTGGAGGCCAAAGACAGGGAAAAGGATCAGCGTGGCGTCTGGCTCACCCTGCCGGCACCGCGCATACTTTCGCCTGAACCGGATTCGGCGGAAGAACGCAGCCAGCTTGAACAGATGATGCGGCGTGCCATCTATGCGTCGGTGCTGTCCCCTGAGATCGTTTTTCTCGGCGAATTGTACGACCCGAACCGCGGTCTGCTCCGCATGAACAGCGTAACGGCAAAACCGAGCATCTCCACGATGGCAAGGCCGGTGTTCCTTGCCGCGCGGGTGATTGGCGATATGCTCGAAGGCGCGACTTATCTTGGCCCGCTGGGGTTGCTAAAGCCGTATGAAGCGCATGTGTTCCGTCGTTCCGGGTCGGACCAGGCGGTGATAGCGCTCTGGCACAACGAGGCGGGCGGCGTGAGGAATCTCCCCAGGGTGGAGATCGCCAACGGTCCGCCGCTGTCGATGGTTGACTGGGCGGGAAATTCGGAGCCGCTCCCCTCCGCCATCCCGGTCAGCAGGACGCCGATGTTCATCACCGGCCTGAGCGCCTCGATGGCCTTGACCCGTATGAGTGTGCGAGTCGGCCCGAACCCGCCCGTGATGGCCGTCAATCGCCCGCAAACGCAAATGCTGGAAGTGGTCAACCATCTTGCCATGCAGGCTCCCTTGTTGTTCCGGATGAAATACGCCGCCCGCGAAGCCGACGGTGCGATGGAAAACGGCTGGACGGTCACCCCGGAGGAACTCCGGGCCAACCTTGCTCCGGTCACCCCGAACTTCGCCCCCTATCGCCTGCGCTACACGGCAAGCCCCGACCCCAACAGCCCGGTCCAGAAGGTCGACCGTTCCGGTTCCGACAAATCGGCGGAAAAACTGGCGCAGGTGCGGATGACGGTGAATGCCAGCCCACCGGCCGATATGATGTTGTACTTGAAGTTCCCGCTGAGGACTGACCTCGATGTGGATGTGGTGGAACTAGAGCGTTCGGACGACCCGTATTTCGTTACGCTGCAATTGAAGATCCGCTGGTTCCCGTCAGGAACCAACCGCCGCCGCAATGAAATAAGCCTGCGTCCCTTCTTCCTCCGCAAAGGCGAGATGAAGGAGTCGTCCCCGCTGCCGGTGACTATTCGCGGCCTGTCGCAGGAGGAGCGCGGACGCCCGGACGCACGCTATGAGACGGTCGAGCTCCGCATCCCCAAAAATCCTCCACGCCAGACCTGGGTCGGCCTGGAAGAAGACGGCGGCAGCAGTTTCTACCTTGCGGACGTCACCGGATTTCTGTCGCAGTAGGGAACTATGATGCCAAAGATTGTTGATTTCTGTATTCGATTGGATACAATTGCAGGATGAAGATTATCATTGAGAAAACAGATGGTTTTCGGAAATGGCTGGACGCGTTAAAGGATCAAAAAAGTCGCGCTCGGATCCTCACTCGGATCGTCGCCGCCGAATCGGGTAACTTCGGCGATTGCGGTTCCGTGGGCGGTGGTATTTCAGAAATGCGCATCCACTTTGGACCGGGATATCGGGTATACTATGCTCAACGCGGCGAGGTGGTCTACCTTCTTCTCGCTGGGGGCGACAAAGCTGCTCAAAAACGCGATATAACACGTGCGAAGGCGATATGGAAGGCAGTCAAGGAGCAAGGGCCATGATTAAAATCAGCAAATTCGACGTTGCAGAACACCTCGACAACGAGGAAGTGATTGCCGAATACCTTGCTGCGGCTTTGGAAGATCCCGACACTGACGTTTTCCTCGCCGCACTGGCGGATGTCGCAAAGGCCCGCGGCATAACCCAGCTTGCCAAGGATACCGGCCTTGGGCGTGAAAGCCTGTACAAAACTTTATCCCCCGGGTCAAAGCCGCGCTTTGAAACGATACTGAAAATATCGAGAGCGCTGGGAGTTCCGTTGGGCGTACGTGCAACGCATTGAAAATCTTGCTCGACTACCGATGAAATAGAGAAGAAAAAGGCCCCGGCAAATCGCCGGGGCCTTCATTTATATGATGGAGACGTACTACGGGGTTCTATGCGATCGCTTCTTCTTTCCTGTGGGTGTAGGTCGGCAATAGCAGCGGGGACACCTTGTCCGAGACGACCCCGGCATCCTGGCATTCCTTGGCGAATTTGCCGACATGGTCGAGGTTCGGCTTGCCGATCGTGACCTTCCTGCTCTTTGCCGATGCCTGCTGGCCGGCGTTCCTACCGAAGACGATGATGTCCAGGAGGGAATTCCCCATCAGTCTGTTGCGGCCGTGGATGCCGCCGACCGCCTCGCCGGCGATGAAGAGGTTTTCGATGTCCGACTGGCCGTCCGGGGTGATGCGGATGCCGCCGTTCTGGTAGTGCAGGGTCGGGTAGACGAGGATCGGGTTTTTCCTGATGTCCATGTCGTACTTCGAATACATCCTGAGCATGGCGGGGATGCGTTTTTCGATCGCGCCTTCGCCGTGTATGATTTCGATCATCGGCGTGTCAAGCCAGACTCCAAAGCCTTCCGGAGTGGCGATGCCCTTGCCGCGGGCGTTGCATTCGCGGATGATGGAGGCGGCCGAGACGTCACGCGTCTCCAGCGGGTGTACAAACGGAATGCCGTCGCGGTTGATAAGCATCGCGCCGAGCGAACGAACCTTTTCCGTGACGAGTGCGCCGAAAATCTGGTTCGGGTAGGCGACGCCGGTCGGGTGGTACTGCAGGGTGTCCTGGTAGAGGAGTCGCGCGCCGGCCCGGTAGGCGAGGACCAGCCCGTCCGCCGTCGCGCCGTAATGGTTCGAGGTCGGGAAGCCCTGGTAGTGCATCCTTCCCGCGCCGCCGGTGGCGAGGACGACCGTCTTCGCCCGTGCGACCAGGATTTCTTCCGTTTCCATATTCATCAGCACCGCGCCGCAGGCCTTGCCGCCGTCGTCGAGGATCAGTTCGATGGCTGCGGTGAAGTCGACGACCGGGATCTTGCGGTTGTAGACTTCGTCCCTGAGGGTACGCATGATTTCGGCGCCGGAATAGTCCTTCGCCGCATGCATGCGTTTCCTGGATGTGCCGCCGCCGTGGGTGGTGATCATGTTGCCCTTGGCGTCCTTGTCGAACATGACGCCGAGGTCGTTCAACCACTTCACAGCGCCGGGGCCGTCGGTGACCAGCTTGCGCAGGAGTTCTGGGACTGCGGCGAAATGGCCGCCGCCAAAGGCGTCGAGGTAGTGCTGTGCGGGGGAGTCGTTTTCCTTGTCCGCCGCCTGGATGCCGCCCTCGGCCATCATGGTGTTGGCGTCGCCGAGGCGGAGTTTTGTGACGATCATGACGGATGCGCCCGCCGCGTTGGCTTCGACTGCGGCCGAGCTCCCCGAACCGCCGCCGCCAATGACCAGGACGTCGACGTCATAATCGGGATTGTTGAGGTCGATGTCCATCCCGGCGACCCGGCTCTTGGCCTGCAGCAGGGCGGCAAGTTCGAGAGGGACTTTTTCGCCCTTGTTCGGACCAATGGTGAGGGTGGTGAATTTATCCGGGCGGTAGTCCGGGTGGAACTCGTCCAGGAGCGCCCTCTTTTCCTCGGCCGTCATGCGCTGGGGAATGTTCGCCATGTTTTGCTTGCGGGCCGGCTCAATTTTGCTGCCAATAAGGTCCAGCATCTCTTGCGTATACAATTTTCGACTCCTCAGCCTATGCTTCGATTTCCCGGGTATTGTACAGTTCGCGCAGTTCTTCCGGCTTTTTGCCCATAAGCGCCTGGACCAGCTCGTTGAAGTCGCCGTTTTCGATTTCCTTGACCCGGTTTTCCAGGTGTTCCGACTTGGGGGCAAGGTATTTGCCGGTAAGGCGGCGAGCGAGGACGCCGACCTGCGGGTGGGAGATGCCGGCGGGGCAACGCGAGGAACAGACGCCGCACATGACGCAGTCGAAGGATTCCTCTGCGCACTGTTCGTATTCGCCGCGCTGCGCGTGGGCAATGTACTGCATGACCTTGAGGTCCTGCGTGCAGCTCTTGGTGCAGGCGTTGCAGCCGATGCAGCTGTAGATTTCGGGATAAAGCTGCATCATGATCTGCTGGGTCGGGCGGACCTTTTCGATGTCGTAAAGTTCCTTCACCAGCGGGAAGAAGGGCAAGGTGGCGATATACATGCCTTCTTCAACCGTCGTCTGGCAGGCGAGGCAGACTTTGAGTTCGCGGTCGCCGGGGACGCGGTAGATGGTGGCGCAGGCCCCGCAGAAGCCGTTGCGGCAGCCGCATCCGCGCACCAGATGGTATCCGGCGTATTCCATGGCACCCATTATGGTGAGAGTGCCGGGCACTTCGTAGCGCTTGCCCATGATATGTACGTGCACCATGTCTTCCATTATATACCCAATCCTTTAATGCTAGCGTTTTTTGAATAATGGTTGGTTCCTTGTTGCGTTTTACGGCACAACTGGTACATGCCGAAAAGCGCCAGGGAAGGGTCAACTATTATTTAAAACCCAATAGTGTCGATTAGTATTCGTCAGGCATTTCATCCAACTGGTCGCAACGGAAAACCGGGCCGTCGCGGCAGACATATTTGGATCCAATATTGCAGCGGCCGCACTTGCCGATGCCGCACTTCATCCTGAGTTCGAGGGTGGTGAAGACCTGGGTCTTGGCGAACCCCATTTCCTGCAATGCCGCGAGAACGAACTTGATCATGATCGGCGGTCCGCAAACGAGGGCGGTCTTGTCGGCGGTGAAGGCGAGTTCCTTCACGTAATTCGGCACGAATCCGACGTGCCCGTCCCAGCCGTCTTCCTCGCGGTCGACCGTCAGGTGGACGTTGACGCCGTTTTTACCGTCCCATTCGTTCTTGATTTCGTCAAGGTAGACAAGATCGGCTGAACTGCGGGAACCATAGACTATGTCCACTTTGCCGTAGTTGGCGCGGTTGTCCCTGACGTAGTTGATCACGGACCGCAGGGGCGCAAGGCCGATGCCGCCGGCGATGAACAGGAGGTCCTTGCCCTTCAACTCCGTCTCGACCGGGAAGTTGTTGCCGTAGGGGCCGCGGATGGTTATCTGCTGTCCCGGCTCCATTTCGTGCAGCCAGTCGGTGAGAAGGCCGGTTTTCTTGATGCTGAATTCCATGTATTCGGTGTTGGTCGGAGATGATGTTATGGAAAACATGGCCTCGCCGACGCCGGGTATGGAAAGCATGGCGCATTGCCCGGGTTGGTGCGCGAAGCAGACGCCGCCCTGTGGTGCAGTGACGCGATAGGTCTGGACGTCGGGCGTTTGCTGCTTGATGTGCGTCACCACGCCAAGAACCGGGATAAGCATGTCTTTTTTCGAGTTGCAGCTGCATGAACTCATGGACGCCTCCGAAAAAGTTACGAGTTAAGAGTGAAAAGTTAAGAGTGAATTGAGTTTTAACTCTTCACTCTTCGCTCTTTGTTTTTAACTTTTTAACTCATTGCCTTGATGACTTTGACGATGTTCTGCGCAGAGGGACACTTCTCGACGCAGCGGCCGCAGCCGACGCAGCTGTATGAGCCGTCGTTGTTCTGCGGGAAATAGACCAACTTGTGCATGAAGCGCTGGCGATAGCGCTGCAACTGCGTGGTGCGCGGGTTGCCGTGCGCCATCAGTGTGAAGTCCGAATACATGCACGAGTCCCAACAGCGGAAGCGGCGAATGCCGCCGTCGGCCATTGGCTTGTCCTGGATGTCGTAGCACTGGCAGGTCGGGCAGACGAAGGTGCAGGTGCCGCAACCGAGGCAGGCTTCGGACATTTTTTGCCAGTTCGGCGAATCGAACCAGGAGGACAGCTCTTCCGCCGAGACCTTCGGCGCTTTCAAGCCGTGGAGAGGCATCGCCTCCATTGTCGAGGCGATTTCTCCCTGCTTCTTTTTGACAGCCGCTTCGCCTTCGGCTCCGGCGTCTTCTAGAATGTTGGACAGCTCTTCGGTCAGCTTTTTGCCTTTTTCCGTGTTGTCCTGCCAGTAGAGAGTGTCTCCGGCAATCCAGACAGTCACGTCGCCGGAAGGCTTTCCCGGATCGATATCGAAGGTGGTGCAGAAGCAGCTCTCATCCGGATCGCCGCAGGCGAGGGTGACGATGGTACCGGCGTTGCGGCGCGCTTCGTAAAAGCTGTCCTTGGGTTCCGCGAGGAAAACGGTGTCCAGGACGTCCATGGCGGCGGCGTCGCAGCCGCGCATGGCGAAGACGACAAACGGCGCATCGGGACGGGCTTTTTCGACGATGGAGATTTCCTTGCCCTTGGAATGGAAGGAAACGATGTCCTCCGTCTGCGGGGAGAAGAAGTCCTTGCCGCTTTTTCCCGTCTTGCCGCTCAGATATACTTCCGCGTCCTGCGACCATAGGCCGAACTCGACTCGGCCGTCTTTCTTTATCGGCAACCAGAGCTGTCTTTCCGCGTCAAGGGCGGCATAGACGAGCGGGAGTTTTTCTACAGGTATTTTCCGCATTAGTTTCCACCCCCATAGCTGAAGACCTCGCCAGGCTCGATGTCGCCGGTCTTGTATTCCGTCAAGGGCGAGATGCCTTCGGCATTTTCGCCGGACTGGAAGGGACCGTAAATCCTGTTGATGTCCTTGATGAATTTCCTGTTCAACAAATGCAGCGGTATCGACTGCGGGCAGGCGCGGCTGCATTCGCCGCAGTCGGTGCAGCGGCCCGCGACGTGGAAGGCGCGGATGATGTGGAACATCTTGTCCTCGAACTCTTCGGCGTTGGCCTTGCCGGCGATCGTCGATGCCGGGTTGTCGAAAACGCACTTGACGCAACCGCAGACCGGGCAGGCGTTGCGGCAGGCGTTGCAGCGGATGCAGTGGGACAGTTCCCGCTGCCAGAAGGCGAAGCGTTCGTCCGGGCTCATGGCCTCGAGCTCTTCCACTCCTGCAAAGCGGTAGGGGTTTTCCCCTTCCGCACCGTCCGGTTCGACTAGGAGCTCGTCGAAGACGATATGCTTGTCGCCCTTGCGGGCCAGGCTTTTTTCCAGAAGGACGTCCTTGGCCGGAATGGCCTTTTCGCCCTGGGCGGTGTCGAAAACGAACTGATCGCCTTTTTGCGTCACTCCCTTGAGGCCCTTGATGCCGGCCTTGCGGACCTTTTCCGGGTCGAGCATGCCGATGTCCGGGATGCCGAGAATGTAAACGGCATCGCGTTCGACGCGGTTTTCGCCAAGCATCTGGTTGAAGCTGTAGCTGTCGTCCGGTTTCAGCAGGGCCAGCACCTTGCCGTCCGAGGCCTTGCGGCCGCGCAGGTGCAGGGACAGGTTCGCGCCGCAGAAGTGGTCGTAGACGAATGATGCGTCCAGCTCTTCCGGAGTAGTGAAAAACGCTGGCGCCGGGTCGGTGGCGAATTCACCCTTTTTCCAGCCGAGGACGCTCGCTACCGTACCGTCCGCCAGAAGCGCCTTGGCGCGCGTGAGTATGTCTTCTCTCATAGCCATTAGCGAAGTTCCCCTAAATCATTCTTTTTGCCGAGGGCGGCGACCTGCTGCGCGAACTCGTTCATGGTGGCGGCGAATTTGCTGCCTTCGGCGGCTGAGATCCATTCGACGCGGGTGCGTTCCCGTTCGATGCCGAGATAGTCCAGCATGCCGAAAAACAGGGACATGCGTCGGCGGGCGAAATAGTTCCCGGAGGTGTAGTGGCAGTCGCCCGGGTGGCAGCCGGCGATGATCACGCCGTCCGCGCCTCGCTGGAATGCACGCAGGATGAACAGCGGGTTGACGCGGCAAGAACAGGGGACGCGGATGATCTTGATGTCGGCCGGGTAGTTGAGGCGGCTCGTTCCCGCGAGATCCGCGCCTGCATAGCTGCACCAGTTGCAGCAAAAGGCGACAATCAGCGGTTTTTTATCCACATCCACATCGGTGGCGGCTGGCTTGGCAGCTTTTTCTTCTGTTATCGACATATCGCATCAACCTCCGCCAGGATCTGCCTGGTCGAGAATCCCTTCAGGTCCATCGCGCCGGACGGACAGGTGACTGTACATGCGCCGCAGCCTTGGCAAACCGCCTCGTTGACCTGGGCGATCCGCTGCGGGCCGCGCTTGCCGTTCCTGACGATTTCAACATCCTCATAGGTGATCGCGCCGTAGGGGCAGACGTTTTCGCAGGCGCTGCATCCGTTGCAGAGGCTGGAGGACGGTGAGGCGACGCAGGGGTTGCCGAGAAGCTTGTCCTTCGCCAGGAGGCCGATGGCCTTCGATGCGGCGGCTCCCGCCTGGGCGACCGTTTCCGGAATATCCTTCGGGCCCTGGCAGAGTCCTGAGAGGAAGATGCCTGCTGTCGGGCTTTCCACCGGGCGCAGCTTGGGGTGGGCTTCCGTGAAGAAGTCGTTCGTGTCCATGCTGGCGGTCAACATGGTGCCGAGCTTTCGCGCGTCCGGAACTGGCTGGACGGCGGTCGCGAGGACGACCATATCCGCCTCGATCAGCATCTGCTTGTTGGCGAGAAGGTCCGACGCCTGGACAATCAGCTTGCCGTTCTGCTCTTCCACCTGGCCGACCATGCCCTTGACGTAGTGGACATCGTATTGCTCGATGGCGCGGCGCTGGAACTCGTCGAAGTTCTTGCCCGGCGTGCGGACGTCGATGTAGAAGACGTAGACCTCGGAGTCGGGGTACTTTTCCCGCACCAGCATGGCGTGCTTGGCCGTGTACATGCAGCAGATCTTGGAGCAGTACGGTTTTTCGTCGCAGGTCTGGCCGCGCGAGCCGACGCACTGCACGAAGACGATGCGCTTGGGTTCCTCGTGGTTTGATGGGCGGACCAGGTGGCCGCCGGTCGGGCCAGCCGCATTGCAGAGGCGCTCGAATTCCAGCGAGGTGATTACGTCCGGATATTCCTGGTACCTGAATTCACCGAATACCGACGGGTCCATCGGGTCGAAGCCGGTGGCGACTATGATCGCGCCGTACTTTTCCTCTATGAAGGAATCCTGTTGTTCGTAATCGATGGCCTTTGCGCCGCAGACTTTTTCGCAGGCGCCGCACTTGCCGGTCTTCATCTTGATGCATTCGTTGGGGTCGATGACCGCGACGTTCGGGATCGCCTGGGCGAACGGTATGTAGATGGCGGGACGGTTCTTGAGTCCCTGGTCGAATTCGCTCTTGGCCTTCTTGGCCGGGCACTTCGCCATGCAGTCGCCGCAGCCGGTGCAGGTCTTTTCATTGACGAAACGCGCCTTGCGGCGGATCTTGACGTCGAAGTTGCCGACAAAGCCCTTGACCGCCTCGACCTCGCTGTACGAGTAGATCGTGATATTTTCATGCTGGGCCGCTTCGACCATCTTCGGGGTCAGGATGCAGGCCGCGCAGTCGAGGGTGGGGAAGGTCTTGTCCAGCTGCGCCATCCTGCCGCCGATGGTCGGTTTTTTCTCGACGATGTCGACCTTGAACCCGGCGTCCGCGATGTCAATCGCCGTCTGCAGACCGGCGATGCCGCCGCCGATGACGAGGGCTCGCTTGGCTACCGCGCTTTCGCCGGCCGTGAGCGGGGTATTAAGGTGCAGTTTGGCAATGGCTGCGCGGCCGAGGATGATGGCTTTCTCGGTTGCGTCCTGCTTGTCGCGGTGGATCCAGGAGCACTGTTCGCGAATGTTGGCGATCTCCACCAGGTACGGGTTCAACCCGGCGGCGGCCGCAGCCTTGCGGAAGGTCGGCTCGTGCATGCGCGGCGAGCACGACGCCACAACGACGCCGGTGAGCTTTTGTTCCTCGATCGCCTTGCGGATAGCCGACTGGCCGCCTTCGGAGCACATGTACTGGTAGTCCATGGCATAGACGACACCGGGCTCTTCCTGAAGTTTTTCAGCTACTTTTTTCACATCCACCGTGGCGGCAATGTTCGAACCGCACCAGCAGACGAATACGCCTGTCCTTTGCAAAGTATTCTCCTTGCGGACCTCAAGTATTACTTACTTATTGTATTTTCGCATAGCCGCGACAATTGCCTGCTGCGGCAGCTCTTCGTCGATAAGCGCCGGTATCTTGTCCGGCGTCATGTGGTTTTCGCCCGATTGGCGGATACGCAGGAGGCGCACCGCCTCGATGATATTCGCCGGTTTCACGTTCCTGGGGCAGCGTTCGACACAGGTGAAGCAGGACAAACAGCGCCACAGGGTGTTTGATTCCATCGCCTTGTCGATGTCGCCGTCCACGACCATGGCGACTATCTGGTGGGGAGGTATCTCCATATCGGCGAAAGCTGGGCAGCTGGCGCTGCACTTGCCGCAGCGCATGCATTTCCCGGCATTCACCCCGCTTATCCGTTCTATCTCCGCTGCCGCGTTCATCCTGCGCATGTGCATGCCAATTCCTCTCCGGCTTTCGTCTTGCTGTCAGAGTCGACCAATACATCGGCCAGAATTTCCGTGAAGTATTTTACCGGAACGACTGTCTCTCCGGCATTTTGCTTTAAGTTGTATAGGCAGAGGGGGCAGGCGGTGATGATCAGTTCCGCCCCGGCGTTTTTGGCCGAAACAAGGACCTTGTCGACCATTTTTTCCGCTTCCGGCTTGTTGTCGAGTGTAACATAACCGCCGCAGCATTGGGTGCGCCGGGTGAATTTCACCGGTTCGCCGCCGATAGCCTTGATAAGGTCTTCGATGATGGTGGGGTTTTCGGGATTGTCGAACTGCATGACGTCACTGGGGCGAAGAAGCATGCAGCCGTAGTAGGCGGCGACTTTTTTGCCGTCGAGGGAGTTCTTGACCTTCTTCGCCACTTCCTCGAAGCCAACCACGTCGCGAAGCATTTCAAGGTAATGAATAACCTTTGTTTCCCCGGAGTATGGTTGTTCCATGGCAAGGTAATTATTAGCCCTTTGACGGATGAGTTCGTCATTGGCCATGTCGTCGTTTACTCGTTTTAACACATGGTGGCACGCGGAGCACAAAGTGACCAGTTTGTCTCCATTGGTGCGTGCTGACGCCAGGGCACGCACGGCAGAAAGCTTGGTAGCAATCTCGTCTCGAGCAAGAGGGTAAACCGCGCCGCAGCACTGCCATTCGGGTAACTCTTCCAGTTCAACTCCGATTTCCTTCGCCGCTACGCGGGCGCACAAATCGAGCTGGAGAGCTTTGGTTTTCAAGGTACAGCCCGGATAATAATTCATCTTCATCACGGTTACCCCAATATTTTCAATATGTTAAGCGGTTTTAAACATGTCGTCCCGTTAAACTTATTCAATACTTGCGTGTCATTATCTTTACATAAGCGGGCCTCGTTGTCAATTAAATAAA
>DAIOFH010000074.1:0-19453 GCA_036745875.1 Planctomycetota bacterium | reverse complement strand
GGAGGCGCTCATTAAATAAGCGCCTCCCGACATTGTTATGTTCTTTGGTTGCCGACTGGACTGGCATTACAGCAAGCTGTCTAAAATCGAAGCTGCGCTCGTCTTGCTGGAAGCGGCGGCAGTTGTGGTTTGGTAGCTGCCGTAGGCAGTCGTTTTGTTGGCGAAAAGGTCCTGGAGATAATCCTGCTGTTGCCGGCGTTTGTCCGTCAACTGCTCCAGCAGCTTTTGTTCGTCCGCCTTCTTTTTTGCCGCCTTGTCTTTCGCCTTGCGATTCCAGAACGCATCGGCCGATTGCGCTTCAAATTTATCCATGTGGAAGCTGCCACCGGCTGAACCGGTGTATACGCCGTTGGCGTCAGGCCTCATAGTGCAGAAGGCGGGATCGGCGGGACTGAAGCTCGCCCCCAGTTGCTCCCGGACCATGTTTTCGATTTCAGCCTTGTATTCGGGATCGTTCATCATCTTTTCGAAGACATTGTCGTGAATGCTTATCGACTGGCTCGCCTTGGCCTGCGACGGGTGGATCGGCACCGAATCGATAAACTGGGCAAACTCCTTCTTGAACTCGGCAAGGGTCTGCTTCGGTGCATCCTCCGTCTCGGAGACATCGATCGAGGCGGCTATCGAGAGCTGAGCCGACAATGAGTTTTCTTTCTTGGCCGCCGTCTGGTGTGCCTGGTAATTCTGATAGTACGATGCGCTTATGGACATTGACATGTTTTTTCCTCCGCAATGCTTTGCAAACAGATGCATGCCTGTTTAAAGCAAATAGCTTTCCAGAGAAAAAATAAAACACACGTACAGGCAACCCTTTGCCTGTACGTGTGTTGGGGCGTATAGATTTTTTTTATCGGAAGTTATCCGGACGGAATATCGGCATAAATTGCCATTTGCTTATTTCTTGCGCCAGCTTATACCTGCGAGTTTGCCTTCCGGGTCTTTTCGTGAAAGGATGAAGAAGCCGGGAAAGAACACAATCGCCGTCGCCAAAATCGCAATCCAGGGATTAAGAATGTATCCGCCGACAACGATGCCCACACCCGCGCACGCGGCGACAAAAATGGCGTAGGGAAGTTGGGTTGACACATGCTCAAGGTGCGGACAGCCTCCGCCCGCACTTGACAAAATGGTGGTATCGGAGATTGGGCTGGAATGGTCGCCGAAGACCGAACCGGAAAGGACTGCCCCGATACTGATAAGGGTGCATTGCATGATCCCGTCGGCATCCATGTTTTGAGCTTTCGCGAGGGACAGGGCGGTCGGCAGGGTGATCGGGATCATGATGCCGAAGGTACCCCAGCTGGTGCCGGTCGAAAAGGCGATAAGCCCGGCGACGAGGAATACGCAAAGCGGCAGGAGCGCCAGCGGGAAGGAATAACTGCGTATCAGGTGGTCGATATAGAGTGGCAGACCCAGCCCGCCTTCGCTGATGGGTTTTGAAATGATATGGCCAATCGTCCAGGCCAGCATGAGGATGGCGAGGGCGGGAACCATTGACTTGACCCCGTCGATGATGGAATCCGAGGCAGACTTGATGCCGAGGATCCGCCTGCCGAGGAAGTACAGGTAGGTCACGACCAGGGAGAAGATAATGCCGTAAAACAGCGCCTTGGAGGCGTCAGCGTCGCGGAACGCTTCGACAAGTCCTATTTCCTGGGCATTTTCCGCGCCAAGCCAGGTGGTGACCGGGAAGGCGACGACGCAGGCAGCGATCAGCACCAGCATGGGTATGACCATGTCGAACCACTTTGCGCCCTGGGCTTCCTCGTGCATTTCGAGTTGTCCCGGCGCTGCGCCGTAGCGTTTTTCGTCAAAAAGCATTTTGCCTTCGCCTGCGAGCCGCTCCGATCTTGCCATGGGGCCGAAGTCGCGGTTGCTTACGGCAAGTATGAACACCATCAACAGGGCAAAGAGGGCATAGAGGTTGTACGGGATGAGCCTGATGAAAAAGCTCATTTCGCTGATGCCGAGTTCGGAAAACCCGGACGACGCCCTGATCTGCGAGATGACTGTCACCACCCAGCTTGAAACGGGGGCGATTATACAGATCGGCGCGGCGGTGGAATCCAGAATATAGGCCAATTTCGCCCTTGATACCTGCCGCCGGTCGGTGATTGGCCTCATGACTGAACCGACCGCCAGCGAGTTGAAATAATCGTCTATGAAGACGACAATGCCGAAGATGAAGGTGAAGAGTTGTGCGCTTCGCCTGCCTTTGATGAAGCGCGTCGTCCAGTGTCCGAACGCCTGCGCCGACCCGGCCCTTGAAAGAAGGCCGACAAGGCCGCCAAGCAAACCGCAAAAAAGAAAGATCCTGATGTTCCAGCTGTCTGCGACCTTGTCGGCGAGAAGGTCGGTCACGTGGACAAGTGCTGCGAACGGGTTTCCCTGGGCATGGATCAAGGCTCCGGAGGTAATGCCGAGGAACATGGAGAATATTACGTCTTTTGTCAGGAGGGCGAGCGCGATGGCGAGAAAAGGCGGAATAAATCCCAGATAGGCGGCATGGTCCATATAATCCCCTTTGTTTTGTGATCAGCGAGAAATTGTTGAAGGGCATACCGGTTGTTTGTGGTCACAGTGTATACAAAAAAGTATTTCGCCGCAACGCAAATTTAATCGTGGAAAACACAGAGGTTTTTCAAATTACAAATTAATTCCTGTATTCAATGAATACATCCCCGAACGAGTCCGGGGATGGGAAAGAAATACCAAAGGATTATGGGTTTTCAGAGATTTAAAAATATTCGTCAGCCATGAAACGTCCGCTTTCAGTGGTGCGCGGCTTTATGTGAACGCCGGTTTTCAGGCGTCCGCTCACGCGGGAATAGGGGAAGGCCTCGGGGCAGAACGCCCTGACGATATCCTTCCAGGTAACTATGCCCATCAGGTGTTTCGTTCCCGGCGCAACCACGGGAAGGCAGGAGACCTTGCGCTCGTTCATCAGCTTGATCGCTTCCACCATATCCGTTTCGACCGTCACTGAGACCGGGTTGCGGGTCATGATCAGGCCGACCTTCTTCTTCATCAGTTCGACATCGCGGGTCTGTTCGTTGATGGTGCCGAGGAAGGGGCTGATCGACTTGAGGAAATCGCGGTCGGAGATGATGCCAATGAGGCCGCCTGTGTCGTCTATGACCGGAAGATGGTGGAATCTGACCTTGGAAAAGATTCCCTTGACCACCATCACCGTGTCGTCGAAGGTAACTGTTGCGATCCGCGCCGACATGATATCGCCTGCTTTAAGGGACATCGCTTTCTTGGCTGCTTCGCGCAGGCGCGTGCCGCGCTCGTCGACAACGGGTTTACCCTCGTCAGCAATATCCGCCGTTTCAGTCTGATCCATGAGGATTTCGTCGACTTTTTCTTCCGAACGCTTTTCAATTTCCGCCAATTCGGTATTCGGTACGTTGCGCGGCTCACGCAGTGTCTCACGGCGTTTCAGTTCGGCATTGCGGATGTTTTTGGCATGTTGGTTTCCCAATCCCATAAATCCGGGCATGACGTTCTCCTTTTCGCCTTCGTCAGTAATTTGCTGGCGTGCGAAAGGCCGCACTCCGCCGTATACACTATTAACCTATCCTTATTTTCCTCCTATCCCGGTGTTCCTTTCAGGAAATTCATCTTCTTTCCGGCGGTGATTGAAATAAGCGCTATAAAGCCATAGAGACCAAAGAAAACTGAGAATTGATTCTCTGTGATCTATGATATCTCTATGGCTAAAGAGAGAGACTACGCTCCGACAAAAATCGAAAGGATGTAGACAACAATGACAGCCGCCACGCCCTCCACTGCGGTGGCTGTGGTGTAAACCTTATACGCGATATTGACCGGCATATCGGAAAATTGCGATACGACCCAGAAATAGCTGTCGTTGGCGTGGGACATTACCATGGACCCTGCGCCGATCGCGACGACGGTCAAGGCCGGATTCAATCCGAGGCCGGCAATCATCGGCGCCATGATGTTCGCTGTTGTGATGATGGCGACTGTCGACGATCCCTGCGCTGTTTTGATCGCTGCCGAAATGATGAAGGGAAGAAAGATGCCGAGGCCGGTGCCGGAGAGGTTTTCCTTAATGTAGTCCACCATCGGCGATGCCTGGAGAATGCGTCCGAATGAGCCTCCGGCGCCGGTTATGGCGAGTACGATTGCCGCGTCCCGTATTCCCTGGCCAAGCCAGCCGTCGACTGCTGTGCTGAAGCTACCCCACGGGACTAGGCAAAGTGCCGCCAAAACGCCGATAATCAAGGCAGCAACCGGGTCGCCGATATTGGAGATGAATGATGACAATGTTCCCTGGCCAAACGGTTTTGACGGCAGGTCCGCAACTGATTTGAGAAGAATGAGGACTATGGGGAGAATGAGCGGGAGGAAGGATCCGAACACGGATGGCAGTTTGCCGTATTTTTCCATCAGGGAGGAGTAGGATTCACCCGTCTTCACCGGGATGTCGTATTTGGACGCAACTTTTACCGCCCAAATGTAGCCGATCAGGCTGGCCGGGATGGAAGCGATTAGGCCGTAGAAGATCACTGCTCCAAGATCCGCCGACATTGTCCCTGCGGCGGCGATTGGGCCGGGTGTCGGTGGAACCATCGTGTGGGTGGCGTAGAGGCCGGTTGCCAGGGCGACTGCCATGACTGCCATTGATTTGCCGCTTTCCTTGGCAAGAGCCTTGTTAAGCGGGGTGAGGATGACATAGCCGGAATCGCAAAAAACCGGGATGGAAACGACAAACCCCGCCGCATTCATCGCCAACGCAGACCGATCCTTGCCGACGACAGACAGGATCGAGCGGGTCATAACCAGCGCCGCACCGGTTTTTTCCAGAATCACACCCATCATGGTACCGGCGATAATGACGATACCGATCGAGGAAAGGGTACCCCCGAAGCCTCCCTTGATCTTGTCGAGAATTTCATTCATCGGAAGGCCGATGAGAGCGCCATAGAGAAAGGCAACCACCAAAAGGACTAAAAAGGCATTGATTTTGAACTTTCCGGTGGCAATAATTATAAGCGCCACCATAATTACCAGAAGGATTACCGCCATTGACCCAGATACCATGACATTCTCCTTTGTGAGAACGCCCCCGCTGTCAGAGAGTACCAATAATTATAGTACAGGCATGACTGCATTGGGACTTGGCAAAAACGCTTGCCTCATTGTCAACCCCCCACCTTTTTCGCCGCCTTTCTTTATCCAAGTACGCAGGAACAAATGACTACGCAAAAAAACATTTATTCACTTGCTTAATTTTGTACAGAGGCAAATAGTTTTAATTGAGGAATATAGGTATTGACAAAATACAAGCCACTCATTTATCTCAATTTTATGAGTAAAAGTTATCTTGCCGTGAAATCGTCTTGGTGGTAACATCAATAGTTGTTTGATGTTGTAAAGATCACAATTATTACGAAAGGCGAATTAAACGTTGTCCTTTCGAGATTGTGATCCAGTTTTCAGATACCAGCATGCGCGTTGAAATCTATAATATAAAGAACAGAATTTTCGTGCATGTACCATTATCAAGGCGACAAGATGTCATCAGACTATATCATTGGCAATGTGCTTCTGGTGGTTATGCGCAGCTGCCATCTTGCAGTGTACTACAAATTACGAAAAAACAACTTGCTGGGGGTGATCCTTGGCATCATTATAATCTGTTTCACTACCGCCCAGCCCTTTTTCAAGTACAGCATCGGCACTAGCTACGGCGCCTTCCTCGGTTCGTTTATTGTTATTCTATTTATTTCGTTGATGTTCAGCAAACTGGTTTTTGAAGGAAACTATCGCCAGTTGATTTTCGGCGTCCTTTCGGTGGGAATTTTTGGCAACCTTTGCCAAATCGTTGCGATAAGCCTGTGCAGGATGGTGTTGGCCGATCCCGGCCTATCCTACGGTTTCCTGGTAAACCGGCTGGTGGAACTAATCTGCCTGCTATTGTTCCTGCCTGTCCTCTATTTTGCCGCTAGAAAACCGTTCCGGCTCATCCTCAACGAAATCGGCAAAAGCAAATGGTACATAACACTTCTGGTGCCGTCCGTCCTCTATATCCTTTCAATGACGGTCTCACAGCTTACCATGTCAAGTCCCGGCAACCATACCGTGATACTGGGGGTATTTTTTATCGCGAACACGCTGTCGTTCTATTGGATCCTGTATTTCATGACGACGCAAAAGCGCTTCAACCATTTCCTGAGCCGCGTGGTGGAGTCGTCGCAGAACATGATTCCCTATTATCGCTTCTACATGGAGGAGCTTGGCAAAAAGGAAACGCGCATACGGACTTTGCGGCACGATCTCCGGCATGTCATGGGTAGCCTGGCGCTGGCTGCGCGGAACGGCGATACGGGAAAGATTGTCGACATGGCGAAAAATCTGGCTACGACCTTCGAGAACGACACGGAGATAGTGGTTTTCAGCGCCAACCCGACCATAAATGCCGTCATCTCGTTTTATTTTTCCATAGCGACGGAAAAAGATGTCAAGTGTGAAGCCAAGTTAAGTATACCCGAGACATTGCCGTTTAGCGACGCGGAAATTGCGATGCTGATAGGGAACGCCTTGGAAAACAGCGTCAAGGCCGCGATACCCCTGGGAACGGAAGGTTGGATCACCATCAAAGGCACTTTGGTGAACGAAAGTCTGGTAATAAAGGTGATCAATAATTTTTCCCCCGGCCATGTAAGGCAGGGGGAGGGCATCGGTCTTGAAAGCATGCGGATGCTGTGTGAAAAACATTCAGGCAATCTTACCACGGAAGTCAGTGAGAACGAATTCAAGCTGGTCGCGATTCTTTGTCTGGAATCGGAGACCGGAAAAGGCGAAGACAGGCAGCTTGCCATGCCATCGGATGAGCTCTAGTGACGTTCCGAAGTCCTGGGGAACGAATGCCAATAAAACCCCCTTTCCTCCAGTAGGAAAGGGTGAATTTGTATCTTATAGTCATTCCGATGTTCACGCACCGACAAGTTCTTGCGCCACAGGCGGGCCGTCCAACTCGCGGGTGATGGAGATAAGCTGATCCTCCATGTCCAGGAACAGTTCCACCAAATACGGATCGAAATTTTTGCCTGCACCTTCCGCGATGATCTTGATGCTTTCCTCGTGGCTCATGGCTGGCTTGTAGCATCGTTGATGGCTAAGGGCGTCGTATACGTCGGCAATGGACATAATACGAGCCGAAAGCGGGATGTCGTAGCCGCTGATGCCGTTCGGATACCCGGCGCCATCCCAGCATTCGTGATGGGAAAGCGCAACCGACATGCCCATCTTGATGAAGTTATTGCCCGGGTGGAGATTATTGACATCGGCCAGGAGATCATACCCGACAGTGGTATGGGTTTTCATGACATCGAACTCTTCCGTGGTCAGCTTGCCCGGCTTTTGCAGGATCAGGTCCGAAATTGCCACCTTGCCGATGTCATGCAAGGGCGCAGCGATACGGATGTTTTCAATGAACTCTGCATTGGGGGCAACCTCGTCAGGATTGGGGTTTTCCAGCAATTTTTCCCCAAGGGCGACCGAGAACCGGGCGACGCGCTCGAGATGTTCGCCGGTGTCGAAATCGCGGGATTCAGCCAGTTTGCACATCGCGAAAATCGTGCTCAGCTGTGCCGCCGTAATCTGCTTGACCTGACTCTTGACCCGCTCTTCAAGGACGGCGTTGTGGTCTTCGAGCTGCTTTTGGAGGGCCATCTCCCGGTCATGGGATTTTTTCCTGTCGATGCAGGAAGCAAGCCTTGCCCGCAGCACCTGGGCGCGGAAGGGTTTTTGCATATAATCGGCCGCGCCGTGTTCGATACAGTAGACTATCTTGTCCATGTCGGACAGCGCGGTCACGACGATGACCGGGACATTTTTCAGCTCCGGATCGTCCTGCATGATTTCCAGCAGTTCAGGGCCGCTCATGACGGGCATCATCAAGTCGAGAATGACGCAGTCCGGCAACTCCTTGCGCATTGACTCAAGGGCTTCCGCCCCATTCTCCGCTTCAAGCGCCTCGTAACCGAGCTTTTTAACCTGGTCGCGAATAAGTCGTCGGATTATCGCCGAGTCTTCTACAATTAAAACCGTACCAGCGTTTGGCATCTTTTCTTCCCAAAGTTATATAATAGTCAGATTAGAGCATTTCGAAAAAGATTATCAACTTTCTCGAAATGCTTTAGACCATAAAACTAGACTATTTGAATAATAGTAAATCACACACATTTATGCAAGACGCAAAAAAAATCCGTCCTTGCCCTTGACTCCACAGTGGCACACTGAATAATCATTTTGGTAAATCTAAGTGCGAGGTACAATTCGTTTATTTCAGAGCGCTTGGAAATAACCCGCAATGCATAAAAGAAAATGGGACAATTATGCCACGCAATGCAATATCCACAGCCGACACGTTGATCATCAAAGTCGGGTCCAGCCTTCTTGCCTCCATAAAAGGAGGCCTCGATACCGCCTTCATATCAAGGCTGGTGGGTCAAATCGCTACGCTGCATGAGCAGGGCAAAAAGATCGTCCTGGTCAGTTCGGGCGCTGTCGCAGCAGGCATCTCCGGCCTCGGCCTCCCGGCACGACCCGTCGAGTTGCCGCTGATACAAGCGGCAGCGGCTGTTGGTCAAGTCGCCTTGATGCAACTTTACCGGCAATTATTCAAATACTACAATGTTAATGTCGCACAAATCCTTCTTACCCGCGACAACCTCCATGATAGGCGTCGTTTTCTGCATGCCAGAAATACGCTTATGACTCTTCTCAAGCAGGGAGTTCTCCCCATTGTCAACGAAAATGACGCGGTTGCGGTCGAGGAACTGCGGCTTAAAATGGGCGACAATGACTCTCTTGCCGTATCGGCTGCGCAGCTTGTCGACGCCGACGCGGTCATCTTGCTTTCCGATGTTGCGGGTTTGTTTGACCGGCCGCCTTCCCAACCTGGAGCCAAACTCATACCTCTGGTAAAGGAAGTGGACGACTCGGTTTTCAGCATGGTGGGAGCTTCAGAATCGGGGGTAGGCACCGGAGGCATGACTTCGAAGCTCAATGCCGCGCGGGCGGCGGGCATGGCTAATATCCCGCTTCTCGTAGCTGACGGCAAGCGCACGAATATCCTTGTCGATGCCGTCGAGGGGAAGGAAGTCGGCACCATTTTCACCCCTCCGGGGAAACGTGCTTCGAGTTACCGGCAATGGATCGCCTATGGCCGTGGTCCTGACGGCACGGTTGTCGTAGACGATGGAGCGAAAAAGGCCATTGTTGAGAAGAAGAAAAGCCTTCTTCCCATCGGGATCCGGGAAGTGCGCGGCGAATTTCTCGAAGGCGACACCGTGGCGGTGATGGATCTGTCGGGACATGAATTCGCCCGCGGTCTCAGCAACTTCACTTCCCTTGAACTACGGATGATCCTGGGAAGAAAATCCTGCGAACTCTCGGCATTGCTCGGCCATGAATGCGATGACACGGCAATTCACCGAGACAACCTGATCGTTACCGGACAGTAAGGTTATGTTTTCCAGAACCTTCTCTGTGTTAAAAAAGGCTCTTTATTATGTGCGCGAAAAGGAAGATCCTCTCCGGCAACGGCTGGTCGTTTGAGCCTGTCGGCGCAAAAAAAGCGGCGAAGGAAACGGAATCGCTTCCCGCCGAAAAACAGCATGTCAAGATCGTAGTGGAAAAACGCGCCAAAGGGAAAATCGTCACTGCCCTCACCGGGTTTGTGCTGTCGACGGTCGACCGCAAGGCTTTGACGAAATCGCTGAAAAACGCCTGCGGATCGGGTGGAAGCGACAGCGAGGACAGTATCGAAATCCAGGGCGACCATCGCGAAGCCGTGTCGACACGCCTTCAGGACCTCGGTTGGAGAGTGAAATAAAATCATGCGCACCAGACCTGCCGCACGAATCCTTGTCTTTGACGCCGACAACAATTATCTCGTATTCCATTTCCATCAGAAAAGCGGACCGTTCGCCGGCAGCATCTATTGGGCGCTCCCCGGCGGTGCGGTTGAGGATGGGGAGGACGATCTCACCGCGGCCAAACGCGAACTGTTGGAAGAGACCGGCATCGTCGCCGACGACCTGACGCCGATCCCTGTGACGCGCCTTTATGAACTGCCGCTGTCTACCGGTGAACGTGTCTACAGCGACGACAGGTATTTTATCCTGAAGATGGTCGAGCGACCGGTTTTGTCGCGCGAAGGATTGACGGAGGTGGAGAAGGAGACGATTGAGGATGCCTGTTGGCTTGGCCATCAGGAAACGCGCGCTCTGGATGAAACTACTTACCCACCGGACCTGGCGACTCTGATAAACGATGTGCTGCCATACGTGTAAGTACGCTGACGTCCCAACGCGTCAACGCAGTTCCATTGCCTGCTTGCGCATGTCTGTGGGCATTTTTTCCAATGCATAGCGGAAGGCTGTTCGCGGCATGGTGGTGTGGCGGGCGGTCACAAAATCGTAGACTTCGTCCCGGTGCGCCTCGCTTGCGGCCTTGAGCGCCCAGCCATACCCCTTTTGCACCAAATCGTCCTTATCCATCAGCAGCGCCTCCGCGGTGGCGAAGACCACGTCGAGGAACATCCCCTTGCGGGCGGGAACAATGTAACTGACTGCCGCGCCGCGGCGGACTCAACGGTTCGGGGATTTGGTCCAGGCGAGTGTTTTTTTGGACAGCTCAGGGTACTGTTCCAAGAGGTCACCAATACTGTGGTTGCACAAGGTATCGCAGGTACCCCAGTTGTCGACGTACTTTTCCAGCCATACGGCGAATATGTCGAAATCGCTCTCCGCGTACCCTTCCCGCTCCGCATAGGCCCATTCGCACGCAGCCCATGTTTCCTCAACATATCCGGATTTGAACAACTCCTCGCACAAGGCGAATACCGCCGCCTTGCCGTAGGGTTTGATTTTGGCATGGTAGTTATCCGCCATCCTCTTCACTACGGGGACCTTGATGCCAAGCAGTCGCACCTCTTCCTTGAAGAAGCGTTCGCCGCTCTCGATCAGTCCGGGATCGGCAACCTGGTGCAGTTCAGTCTTGAATTGCTTGAGGAGTTTCTTCATCTCATTAGTCTACGTTGACGTCGGCTTCGTATATGGCCCCCAGGTTGCGGTACTTTTCGGCATAATCCAAGCCATAACCGACAAGGAAGCCGTCGTGCATGCTGAAGCCGATATAGTCGAGGGTAATGGCGTTCGCGCGCCGCGCCTGTTTGTCCACCGCCACCGCAACTTTAATGGAAGCGGGGCTGCGTTTCTTGAGGAATTCGACCAGCCAGTCCAGGGTCAGGCCGCAGTCGGCGATGTCTTCGACGATGAGGACATGGCGACCGGCGATTTCCTTTTCCAGGTTTTTGGTCATGACCACCTCAGAAGAAGAGGAAACCCTGTCCTGGTAACTGGACAGCCTGACAAAATCCACCTCGACCGGCAGATCGCCGACAGCTCGAATCAGGTCGGCCATAAAAATGAATGCGCCGTTCAGAACGCCGATGGCGACAAGCCGTTCACCAGGCTGCAGGAGTTTCTTATAGTCCTCGCGAATCATGTTGCCAAGTTCGGCCACGCGGGATGCTATTTGCTCTTCGGAGTATATTAATTGCATATCTTGTCCTCACCATAACTGATCCACATTTTTCCACATTCTCACAACATGAGAATAACAACCGAATACACTATACCATACTATAATGCCTTTTGGAAAAACTCAAAGCCTTTCCGCATGATATTGTGCTTGATTTTCTACTCGGTAAAACATGCCCTGGGGAGTGCATATTTCGTGACGGGAAGAAACTTGTTTTCGGTAAAATAATCATTGTTGGACAAATCACAAACGAGTATAATCTCATACAATCGAATCTACCACATCGCATTGCTTCAATTTGCGTGTATAGGAATGAGAATACTTGTAGAATACATTCACCAAGCATAACCTCGTAATGCGAGACACAAGAGGCATATATGAGTAAGCATAACCTTAATGTCATCGACAACCTGTTCGGCAAATACGGCATGAACATGCAGACGAAGCTTATCGTCATCTTTCTTCTTGTCAAGGTGATACCGCTGATCCTCCTCACTGTGATTGCCTGGCACCAATTTGAAATTCTCGGCGACACCCTTCGCGAAATCGCCGTTACCGACTCCACCGCCTCCCTGAACGACAGTGCGGTCAAAAATATCGAACGCATGTCCACCGATACTGCCCTGCGGGTAGCGGATTTTCTCTATGCCCGCGACCGGGACGCTTTGTACTTGGCTAACGTCGAACCGACGGAAGAAAATTATCGAGCCTTTATCAGCAGCATCAAGGGACGCCTGATCCGGCCAGGAAAATGGCAGCTTGCCGCCGACGGGAAATCCTGGGTCAATGCCGACCCGCCGAAAGCTGAAAAAGGCGGGGTCTCAACCAATACCGAGAATAACGATATGAACGGCTTTCACTCAATCCCGCGTGAACCGTTCGAATATTTCCTCGCGCCCATTTACGATGAAGTCACCTATATCGATCTCTCGGGGAAGGAGCTGGTCAAGGTCGTAGCCGCCGATACCACGAAGCAGCGCTTCAAGCCGGATTCGACCGCAAAGGACGTATCAAAACGGGAAAACACCTATATCAGGGCGGAAACGTATTATCCGCAACTGGGAAAGTTGAAGCCGGGCGAGCTCTATGTTTCCGATGTGATCGGCTCCTATATCGGCTCGAACTACATCGGAATGTACACTCCGGACATCGTATCCAAGGCGGCAAAGGATCGCGGCTACGACATTCCCTACAAGCCGGAGGAGCAGGCCTATTCCGGCAAGGAAAACCCGAACGGTCGACGCTTCGAAGGCATTGTCCGCTGGGCGACCCCGGTCACGGATAAATTGGGCAAGGTGGTCGGTTATGTCACCCTTGCGCTGAACCATGACCATATCATGGAATTTGTCGACCATATCACGCCGATGGACGAACGCTACACCCAGCTCCCATCGGCATTTGAAGGCAATTACGCCTTCATCTGGGACTACCAATGCAGGAGCATCTGCCATCCCCGGCACCACTCTATCGTCGGCTTCGACCCCGAGACCGGCGATCCGCAGGTTCCGTGGCTCGAGTCGTCCCTCTACACCGGTTGGAAACAAAGCGGCGTCAAAAAATGGTTTGACTACCTCAAGAATTACCCGACCTTTTTCGAACAGTCCCGCCTGAAAAAGCCCGCTCCCGAGCTCACCCGCGCCGGCCTCGCCGGCCTTGACGGGCGATATCTCAACAACGCGCCCCAGTGCACCGGCTGGATGGACCTCACCAAAGACGGCGGCTCCGGTTCGTTCTATATCCTGTGGAGCGGATTGTACAAGCTGAACACTGCAGCCGCGATCCCGTATTACACCGGACAATACGCTCCGTCGTCCGAGAATGGTTTTTCCCGGCGCGGCTTCGGCTTTGTGGCTATTGGCTCGGGGCTCGAGTATTTCACCAAGCCGGCACGGGAAACGGAGGCGAAGCTGGTTTATTCCATCGAGGAAAACATGACCAGCACAGTCACCCGCCTTATCATCACCACGGCGATCCTCACGGTGATCGTCATCTTCATCGCCGTCTGGATGGCCTGGGGCATCAGCGGTCCGGTCAAGCGCATGGCAAACCACATGTCCCGTCTGGCCATTGGCGACTTGGTCCATTCGGACGTCCCGGAAGCGGATCAACAACGCTATGACGAAATCGGGCTCCTGGCCCGGTCGCTCCATGACCTGACCACCGCCAGGCAGGATGAATTGGAAATGGCCAATGCCATCGCCACCGGCGATTACACCAAATCGATTCCGTTGCGCTCAGAACAGGACCTTCTCGGCAAGGCCTTGAACGCCATGGTGCATATAAACAACAATGCTCTCAGGCAAGTCAACCAGGCGATCGAGGAAATAGGCCACGGCGCCGCTTCGATCTCAGACGCCTCCGTGTCCCTTTCCCAGGGCGTGAATACGTCTGAGGTGGTCCTGAAGGAAATATCGGATTCCGTCGTCACCGTCGACAAGCAGGCGCAGGAAAACGCCCATCACGCGCAGAATGCGAACGACCTCGCCGTCACGAGTCGAACCTCGGCTCAGCGCGGTTATGCCTCCGTCGCCGAACTTGCGGCAAGCATGGCGAAAATTCAACAGGCGGGCAAGCAGATCGCTACCGTCGCCAAACTGATCGACGACATCGCTTTCCAGACCAACCTCCTCGCCTTGAACGCGTCAGTGGAAGCGGCGAGGGCGGGGCATCATGGCAGGGGCTTCTCGGTGGTGGCGGAAGAGGTGAGGAACCTCGCGGCCCGTTCGGCCAAGGCTGCCCACGAGACGAGCGAGATGGTCGAATCCATGCTGACCCTTATGGAAGGCGGGGCGAAATTGGCCGATCATTCCGACAGGGAATTCCAGGACATCGTGGAAACGACGGCGCAGGTCGCCAAGTTGTTTGAAAGCATTGTCGATGCTTCCCGCAAGCAGTCATCGGCTGTTTCCAATATTGTCGACAGCCTTGGCCGCATCGAGGATGTGACCCACGGCAATTCCCACAACGCCAATGAAATGGCGTCTTCGGCAGTCACACTGTCGAGGCAGGCCGACGAACTGAATCAGATGATTTCGCATTTCCGCCTGGCCACCGGCGATACGGTCAAAGCAATCCAGAAATTCGGTAAATAAAGCGGCTTCAGCGCGATTCGCAGCTATGGCCCGGACTTTGGTTCGGGCCATAGGCATTTTTAGACTGCTGGAAGAGAGCTTTACTTTCCATCCCATACATGGTACGTTAATCTGTCGGTCAACCCAATTGAATCGGAATGAAGAAAATGACTGCTGTAATGCGACAAAAACAGATCAGCGACGCCACCAAAAAGATACTCGTCAAGTTCCAGCAGAACGAACTGACCGACCGCCGGATCTATCTCAACATGGCGAAGATGGAAAAAAATCCGGACAACAAGGCAGTGCTTCTTCGTATCGCCAACGACGAGGGCGAGCACGCGGCCGTATGGCAGCGCTATAGCGGGCTGGCGGCGAAGGCGAAAGTTTTGCGGATCTGGTTCTATACCGTCCTGACCTTCTTTTTCGGCTATACTTTTGTCATCAAGGTTATGGAAAAGGGCGAAACATCGACTGCGCTCGGCTATGTCCCGCTGATTCCGGACATCCCCGAGGCAAAAAATATCGTCACCCAGGAAGAGGCGCATGAACAGACGCTCCACGATATGTTGGACGAGGAACGTCTGCATTATGTCGGCGCAATGGTTCTCGGCCTGAACGACGCGCTTGTGGAATTGACCGGCACCATCGCCGGGTTGACCTTCGCACTTGCCGACAACCGCATTGTCGCCCTCGCCGGCATTATCACCGGCATCTCAGCCACCCTCTCCATGGCGGCTTCGAACTACCTGGCGGAACGTGCGAACAACAATCCGGAAGCGTTCAAGTCCTGCCTCTATACCGGGATCGCCTATCTTGTCACCGTGGTATTGCTGGTACTGCCTTATCTTATCTATCCGCACGACATGTATCCGGCGGCGCTGGTGACCATGCTTGCTGTCGTGGTCTTTATCATTTTCTTTTTCAATTACTATATTTCCGTTGCCAAATCTTTGCCGTTCTGGCGGCGATTCGTCGAAATGGCTGCGATCAGCCTTGGCGTCGCGGTCATCTCGTTCGTTATCGGCCTGCTGGCGAAAAGCGTTCTGGGGGTCGAACTATAATCATTCGCCACAGGATTGGTCGAACTCTTCTTCCCAGTCAAAAATCGCCGATTCCTCCAGCGATTTGGGCCAATGGGCGCACCATTGGGGAATGATGGGGCTCTCAACCCTATCAAGGCACGGGGTACATGGTTTCAGATCGATGACCGGGCTCATATTGTTTGCATCAACGTATGAAACAAGGATTTTTCCCGCGTCGTAATCAATGTCAAGAATTTGGGCGACCGATAATGCAATCGGATTCGGACGCTGTGGCGACCGTGTGGCAAAAATACCCATTTCGCTTGCGACGTTTTTGTAGGGCACATGCGTCATCAGAGTTTGCCGGCATTGCGGCTTGTCAAAATCATTGCACCACCACAAAATATTTATATGGCTGAACCCGTCCAAACCTTTCAATGCTGTGGCATACGGCTTTTCCAAAACGATACGTGTTTTGTTATTCTTGATTTCAATTGCACCAACTGCACTGATACTCATTTTATTCATAATATTCTCCCTTGGAAAAAAGATGGAATCGAGGACAAGGGAGCAGTCTAAAAACACTTTCACAATACTTCAATAGAAAAAAAATGACCTTTCAGATCGCTGAAAGGTCATGTGCATGATAAAGGAATACCGCGCCGATTACACCGGTTCTTCCTTGGGAATCGGTTTGGCGTTGCGGCATTTGGGGTAACCTGAGCAGGCAAGGAACGGCCCTCTGCGGCTCATTCTCACTATCATCTCCGAGCCGCATTTTTCGCAGGTCACGCCGTTGATTTCCGGCAGGTCAACGACTTCGCCGTTTTTGTCAAGGTGTTTGGTGTTGCGGCATTCCGGGTAGCCGGAGCAGGCGAGGAACGGCCCGCGACGGCCCGACTTCACCACCATCGGTTTGCCGCATTTCTCGCAATCCCGTTTCGTATCGGGCAGCTTCACCACCTTGCCGTTCTTGGCTATCGGACGGGTGCATTTGCAGTTCGGATAGGAGGAACAGGCGAGGAAAACGCCAAAACGCGAACGTTTTTTCACCATCGGCGCGCCGCAGTCCGGGCAGACTTCGCCTTCGAGTTCGGCGTCGTCCGGTTCATTTTCGCCTTCCTCGCCGGGGAGCTGGCGGGTACCGGCGCATTCCGGATAGCGCGAACAGCCGAGGAACGCCCCGCGCTGGGAATAGCGGATCATCATGTCGCTTTCACACTGCGGACATTTCTCACCATTGGGGGCGGGCACGCCCTTCAGCGGCTGGGTGGATTCCATCGCGTCCTTGAGGCGCTTGTCGAACGGTTTGTAGAAGCCGTCCACCAGCTTGTCCCACTTGACTTCGCCTTCTTCAACCCGGTCAAGGTCGGACTCCATCTGCGCAGTGAACTTGATGTCCATGATGTCAGGGAAATTGTCCTTCAGGATGCCCGTGACGGCCATGCCGAGCTGGGTCGCATGGAAGCGGCGGTTCTCCTGCCTGACATAACCGCGTTCCTGTATCGTCTGGACAATCGGGGCGTAGGTGGAGGGGCGGCCGATGCCTTCCTTCTCCAGTTCGCGCACCAGGCTCGCTTCGGTGAAGCGGACGGGCGGCTGGGTGAAGTGCTGGCTGGGCGTCACATCCTTTACGCTCAGGGACTGATCCTGCTCCAGCTTCGGGAGGATCTGTTCCTCGTCCTGATTGTTGATGCCTTCGCCTTCCGCGGGAGCGTCCGCGTCTTCCTTTTCTTTTTCCTTTTTCTTCTTCTTGGCGGCGGCGGGGGAAAGGGTGGTGTGGCCGTCAAAAAGCACGCGCCTGCCCTTTGCTTCAAATACACCGTCGCCAACGGCGATTTTCGCCGTGGTGACCCGGTATTCGGCCGGGGCGAGCTGGCTCGAGACAAAGCGTCGCCATATCAGTTCATAAAGGCGGAACTGTTCGGGGGAGAGGTATTCCTTGATGCTGTCCGGGGTCAGGAACACCGAGGTCGGGCGGATGGCTTCGTGCGCATCCTGCGCGCCTTTTCGGCTCGAATAGAAATTCGGCTTTTCCGGCAGATAGTCCGTCTTGAAATTCTGGGTGATATAGTCACGCACTTCGGTGATCGCCTCGGGGGCGATGCGGGTGGAGTCGGTACGCATATAGGTGATAAGACCGGTCGCTTCACCGCCCTGGATTTCAATGCCTTCATAAAGCTGTTGCGCGATGCGCATGGTGCGTTGTGCGCCGATCCTGAGCACATTGGACGCCGCCTGTTGCAGGCTGGACGTGATGAACGGCGGGCTGGGACGGCCTTTGACATCGCGTTCGACAACTTCCGCCACCACGCCGGGCTTGCCTTCCAGCGCCTTGACGATGGCTGTCGCCGTTGCTTCGTCAGGTGCGGTGGGCACAGGGCCGCTGTTCTTGTCGCCGCTGGCCAGGACAAAGGGTTTTCCCTGCCAGCCAATCAACTCGGTATTGAACTCTTCCGCCGTATCCTGGGTCGCCATGAGGGAGCGGATGCGCCAAAACTCGGCCGGGTTGAAAGCCTGGATTTCCTTTTCACGTTCCGCCACCATGCGGACGGCGACCGACTGCACTCGCCCGGCCGACAGGCCCTTCGTGACTTTTTTCCACAGGAACGGGGAGAGGCGATAGCCGACGATGCGGTCGAGGACGCGGCGGCCCTGTTGGGCATTTACCAGGTCCATATTGACCCTCTCAGGGTGCTGCATTGCTTCGCGGACTGCGGATTTAGTAATGGCGTTAAAGGTGACGCGGCTCACTCTATCGTCAGGTAGGTCAAGCACCTCCTTAAGATGCCATGCAATAGCCTCGCCTTCTCTGTCCGGGTCAGGTGCAAGGAAAACGTGTTTGGCCTTGTCGGCGGCGGTGCGCAACTCCTTGATGACTTTTTCTCTTGAATCAATGGGAACATAGTATGGCTGATAGTGGTTTTGGAAATCAATGCCTATATCAGAACGATCCTTGCCCCGGCTGGGGATATCCCTGACGTGTCCCATGGATGCCTTGACGGTGAAGTCGGCACCGAGGAATTTTTTGATAGTCTTAGCCTTGGCCGGGCTTTCGACGATGAGCAGGTTGTCCTTGCCGCCAGTGAAGCGCCGGGTGGCGGTTTTCCTGACTTCCGTGTTGCCAGAGTCGAGGCTATCATTTTCAGGAGTCGTTTTTTTAACCGTTTTGGTGGCGGAACCTGTTTTGGCTGCCGCTTTTCTTTTTGGCTTTGTCGGGTCCTGGACCTTGGTCGGGGTCTTCTTTATGATTCGCGTACCCTTGGTGACGGCGGCGATTGCGCGCGAGAGGGTGAGTTTGTCGTGACGCATATATGCGATAATGCGGCGCATATTGGCGGCATCGGAATCGGTCATGCTGTCGACGCGTACGCCTAGGGACTCCTCCAGGGCAGATTGGGAGACATGCAATCCGGCGAATTCATTGACCAGATCCTTGATTTCTTCGTTGTTGTTTTCTGGTTCAGCCACGACCTTGTCTCCTCATTCTTAACATGTACGCGCGCCACATTGAAAAACGGTCCCGCTTTCGGATCAGCGGAAAAAAGCAAAACATTAATTTGTATTTATACCATTAATAGCATTACCTTTCGCTTTGCCAACAAATGTTGCGGATTATTATAAATGTTCACAACATGTCAAGCTTTTTATCCCAAACCAGCTGCGATGGTTAGTGGCGAATGCCAGTGCACTTGGAAGAAGAAGGGTAAAAAAGTCATAAAAATCAACAAAAGCGGAGCAGGTAGGAAGTATTTTTCCAATTTATTTCCGAAA
>DAIOFH010000073.1:0-19521 GCA_036745875.1 Planctomycetota bacterium | reverse complement strand
TCGAACCAGTGACCCCCTGCTTGTAAGGCAGGTGCTCTAGCCGACTGAGCTAACCGCCCGCTGTAGTATTTGTAGGCGAATTGCCAAAATCGCCTGATATGTGCAAAATTCGAACGCTGTCTTTACTTACTGATAAGAGCGAATTATCATACAGATATGAAGTTGGCAAGTCAAAGGTTATTTTGATTTATGCAACAGCGCACACAAAGGCGTTGTTTTTCCCAAGGAACAGGTATGAAAAACCCGGAAAATAAAATTCTTTCCACCACGATACTCGCAGTCAGAAAAGGCGGTCAGGCCGCCATCGGCGGCGACGGACAAGTCACACTCGGCAGCATGATGATCAAGTCCACCGCACGCAAGATTCGTTCACTCGCCGACGGGAAAATTAAAATCGGCTTCGCCGGCTCAGCCGCCGACGCCTTCGCCCTCCTTGACCGCTTCGAAAAGAAGCTCGCCGAGTTCAACAACAACACCATGCGCGCCGCCATCGAAATGGCAAAAGAATGGCGTACCGACCGCGCACTGCGCCGTCTGGAAAGCACCATGATCGTCATCGACAAAGACAAATCCCTCCTCCTCGGCGGCAGCGGCGACGTTATCGAACCGGATGACGACATCATCGCGATCGGCTCGGGTGGAGGCTTCGCCACTGCGGCCGCGCGTGCGCTTATCGCTAACACCGATCTCTCAGCCGAGGAGATTGTGCGCAAATCGCTTGAAATCGCAGGCGACATATGTATCTACACAAACCATGATGTGGTTGTCGAAACCATAAATGAGTAATATATAAATCATATGTCAATACATATGTTGAAATTAAATCTTAATTACTCCTGAATTGCAGGTGAAAATGTCGGCACCCATCCCAAAAATATGGTACAATATCATCGGACAGTGCGGGATTATTGAGTGATGCGCCATGCCTGTGGCAATAGACGATCTTGTATCGCACAGTCTTTTTAGCAAATGCTTTCATCGTCGAGAAAAATATTTTTTTATTTTTGATTTGGTTTTGTTAATCGAGATGGTTTATATTAGGAACTGAATCAGATACGGATTTATGTTCAGCGTCTTTTTAGGAGTTGTCTTGGATACTGTCGCCAGCTTGCAAAGGAGGATGTGATGGAAAGTCTTACTATAGATTTTTCCAAATCCGACATTGCATTTGCCTTGACGCAGACCATGATCGAGAACTCACCCGTCGGCTACGTGATTATGGACAAGAATTACCGGGTGCATTATGCGAACCGGTATTTTCTCAAGCTACGCAACATTGAAAGCCGTTCCATAAAAGGTAGTTTTTGCTACAGCCTATGGGGCTATGATCGACCCTGCCCCGGCTGCGCCACCATGGAAACGATCAAAACCGCACAGCGCAACTTCGCCTTCCACAAGGATGTCCTCAGCGACGACACCACGCGCTATATAGAGGAATATTCGATTCCCCTTCTGGACGACAACGGCGAGTTCGAATATATCCTCGTCATTCTCATCAACAGAACCAACGAAATCCTGATGCGCGAAAACAACAACCAGGTGTTTATGAAAAACATCGAACTTCTTGCCTCCATCCTGGACAAGAAGGACTCGTACACTTCCACCCACTCCCAGAACGTGACGGAAATCAGCATTAAAATCGCCCGCCATATCGGCCTTTCCAATGACGACATACATGATGTCAGGCTGGCGTCGCTGTTGCATGATATCGGTAAATTGTACATACGCGACCATATCATCAACAAGCCCCACTCCCTCTCCCTCGACGAGCAGGTGGAAATGACCCGGCATGTTACGGAAACGTACAACCTGCTCAACAGCCTCACCTTCTTCGACACGATCAAGGAAATGGCAGGGGCCCATCACGAGCGCTGGGACGGGCTTGGTTATCCAGGCACCAAAAAGGGCGAAGAAATTCCCCTTGGCGCGCGGATCATCGCCATCGCCGACACCTACGACGCAATGACTTCGGTCCGTCCCTACCGCAAGACGATTTCGCATAAGGAAGCGCTGGACGAGATTTCAGCCAATGCCGGGTCGCAATTCGATCCGCACCTGGCGCTCGGCTTCGCCGAAATGTGCCGGGAATCCTATCCCAGCCGCGCCGCCCTGATCAAAAAGACACAGGACGGGAATTTTTACCGCCTTGACACCCGGGTCAGCGCGGTGCGCCGCCTGAAAGTAGACGACAACACCGAGCGGAACCCGAACACCGACAAAAACGTCGACGACCTACTGTCGACAGACCGCTTCCTGAAGCGCATCATCGACAATACCCCTGCGTATTATCTGATCATCGATGAAGAATTGCGGATACTCTACGCCAGCGACAATTTTGCCGCCAACATCGGGATTCCCAAGGAAAAACTCCGCACCATGCGCTGCCACGACATAGACGGAGACAGCCTGAACTGTTTCAGCATAGTCGACGGCGAGGTGGTCTGCCCGATCGTGAGGGCCTTGAAAAAGCAGACTCCGCAGCGTGGGTTCATCTCCGGACGGTTCAGGCGCGATCCCGACTATTGCGAGGTCTTCGCCATCCCGATTACCATAATGGATAAAAAGGGACAACCGATAAGCTGCGCCCTGGAGATCCTTTTTGACCTGTCGCGGGAAATGGCGGAGCGGCAGGCGATGAACAGCGACATCAAGGTGCTGCTGAACAATGTTTACGGCCTTGTTTCCGGGCTTGACGCCACTTCCACCCTCAAAGCGGACGAAATACTGCGCGACTGCCATAACTTCAACCAATATCTCAATGAAATGAAAAGCCTGTTGGAGGAGAAGGCGGGCACGGTCAGCAGAAGAATTGTGCGGCCAAAAAAGAAAACGGACCGGGATTCGTCGGCCGCATCATGAAATCAATGCTTATACTTCTACTAGCATTTCTTTGCATCTTTGGAGGCGACTCCTTCGCCGTCGAGGGGTCCTTGAACCGGCCGGCCCATTCTCCGCAGCAGACAGAACTTCTCGAACTTCTTTCGACATTGCGCCCGTCCTGGCTGGCATTCGAGGGAACCTGGATGCTGGACGAATGGGACACCGACGCCGGCCTGGAAAAACTCGTCATCTTCCCGACAAAACAGGGGAACGCGGCCGAACACTTCCAGCGCCTTGAAGCGTTGTACGCCGAAGAAAAGGACGAGACAAACATCATCGGCGATTCCTCGGGCATTCTTGAATTGCTGCGGGCGGCGGAAGTGGCCGAGTGCCGATTATCCCCGGACCATTATCCGCTGTACGAAAGCGCCGATTCCCGCCAACCCGATTTTTTGGTCCTGCGCTCCTACCTGCAGGACCTCTTGGATTCTGCCGTAAAGCAGGAAGAGGAATACGGAAACATCGGAGAAGCCGACAGGCGCTACCAGGCGGCATTGCTGTGCGGACGGCATCTTACCAATGACAAGTCGACGACAGTGGTGTATTTGACCGGGCTGCTGTTCAAGTTGCGGGGAGCGCAGGCGTATGAACTGTTCCTCAGACGGCAGAGCCGAAGCACGGAAGCGAAGCTGATGCGCGAGTACATTTCCCGCACCGGCGAACTGATAAGGCTTTTTCACTGGAAGGCGAACAGCGCACTCGGGACTCTCGAGGATTTTGCGTCCCTACCCGTCTCGGTCGAGATAGCCCTCCGCGACAAGGAAAAATGCTGGCGGGCGGATGCCGTGACCAGGTTGGCAATTTTCCGCCATGGCGCGCCTGATACCGACATGAAAGAATTGACCCGTAGCACCGTTTGGGAAAGCGTTGCCGAAAAGGCGTTGGAGCAGGTCGTTTCAGACGACCCGAACCCCTCCATCCGCAAACTGGCGGCCTGGGCGATCATCAACATCAGCCCAAACTATTTTTCCACCTTGCCGCAGCAGTTTCAGTAGCAGCGATTTATGACCGCCCCGCATCGAAAGAAGCCTGTTTCATCATAAAAGACGCTACCTTCCTGGCGCTGACGTTTTTTACGATTCCGCATTTGCCGATAGCTGTGGGAAGGATCAGGTTCAGCGTACCGCCGTCCGCTTTTTTGTCATAAAGGAGCGCGGAGGCCAGCCTGTCGACGTTAAGGGCATTAGCCCAGTCGACTTTCCCGAAGCCGATGTCCGGGATCCGCGTCGGCAGTTCGAGTTTTCGCAGATTACCTAACGCCGCGGCGCAGTCCTCTTCCGGCAACGCCCCCTCTTCCACCGCGTATTCGCAGGCCAAGGCCATACCGACGGCGACAGCCTCGCCGTGGATGACGCTGCCGTCGTATCCGGCCAGCGCTTCCAAGGCATGGCCGAAGGTGTGGCCAAGATTCAGGAGCGCCCTATCGCCATGCTCAGTCTCGTCGCGGGAGACGATTTCCGCCTTCATGGCGCAACAATGCCGGATAACCCCGGCCAGGACGTTATGGTCGCGGGAGGCGATCGTCTCCGCGGAATCGGCAAGGGACTGGAAAAAGGCGGCGTCACCGATAATGCCGTATTTCGCGACTTCGGCAAGCCCTGCGAGGTACTCGCGCTTGGGAAGCGTGTCCAGGAACACCGGATCGATGACGACGCATTCCGGTTGATGGAACACGCCGACGAGGTTTTTGCCGCTTGCCGTATTGACGCCGGTCTTGCCGCCCACCGAACTGTCCACCTGGGCAAGAAGCGTCGTCGGTACCTGGACGAAGCGAACGCCCCGAAGCAATGTCGCGGCGATAAAGCCGACAATGTCCCCGGTCACGCCGCCGCCAAGGGCGACAAGGACGGTTTTCCTGTCGACGGCAAGGCCAAGCAAGCTATCGATAAGTTCCGCGTACTGGGCAAGGTTCTTTCGGGTTTCGCCCGGCTCGACCAACAGAAAGCCGTCAAAGGCCTTGTTCGGCAAGGCGTCCGGGTAGCCGTATATTTTTGACACGGTTGCGTCGGCGAGAAAGATGATCCTGTCGGAGCTGTCGATTCCGTGCCTGTCATGAAACCAATGGGAAAAAGCGCCCGAATTTATAATGATATCGTAGTTTTTCCGGGTTCGTGTAGTCTCGACCGTGACTGTCGCCATTGTCCAAAGCCTTTACTTTGTCTGTGAGTGCCGGTATTCTCTAGGAGATATTACCAATAATCGCCACCCACGGCAACGCCCGATACGTAAAAAAGGAATCGACTATGCCGACCATCAGGGTTGTTTATGAAAACGTCTTTCCGGGTGCGCTTGACGAAGCGGTGCGCAGGAACCTGTGCATTTACCATCCGGACGGCGCAGAAACTTTTAGGCATAGCCGTTCCTGGCACGGAAGCTTTCCCCTCTTTTCCATCGTCGCGGAAAAGGATGGGGATGCCGTCGGCTATGCGGGGCTTGTCGAACGGACCATTCTTGTCGGCGGTTCCCCGTACCGGATCGTCGGCGTGCAGAACGTCTATGTCGCCACCTTGGAAAGAGGCACAGGCCTGAGCGACAAAATCATGACGCTGGCGATGGAGGAAGCGGCAAAGGCGGAATTTGACTTCGGCCTTCTCTTCTGCATTCCGAAGCTGGAACCAATATACGGTCGGACAGGTTGGATACGCGTGGACAACGCGCCGGTGATCCGGCGGGAAGAGGGAGGGGAATTTCCCCTTCCGGGCGTCAATATTGCGATGTTTTACCCGCTGTTGACGACATGCATGCCCGATGGCCCGATTGATCTCAACGGGAACGACTGGTAAAAGGATTCAGAATGAACGCAAACACCTTTGGCAGGCTATTTTCATTTTCATCGTTCGGCGAAAGCCACGGACCCGCGGTCGGTTGCCTGATCGACGGTTGCCCGGCGCGGCTCCCACTCGCGGAAGACGACATCCAGCCGTTCCTCAACAGACGAAGGCCGGGACAGAACAAATTCGTCACACCCCGGCAGGAAGAAGACCGAGTCAGCATCCTTTCCGGCGTCTATGATGGCATGACCACTGGAACTCCCATCCTCCTGTTGGTTGAAAACAAGACCCAGCGTTCGGGGGATTACGACAAACTGAAAGACGTATTCCGTCCGGGCCACGCCGACGCCGCCTACCAGGCAAAGTACGGCATACGTGACCCCCGAGGCGGCGGCAGGGCTTCCGCCAGGGAGACGGTGGCCAGGGTGGCTGCCGGCGCTGTGGCGAAAAAGCTGCTGTCCTCCTTCGCTGACATGGCACAAGTGCGCGTCAGCGCAGCCCTGACGCGGCTGGGTGGAGTGGAAACGACGCAATGGGACGAATCGGTCATCCACGAGAATCCTTTCTTCTGCGCCGATCCCGGCGCGCTTCCGGCGATGGCGGACGCCATCACCAAGGCGATGGAAACAAAAACCTCCCTCGGCGGCATTGTGGAAATTCGCGCGCAAAACGTCCCACCGGGCCTGGGTGAACCGGTGTACGACAGGCTTGACGGACGCATCGGTTCCGCCATCCTCGGCCTGAACGCGGTCAAAGGGGTGGAGATCGGCGACGGTTTTGCCGCCAGCCTCGCGGACGGCGCCGTGAACAACGATCGCATGCGTACACCGCGTTCCGGCAGGCTGGCAGACAGTTTCGTCACCAACCACGCGGGAGGCATCCTGGGAGGCATTTCCACCGGCCAGGAAATAGTCGTCCGGGCGGCAGTCAAGCCCACACCCTCCATCGCAGCCGTGCAGCAGACGGTAGACAAGGACCTGAACGACGTGGATATAGAAATCGGCGGTCGCCACGATCCGGCGGTATGCATCCGCGCCGTTCCGGTGCTGGAAGCGACTCTCTGGCACATCCTGGCCGATTTCTTTCTCCTTCAGCGGGCGCGCAATCGGTAGAGCCGCGACGTAAAAAACCCTCTCCCGCCGGGCGGGAGAGGATTTGAATACATTCATTGTTCGGGAATTACGCCGCGACGATTTCCTTGTGTTCCGCTACTTCCTCTTCACCGACTTCCGCCGCAAAGCAGTTGGGGCGCAACACCACGAGAAGCGCTTCGCGGCCGTGCTGCAAGAACAGGTGATGGGCTTCGAAAGTTTCCTTCCGGGCGTTCAAAGGAAATTCGCCGGAACCGAGAAGAGACCACTGGCGGCAGGCCCTGCGCCAGAGGTGCCTAACCCAGGCGTGGGAGACATCGGAACCAAGACGCTTGTCGAGCTCTTCGACGCCGTCGCCGGTTTCGACTTTTCTAGCCCAGGCGGGAAGGTGCATGGGATAGGAAATTTCGCGGTGGTTTGCACCCGCCTCCCACAGGCTGTCGCCGGAGACCTTGTCATGGATTTCGCGCCAGAGGCGGTCTTCTTCGGCGCATGAGACGGGAGCGTCGCCGGAGACGAAGATCCTGACATAGGGAAGCCGTGCGTCATAGACGGGGGAATTCATCCAGTCGCCGGTGAAAAGCCACTTCTTGACCTGGAGCGCCCATTCTTCCGGCGCGCGGGCGAGGGTGAGGCGTGTGGCGAAACCACGCCTGGTCTCGCGGTCAAGGCCAAGCCATAACTGAAAAAACAGGTTGCCGCCCAATTGACCGCCGGCAGCGCCGACTAGGAAACCAAGAGGCGAAATAAAGCAGGCGAGAAGGCTTGGTGCGACAAAGGGGAAAAACTGGGTCAGGACGACCATGAATACGGAGACAGTGCCGAAGAGTCCGGCCAGCGTTCCCGCGCCCACGGTAAGGTGGAATAGCGAAATGGGAAAGCGCTTGGCGCTCGAGTCGATGCGCTCGTAGATATCCTGCCAATCTTCCGGCTCGACATCGTTCTTGATGGCTATGCGACGTGATATTTTGGCGATATTTGTCGCATTGTCGTTGACATTGGTGGTAAAGGCGCCAGAAGCGGACATCACTTATCCTCCAGGGGAAAGTTCCGGATAAAGAATATTTCTTTCAACACTTTCCCGAGACCAGGTTTTTCTTTTAAAAAAATTGCCCTCATCCACTATATTAGCCGATTGCCAAATAGTAGCTGGTTCCTCGTTGCGTTTTACAGTATAACTGGAATACACCGGAAAAGCGCCAAGGAAAGGCTATGCACAATACAAAACGCGATAGTACGATGAGTTCTACTACTACTACATCGACCAAAATTGTTTTTTTCTGTATATGGAACACAGAACTTGCAAAATTCAGACGATAAATTGATTCACCGTAACCCGGAGCTTGGCCCGCTGTTGCGATTATTCTCCAGCCTGGGGATAACCATGACCTTTGGGACGGTCGGGTTTTTCCTTATCGGCCTATTTCTTGACAGAATGTTGAAAAAATACGAAATATCCACATACGGAATACCGATTATTTTTCTAACTCTTTTTGGTGTAGCAAGTTCCGTGTATTGGTGCTATTTACGGATTATTCGCCACCTGGAAGAATTTCCCCGTGAACCAAAGGATTCGGACAGAAAAACCGCAATCCGAACCAACGTAACCAACAGAAAAGAGGATGCATGAAACCGAGGCCAAAGTCCAAACTTCCCGTAATGTACATGCTGGTGCTGATTTACATTATATTCAGCTTTTTCAATATATTGGAGAATTCGGAAATTTCCACCCTCCAGGCAGTATCGTATTGCTTCCTCATCATGATCCCTCTTTGCCTCCTTATCTATTCCGTCTGGCAAAGAAATGTCAGGCTTGAAACATCCTCCTATGTCGGCACGGCGATATGCACGCCGTTCATTCTCGCCTCCGCGCTTATTGGGCTTGGCTTGATGTTCGGGATTGCCTACGGGATTATCGGCGCGCTCGTCGGTGCGGTTATCGCCTATTTCGGCTTCAACCCGCTATTCAACATGCGCACCCCCGAGACCCGCATCCTTGCCGATGTGTCCGCCGACGAAGCGGCAAAGATAACCAAACGCCATCACTACGAGATTGTGAAAAAATTCCGCATCTTCCCCATGGGGGACAATGAATCGAACATAATCCACGGCTCGGAGCAGGCGCATATCGTGATGACCCGCGACCTTAGTCTCATAAACCAGCTCAAGAAAAAAGGCAACCTCGCCGAGCTCCTCAGCGAAGGCCCCAAGGAAATACCCGCGTTTCTCAAGGACCCCGACCGCCGCTGGTGCGGCATCGGCATTGACCCGATTGCCATCGCGGTCAACCCGCTATCGTGGAAAAAGCGCCTGGAGAACGACCCTGAGCCGGTGCGGTCCCTGGAGACCCTCCTCTCCCCCAACCTATCCGGTTCCTTCGTGCTGCCCGACCCGGAGAAAAGCCCCGCCGGCCGTCTTTTCCTTTCGGGCCTTGCCCAGCACATGGGAATGGAAGAAGGGGTAGCCTTCATGCGCGACCTCAAAAAGCAGGCCTCGGGACTTTATTCCGACAAGCTCGATTTAAAGCAATGCTTCAGCAGCCCGTCCATGTTGGCGGCTGTCGGGCAGTTGCACGGGTTCCTGGACAGCGGTGCCGCGAAATTGAAATTACTGCTCAGTTCGCCTGATGGCGCTGCATGGGATTTGATGATGGCCGGTATCCTCAGGGAAAGCCCTGATCCGGTGCAGGCCGAGGATTTCCTGGAATATATTACTTCAAAGCCCGGAAACGAACGATTCAACTACAAGTTGAATTTCATGTCTTCGCATCCGCGTGCTCTCGTTCCGCACGGCAGCCCCACCCTGGAACAGTCCGGCATAAACCGGGAGTACGACCACGCCAAGGCCGAGGCCGATTGGCCGGCTCTTTTGGAGATGTGGAAAAGGGAAGCCTAAAGCATCTCAATAAATTCTGTGATAATTGAAGTTAGGCGCTGGAAGGGACATTGTGATTTTTCGCCGGTGGTTTGGCGAAATATCACGCGAGTGACCAGAGGCGGCCAACCTCTTAATATCACGAAAATCCTTTAATGCTCCGATCCGGCACGGAAAAGGGATAGCCATGGATTTTTCCATGAAAATGCTGGCTTATTGCGGCCTTTACTGCGAGCAGTGCTCCGTAAGGGTGGCGTTCTTGGAACAGGACAGGAATCACCTCGCAGGCATTCCGGCCAGATACCAAAGGGACTGGTCAGACCTGTCTCTTTGCGATTGCGAAGGCTGCAAGGGAAAGAATATCTGCGGCCCATGCGCCATCAAGGACTGCGCCCGGGCCAAAGACATAAACAACTGCGCAGAATGCACCGATTTCACCTGCGCAACTCTTGCAGCATTTGGAAGCGACGGCTCACCCCACCATGAGCAGGCGGTCAAAAATTTACGGATCATTCGCGAAAGCGGAATTGATGAATGGTTCAAAGATTTGCAGCCGTCGCTGTTTTGCCACTGCGGCAAGCGGCAGTCGTGGTATTACACTTGTCCGGACCACGAATAGCCATTAAACGAAATGTCATCACCTGAAGTGGTGGTTGACGGAGTTGCGTATTCTTGAAGAAATCGCATTAGCTCTGTTTTTTCCTGTTGCCTCTTGCCCAGCGCTCGCTCTACGGCCTGTTCGTTGGCTTCCTTATTTTTATCTGCCCGGCGCTCCCAAAAACCCTTGCCGCCCGTGTTCGCGCTGCCATTTTCCTTGGCAAATTCACCCGGCTGAGAACGCGCAATATACTCTTCCCCGCCGCCAGCGTTGATCTGTATTACAGTGCCTGCCGGGTTCGGCATTCTGTTCCAGCCAGGAGCACAGAGATCGCGTTTGCATAGATCCATCATCTTTTGTTTGTATTCCGGATCTGCCGCCATTTTTTCCCAGGCGGAGTCGGAAACGAGAACATTGATTGTCCCGCCAAGGGTCTTGTCCAACGAATTCAAATAATCCCAAAACTCTTTTTTAACATCCTCCACTGTCGTTTCTTTGGCAGGCGTTTCAGCTTTTTCCATCTCCAGGGATATTTGCAGCGAAAATGCACCGGAGATACTTTTACCAGTAGAGGTAATGGCCGATTTAGCTTGAGTAGGAAACAAGGAGTTTACGGTATCGACGTTCATGGAATCCCTTTCATCTTTAAAAAACAGATTAAAGGGTTGAAAGCAATCTTTTTTCCAATCCATGCCCGCCATAGTTCGAAAAACTGTAATTCACTTATTGATGGAAAGTTACGAAGACTAATATACTTGCTTCACTTGATCACGGATAAGAGGGTACCGGTAAATTTTGCCGCCTTCAGCGAGTTCTTTCACTTCGCTTCTTTCTTATTCCCCCAGCATAGCCAAACGCTCCCTCCTGAACGCCTCGAACCGTCCCTCAAGAATCGCGGCGCGGATGTCTTCCATCAGACGCAGGTAAAAGCGAACGTTATGAATGGTGATCCATACCGATGCCATCAACTCACCAAGGACGGCCAGATGCCGCAGGTATGCTTTTCCAACGGAACGGCAGCACTCGCAGTCGCAGCCCTCCTCAATTGGGCCGTCGTCCTGGACGAAACGGGCATTCTTGAGGTTGATGGCCCCGTGCTTGGTAAAAGCCTGGAAATGCCTGGCATGCCGGGTCGGCATGACGCAGTCGAACATGTCGACCCCCGAAGCGACCGAGGCGATGATGTCGGCCGGACTGCCGACACCCATCAAATAACGCGGTTTGTCCGACGGCAAAAGCGGGGCCGTATGATGGACGATGCGGCGAATATCCTCCGTTCCCTCCCCAACCGCTACGCCGCCGATGGCATAGCCGGGAAAATCGAGATCACGCAGGCAGTCGGCGCTTTCCGCCCTGAGGTCCTCGTACAGCGCGCCCTGGACAATGCCGAAAAGCGCCTGCTCCGACGGATTGTTCCATGCCTGTCGGCAACGCGCGGCCCAGGCGTGGGTAAAGACCAGGCTCTTGGCAATGGCGTCGCGGTCAGCCTTGGCAGGCGGGCATTCGTCCAGGCACATCATGATGTCGGCCCCGATGTTCTGCTGTATTTCCACCGCTTTTTCCGGCGTAAGGAACAGTTCCTTGCCGTCGATGTGATTGTTGAAGCGGACGCCTTCCGGGGTAATTTTCCTTTTTTTCGCGAGAGAGAAAACCTGGAACCCCCCCGAGTCAGTCAATGTCGGCCCGTTCCAGCCCATAAACTTCGCCAGCCCGCCCCTGGCCCGCACTTCCTCAGCACCTGGGCGAACTGCCAGGTGATAGGTGTTGGACAGGACGACCTGACAACTGGCTGCGCGCAGCTGATCAATAGTCATGCCCTTGACCGAGGCCGCCGTTCCGACAACCATGAAAAACGGGGACTTAACCGTGCCGTGAGGGGTGACAAGAGTCCCAGCCCTGGCCCGACCCTCGGTTTTTTCCACAGTGAATTGCAGTGCATTTGTCACGGCGATGCAGTTCCTTCTAATCCTGGTCATCCTTCTTGACGAAGAGATGGCAATGGCAAAAACCGTCGCGTTCTATTTCATAGGGGTGGTAATAGCAGGGACAGACAATTTTCTTGTCTTCTTCCAGGTCGCCGGTGACAACTCGGCACGGGCAGTAGTAATCACCGGTTTTTTCGCGTTTCTTCACCATGGCTTTGATCAAGCCCATGACGATCTTCTCGTCGGGGTTGAACCGGAAATCTTTGTCCTGGACATGGCGTTTGAGCTTGTCGAGGAGTTCATCCTCCTCCATCCGGTCTACAGCCGTATTTTCGGGGCTCATGGTTATTCTCCTGTAATGGGTATGACTTTATTCGCCTTCGGCCGAACCATACCGAGGTATCTACGCCGAAAGAGCCAGGAAACGAACGCGCCGACCAAAAATCCACCACCTATCAAGGTAAGGAGAAACGTGTCGTCCCCTGCGGCAATCACCGAACCGACGCCCCCCCCGACAAGAAGCCCGGCAAGCGCGGGAAGGAAAAACAGGACCGCCGCCATGCCGGGATCGCGGCGCTCGTATTCCACTGAGACAGCCGCACCTTCCTGTAGTGTATTTGTCACCGTATCGAGATCGGCATAGACATCAATATACCTTTTTTTGCCTTTTTCACACAAACCACAGCTTTCACAATGAGAGGCGCAGTTCTCGTCGCCATCCACCGGCATTCTGATAATCACCTTGTTATCCTCGCGGGATAACACCACCCCATTTCCTCGCACAAGCCCTTCCATGCGTTTTCTCCTGAAAAAATCAACCTTTCAGGATGGAGCGCTTACAAGCGCGCCGCCCTGCTTATTTCTATATCATACAAATCATGTTCACTTTTGCATCGGTAAACTCAAGCCTTTTTGTTTTTCTCCTGCGCAAGTGACAATCATGAGTTATAGTTTAGATGTGTTCTGTATTTGCGTGGTCGCAACTGTACCGATGGTATTATTTTAAAACTCACCTGCAAAAATATGAACGCACGGTTTCTTGTTTAGCTGAAGACTCATAGCGTATATATTTTGAATTGTGCGATTCTCATGATTGACGACGTTAAGGCGCTACTCAGCGTTGAACGATATGGCAGATTGATTGCCGCCACCGGTATGCCATGCCAGGGCCAGGTATGGCGCATGAAGGTGGACAAGAGCGATCTCGGCGCTGCCTTGGCAGCTTCGGCACGCTGGGCGGACCGCTGGGGCGCGGAAGTGCAGATATCGTTTACCCCTCGCAGTCTCGAGAACCCGCTAATTCGCCTCATGGCGGACGTCTGCGAAAAAATGCACCTCAAAAAAGATTTGAACGGCCCATTCACCATTCTTAAAAACCATCTGGAAATATCGAGCCCGAACAGGCGGCGAACCATAGAATCCCTGCAGAATTCGGATTCGGCATGGGCCATTGATATTGAAGAAGATGAAGCAATAACATTTGTCAGGGTGGCCGACACCGGTGATCCTGTCCTCACCTGCGAGCAATCGCGGGAGGTGGACAGGGTTGCCATCAACGAATACGGCCTGCCGGGCATGTGCCTGATGGAAAACGCAGGCTGCGGCGCGGTGCTTGTTGCCAACGACATGCTGAAAAAAGCCCGGACGCAGGGAAATCCCCTCATCGTCGCGGGTGGCGGCAATAATGCCGGGGACGGCTTCGTCATGGCCCGCGGTTTTTCGCGGCTGGGCTATGTTCCAACGATTGCCATGGTGAAGCCCCATAGCCGGCTGACGGGCGATGCGGAAATCAACTTTCGCCTGCTTGCTGACGAAGAATCGGTGAAGGTGGTCGACGTCAGCGAAAATCCCGAACATCTAGACGACCTGTTCCACGGCACTTCGCTCATCGTCGACGCCATGCTGGGAACCGGGTTCAGGGGGGAAGTGGCGGATATCTACCGCAGGGCAATCAATACGATAAACTCATCCCGTATCCAGGTGCTAAGCCTGGATCTTCCGAGCGGCCTCTCCGGCGATACGGGGCTGGCCGACAAGTCGACCGTGCGGGCCTCGCGCACAGTGACTTTCGCCAACCTGAAAACAGGCCTGCTTCTCGCCGACGGCCCCGAACGCTCTGGCGTGATCTACATCGCCGAAATCGGCGCGCCTAAAGAATTGATGCTGGATAATTAACTCTTCAGTTATCCTTTGCGCCAAACAGTCTGCCCACCAGCACGAAAAAGAGCGGAATAAAAAACACGCCCAGGATCGTCACCGACAACATTCCGCCGATTACGCCGATACCGATCGCATTCTGCCCGCCGGATCCTGCGCCACTGCTGGTCGCCAGGGGCAACACGCCAAGAATGAACGCGAAAGACGTCATCAGGATAGGCCGTATGCGCAAACGACTCGCTTCCACGGCAGCCTCCGCCAGTCCTTTGCCCTGCTCATGCAATGCCTTCGCGAATTCAACGATGAGGATGGCGTTCTTTGCCGACAAACCGATAATGGTCAGAAAACCGACCTGGAAATAGACGTCGTTGGCCTGATCGAAAAGAAGCGCCCCCACCTGAACGCCAAGTATGCCTATCGGCATCACCAGCAGCACGGAGAAAGGAATCGACCAGCTTTCATACAGCGCGGCAAGGCAAAGGAAGACGACAAGAAGGCTGATGGCATAGAGCATTGTCGACTGCTGACCTGCCTGCTTTTCCTGGAGAGACAGGCCGGTCCACGAATAGCCTATTCCCTCCGGCAGTTGCCTGGCTATTTCCTCCGCCGCCTGCATCGCCCTGCCGGAGCTTACTCCTGCCCGGGGTTCACCGATCATTTCCACGGACGGCAGGCCGTTGTAGTGCTCAAGCCTGGGTGAACCATACTTCCAGGTTTTGGTGATCAGCGCGCCAAACGGTACCATCTCACCGACGTCGTTTCTGATATACCAGCGGTCGAAATCGGCCGGCAGCATCCTCGCCTCCGGCATGGCCTGCATATAGACTTTCTTGATCCGGCCCTTGTCCATGAAATCGTTGATATAACTGCTGCCCCATCCGGTCTGCAGCATGTCGTGGATATCGGAAACGGCGACGCCAAAAGCGCTGGCCTTCGCCAGGTCGACCTGGACGTCATACTGCGGATTGTCCGACTTGCCGTTATGGCGGACATTGAAAATCAGCTGGTTGTACGGTTTAGATTCAGCGAGCTGGAGGAACTTGTCGCGCGCCTCCATCAGTTTGGCGTGGCCAAGGCTGCCCATATCCTGGAGCTGCATGTCAAAGCCGGTGGAGTTCCCGAGTTCCGACACCGCAGGCGGGACAATGGGGTATATGGTCGCGTTCCTGACCTGGCTGAAGTGCTGGTGGGCCCTGGCGGCAATGGCTTTTACCCGCTTTTCAGGAGCGTTTCTCACTCCCCAATCCTTCAGGCTGACAAAGGCGAACAGCGAATTCTGCCCCTGTCCCGAAAAGGAAAAGCCGCACACGCTGAATATGGATTCGACCGTTTCCTTTTCTTCGTTGAGGAAATAATCCTCGATCATTTTCATTATGTGCAGGGACTGGTCCTGCGTGGAACCCGGCGCCAGCTGCGCCTCCACCATCATCACTCCCTGGTCTTCGTCAGGCAGGAACGAAGAGGGAATAAGCTTGAACACATACACCACTCCCGCCGCCAAAACGAGATAAATGACAAACACTCGGATCGCCCGGCACAGGATGCCGCCAACCGTTCCGGCATAGCGGTCGACGCCATATTCAAAGGTGCGGTTGAACCAACCGAAGAAGCCACGCTGGTCTTTCGGGTCCTTGTGCTGCGCCGGCCTCAGCATTGTGGCGCACAACGCGGGTGTCAGGACCAGGGCGACGATAACTGACAGGACCATGGCCGAGACGATGGTAACGGAGAACTGGCGGAAAATTGCGCCTGTGGAACCGCCGGTAAAGGCCATGGGCACAAACACGGCCGAAAGGACAAGGGCGATACCAACTAGGGCGCTGGTGATCTGCCCCATGGACTTGATCGCCGCTTCCTTGGGCGCCAGGTGTTCCTCTTGCATGACGCGTTCGACATTCTCCACCACCACAATCGCGTCATCAACAAGCAGACCGATCGCCAACACCATGCCGAACATGGTCAGGGTATTTATCGAATAGCCAAGGCCTGCGAGAATGCCGAACGTCCCCAGTAATACCACCGGCACCGCCAGCGCGGGGATCAGTGTAGCCCTGATGTTTTGCAAAAACACATACATGACGATAAACACCAGTATTATCGCCTCGATAAGCGTCTTGATCACTTCGTGGATCGAAATGCGGACAAACGGCGTCGTATCGTACGGATAGACGATCTCCAGTCCGCTGGGGAAAAATGCGCTGGCACCCTTCAGATATTCCCGTACATGGTCGGACGTCTCCAGTGCATTGGCGCCTGTGGCAAGATAAATGGCGATGCCTGATGCTGGCAGCCCGTTGTAATGCGCGACCATGTCATAGCTTTCCCGGCCCATTTCCACCACGGCGATGTCGCCGAGGCGCAGGTCGGTGGCGTTCTTGTTCACCCGCAGGAGAATGTCCGCAAACTGCTCGGGCGTCTCCAGCTGGGTCTGAGCCGTGATCACGACGTTCAGCAGCTGTCCCTTCACCTGCGGAGTGCCGCCGAGCTGCCCCGCGGACACCTGCATGTTTTGTCCGGTGATCGCACTCTTCACATCGGCTATCGTCAGGTTATAGGCGACCAGCTTATCCGGATCGAGCCAAATGCGCATCGCGTGCTGAGAACCAAATACCTGGAAATCGCCGACGCCCGGAAGGCGTGAAATACTGTCCTGCAGGTTTGAAACAATATAATCCGCGATTTCTGAATCGGTCATGCTGCCGTCCCGCGAGACAAACCCCGGCAGCATCAAAATGCTTGAACTGGATTTTTTCACGTCGACTCCGAGCTGCTGCACCACGGCGGGCAACTGGGGCATGGCGTTTTGCAGCTTGTTCTGCACCTGGACCTGGGCGATATCGGAATCGGTGCCTGCCTCAAAGGTCAGGGTAATGCTGACGGAACCGGACGACTGGCTTTGTGAAGACATGTAGACGAGATTGTCGATCCCGTTCATCTTTTGCTCTATGACCTGCGTGACAGTGTTCGCCAATGTCTCCGCATTGGCTCCCGGGAACTGGCGCTGATGCTTACCGCCGGCAGGGCAATGGTGGGATACTGCGCGACAGGCAGGGTCAGAATGGCAAGCACGCCAACAAGCATGATGATAATGGCGATGACCCAGGCGAATATCGGTCTGTTTATGAAAAAGGTGGACATGGAAGACTTCCCCCATTCGCAATTAATAATTAGTAATGGAAATCAACAATAATACACAATTGTTCATTACTAATTGTTAATTAGTCATTGTCGTTTCGACAGGCCTGACCTTGGGAGCGAGCGAACCGGGAACAAAGCGAACCCGCTGCGTGCCTTCCACAATGACTTTCTCCCCCTCCTTCAACCCGTCTTCGATCAGCCAGGAATCCTTGAGATCCCGAACGATCGTCACGGCCCGCTTTTCCACCGTCCCGTCATCCCCGACCACATACACGAAGGCCGAGCCGTCCGGGTTGCGGAACAGGCCTGGCTGCGGCACCGTGATAGCACCGTCCTTCTCTGCGACGCCGACAATCGCCTTTACATACATGCCGGGAAGGAGATCCCAATCGGGGTTGGGGAAGACCGCCCGAATAGCGACAGAACCCGTCGACTGGTCGACCGTCACTTCGGAAAACAGGATCTGGCCGTCATGGGCGTATCTGTCGCCGTTTTCCAGAATGAGCCGCACCACGCCCTTTCCCCGTCCGGTATTTTGTAGAATGCCCTTATCCAGAGCCTTCTTGAGCTCCAGAATTCCCACGGATGACTGGGCGACGTCGACGTATATCGGGTCGAGCTGTTGGATGACGGTGAGCGGGGTTGCCTGATTCGCGGTGACGAGGGCTCCTTCGGTGACGCTGGACTTGCCGATATGGCCGTCAAGAGGAGCAAGGACCCTGGTGTAGTCGAGATTGATTTGCGCGATCTTCACGTCCGCTTCGGCAACGCCGACCTGGGCGGCCGTTTCCTTGAAGGCGGCGGCCACTTCATCATAATCCTGCTGCGACACAGCCTTGCTGGTCACCAGTTCGTCATAGCGGGTGTTCTTCGTTTCCGCGACATCGCGCAGGGCTTCAGCTTTCACCAACACCGCCTTGGCGCTCTCAAGCTGGGCCTGGTACATGGCGGGGTCGATTTGGTAGAGCGGCGTGTTTGCCTTGACGTTAGCGCCTTCCTCAAAAAGACGCTTTTGGATGATGCCGTTGACCTGGGGCCTGACTTCCGCAATTGCATAGGCAACTGCACGGCCGTTCAACTGCGACGTGAGGGCTACGGTCGCGGCCTTGAGCGTAATTACCCCGACTTCGGGAAGTTGCTGCTCGCCGCTATATACTGCGGGGCATGAAACAAGGATGGAAACAATTAATACGACACGAGACAACGTTTTCATGGTGGGCTCCCCCGAATCTTCGTTCAGGATTTTCCCGCCTCATCTCCCCTCCCTCAGACGCATACCGCTGGCGGGATGAATATCCGGCTGGGCGAGGATTTTCTCCATGGTCTTTTCAACGTCGTACTCGACGCGCCGAAAAGTGATTGCCTCGCCGTCGTAAATGACGTAACAACTGCGCGGATTGCGGTCCCTCGGCTGGCCGACGGAACCGATATTGATAATGGCTCGGACATCGTTGTCGATTTTATAATAGTTGTCGATTGCCGACAGCATGAGGAACGATTCGTTGCCTTCCTCCATCACGCCGGGGAAATGCGTATGGCCGACAAAGGCTACATGCTTCGACATGGCTGAAAAAATGTCCATCATTTTGATGGGATCCATCTCTGGATCCGATGGAAGGACGTATTCGGTGATCGGTTGCCTTGGAGAGCCGTGCATCGATTCGAAGCGGTCCGTCTCGAACATCGGTTCGAGCGTTTCCAACCACAACCAGCGCCGAATCTTCTCCGGATCGTCTTCACGGGGGGACGGTGCAAGAACTTTGCGGTGGTAATCCACCGACTTCTTGGCTATCGGATTAAACCCTTCTGCGTCAAAAAGCACGGCGTAGTCGTGATTACCGCATAGGTTTATGTCGCAAAGCGCATCGACAAGATCTATACAGGCTTCGGGGTCCGGACCATAGCCGACAGTATCTCCGAGATTGATGACCTGTTGCACCCCCTGGCTGCGGATATCATCGATAACCGCTGTCAACGCTTCCAGGTTTGCGTGTACGTCCGAGATCAGGGCGACGGGTTCGGATATTCCAAGCGTCAAGATTCTCTCCAGAGATTCCCTGCAGGTAAAAAAAGAGTCGCGACCATTG
>DAIOFH010000072.1:0-19537 GCA_036745875.1 Planctomycetota bacterium | reverse complement strand
ACCTGGAACAAGAGAACCAAAATCTCTTGTGTTGCCAATTACACCACGGGGTAGTATTTTTTGTGACTTAGCATCATATACATTCATATGTAAAATGCAAGTCTAATTCCTGCATTTTTATGCGTCGTCAAGTGCGGCAACGCCGGGCAGCACCTTGCCTTCGAGGAATTCGAGGGACGCGCCGCCGCCGGTGGAGATGTGGGTCATCTTGTCGGCGAGACCGGATTTGTTGACGGCGCTCACCGAGTCGCCACCGCCGATGATGGACACGGCAGCCGCATTGTCCGCTATGGCCTGCGATAAGGCGAAGGTGCCCTTGGCGAAAGCGGGTTTTTCAAACACACCCATCGGACCGTTCCAGACAATGGTTTTCGCCTTGGCAATTTCAGCCTTGAACAGGTCGATGGATTTCGGACCGATGTCCAAGCCCATCATGTCGTCCGGAATGGTGTCGAACGTCCCGTCCGCCTTGTCGACGTCAAACTGCCTGGCGCAGACATGGTCGATGGGGAGAAGCAGGTTGACGCCTTTGGCTTTCGCCTTGGCGATCACATCCTTCGCGACTTCGAGTTTGTCTTCCTCGACGCGGGAAATGCCGACCTTCTGGCCATCCGCCTTCATGAGCGTGTAGGCCATCGCACCGCCGATGATGAGGGAATTGACTTTTTCCAGAAGGTTGTCGATCACCAGCACCTTGTCCGAGACCTTGGCGCCGCCGAGGATGGCAAGGAAAGGCTTTTCCGGGTTGGCCAAGGTGTCGCCGAAGTACTTGACTTCCTTTTCCATGAGAAAACCGGCGACATTGGTCTTGATGTATTTGGTGACGCCTTCGGTCGAGGCGTGGGCACGGTGGGCGGTGCCGAACGCGTCATTGACATAGACGTCGCCGAAGCTGGCGAGTTCCTTGACAAAGGCGTCGATCTTCGCCTTAGTGGCGTCGTCCTGCTTGGCATATTTGTTCAGAAGTTCCTCTTCCGGATGGAAGCGGACATTTTCAAGCATCATGACTTCGCCCGGTTTGAGGCTGTCGACCATCTTCTTCGCTTCGGGGCCGACACAATCAGGAGCGAGCGGGACCGGCTGGCCGAGAAGGTCCGCCAGCTTCAACGCCGCGGGCTTGAGGGAGAACTCAGGGTTTGCCTCGCCTTTCGGACGGCCGAGGTGGGACATGAGAACCAGCTTGCCGCCGTTCTTGAGAACATACTGAATGGAGGGGAGGGCGGCTTCGATCCTGGTCGCGTCTGCCACTTTGCCATCTTTGAGGGGTACGTTGAAATCGACGCGCATAAGGACGCGTTTGCCGTTGACATCGATGTCGCGAATGGTCTTCTTAGCCATAACCTTCTCTCCTCTTTTAGGTTGAACCCCGTTTGCGCTCTCCCCGCCCAACGCCCGGTTGGAAGACATGAAAAAGGGGCGAGGCAAAGCGCCTCTCAATATAGTATATGAAAGAAATATTTCGCTATTTTCGCCGATCTGTCAAGTCTTCATCTGCTTAATTTTCACCAAACATGGCTTTGCGGCGCAGTATGTGGTGGTAGTGCTGGGCAAAGCGGTGCGATTCATCCCGAACATGCATGAGAAGCTTGAGGCCGGGGTTTTGTCTGGACATCGGCAGTGGTTCGGATTGGCCGGCGAGGAATGGCGTTTCCTCGGCTTTCGCGAGGCTCATAAGGACATTGGGTTTGGCTCCGACCTCCCGCATCGCCGAAGCCGCCGCACCTAACTGGCCTTTGCCGCCATCGATGAGGATTATATCCGGCAGAGGTTCCCCTTCTTCAACCATCCTGCCGTAGCGACGGCGCACCACTTCGGCGATGGAGGCGAAGTCGTCCTGCCCGTCTACCGTCTTAATTCGGTAGCGGCGGTAGCCTTGCTTGAACGGCATGCCGTCCAAAAAGCTCACCAGCGAGCCGACGACTTCCTTTCCCATAAGATTAGCAATATCAATGCCCTCAATCCGTTTCGGCAGTTCATCGAGGTGGAGAACTTTCCGCAGCGCTTCCAGACCCTTCTCCGGCTCTGTTTGAGGGTTGAGGGGAGCGAGGGATTCGTCGATCTCCGGCTGACGGTTGAGGGTCTGGAGAGATTCGACCAGGTCGCGTAGTTGGGCCGCTTCTTCAAATCGCAATTCCTTGGCTGCTTCCTCCATATCCCTGCGCAGGTCTTCGATCAGATCCTTTTTTTGACCAGAAAGAAAACGGCACAGTCCGGACACGCGCTTCCTGTATTCGTCCTTGGAGATGCGACCGCAGCAAACGCCAGAGCAGCGGTGGAGATGGAAATTCAGGCAGCCGCGCTGGCGAAAATGGCGCGGGTTTTCGGAGTTGATTTCCCGCTGGCAGGAGCGGAAGCGGAAAACGCGCTGGAGCAGGGCGACGGCAGCCTTGAGACTGCCAGCTCCGACAAAGGGACCGTAATAGCGACTGGCAGGATTATCCTTTCGCCAGGCGGTGCGGACGCGGGGAAAATCTTCACCCCAGGTGACCTCGATGAAAGGATAGCGGTCGGTATCCTTCAACATAACATTATAGCGGGGCAGCAGATCCTTGATCATGCGGCTTTCGAGAAGAAAGGCTTCGAGTTCGGAATCTGTCTCTACATACTCAAAATCGTCGATATTTTCGACCAACGCTTTGTCTTTATATTGTCGATCTTTTTTGAGGAAATAGCTGGAGACGCGGCGTTTGAGATTTTTGGCTTTGCCGACATAGATTTCCGCACCATCTTTATCGCGCATGATATAGACTCCCGGACCGTCCGTGAGTTCGTGGGCTTTGGCGAGAAGTCTTTCGCGTGTATCCATTCTTTATTTAATCCAATGGGGTTTGCTGAATCCGGTTATAACGATATTAAACGATATTAGTTGTAATTATCATATGGAGAGGCCGACCCTTTGCCAAGGGTAATATCACATGCAAGCAGATTCGGACGAGTTATTCGCTCAACTCCAGATCGAGGAAGCGCTGCCACGCGAAATCGAGTTTTTTGGCGCTGGCATGGATTTTCAGTCCCGGCTCCTGAGCGAACAAACCGATTCGCCATTCCTCCAGTAGCCAGCGATAATCAAGAAGCGCCTTTGCCGCATCCAGTGACAATTTTTGGCCTGCCGCTGCTTCGTAGCGTTCGCGCATAGGCATTAGCTCGACAAGGCGCTGCTTGTCCTTTCCGAGGGAATACCCTAACCTTTCAAACCGCTTGTCCACTGCCTGCATAAAGCGCGGTAGTTGCCTCAGTTGCTCCGCCGTGGCGAGGTTCAAAATGGCGGGGGATAACAGTGACTCCATCTGGCGCTGGATATCCCGGTAGGATTCACTGTGGGCCGGAGTCGGCGGATAAAGGAGCTTTGCCGTCAATGTCGAGGCGATGTGACATGCTTCGTCGAGGCATTTGGCTAATTCCATAGTCAGTGGATAGAGCGCTTCCTTGCCGCCGGCGATGCGTTCAAGGAACAGGCGGTGGCTTCGTGGCGGATTGGCGGTATCGAATGCGTCGTCAAGGACGGCGCGTATAACAGCCTCTTTCAGCAGTGTTGTGCCGCCGCCCAATATTTGGCTGAACGCACCGGCTGCGGCTGAAATTTTCATATCTTTCTTCAGTTTGCCAAGCGTTTTATCAAGGGTCAGGGCAAGGATGCGGCGATAGCCTGCGGTCATTGCCTGCAGCGCCTGCTTTTCCGTGTGGAAAAGCCTGACGCCAACCGTTTTGCCTTCGTCCACAAGGGCCGGGAAGGCTGCTGATCCGCCGCCCCCCTTTATTTCAAGGCGCTTCGGAAGGTCGCCGAAATCCCAGGCTGTAAGTCCCGTTTTCTCGTATTTATCCTTGTCCATGCCGTCAAAGGCGTTTTTAGCAGCCAATTTCAGCCTTTTGGCAAGTTCCGCGACATCGCGACCCTGCGCCAGCGTTCTGCCGTTCATGTCCACGGCGCGAATGTTTAAAAGAAGGAACGCCGGAAGATCGCTCGTATTCCACGCTTCGGCCGGGACAACAACCCCGGCCAGACGGCGCACCGCGTCCGTGACCGCATTCAGAAGGGGTTTGTCCGGATTACCGAGAAGGGGGACGAGTTCGGCCGCAGTTTCCGAAACAGGCGACAGGTCGCGTCTGTAGGATTTGGGCAAACCACGCAGAAGATGCGCTATTTTCTGCCCAAGCAAGCCGGGAACCAGCCATTCGAGCCGCCAGGCCGGAAGGTTTGGTATGTCGGCGACGGGAACGGTCATGGTAACGCCATCCTCGTCGTGACCCGGCATGAAGCGGTAACCCAGACCATAGCTGCGGTTCTCGATTTCCAGTTGCGAGGGAAAACGATCCGGAGTGATGCCGTCGGGAGGGTTGGCCATCAGGTAATCGCGCGTAAGCCGCAGGAAGCCGTTGTCCTTCTTCTCGCCCTGGCGCGTAAAATTCGCAAGATCCTTGTCGTTATGGATATTTTCCGGGAGGCGTTCGTCATAAAAACGGTAAAGGGAATCCTCCCCGGCAAGGAGTGGCTGCCGCGCCTTGTGCGCGAGTTCCGCGAGTGCGTCCTGCAGACCCTGGTTTTCCCTGAAAAAAGGCAGGGCGCTGCGCAACCTGCCGTCGACAAGCGCCTGCCGGATAAAGACGCGCCGCGCTTCCTCAGGATTGACAGAACCATAATGCACCCGCCTGCCTTCGACGACCGGAAGACCGTAGACCTCCACCTTCTCACGTGCGCGGACAAACCCGCTTCGCTCGTCATAATAGGGTTCGGAGTAGGACCGTTTGGCCAAAGGTCCGGCCAACTCCTCGATCCACAATGGATCGATTTCAGCAACACCGCGGGCAAAAAGACGGCTCGTTTCCGCCAGTTCCGCAGCCACAACCCAGGCGGGGCCGGTGCCTTTGCGTTTGATTTCCGAAGGCTTGTCGCCGGCATTGCGGCTGGCGTCTCGTCGTTCACGGGAAGCATTGATGATGCCTGAACCCGGCCAAAGGTTGAAATGTATCCCGCGCGCGCCAAGATAATCGCCGTCTTCCGTTCGCTTGCCTGTTCTCCCCAGGAGTCCGGCGAGAAGCGCCTTGTGCAGACGGGCATACCCGCCGTCCTTGTCGCCGAGAGGGTTGGGGTTGGAACTGTGCTCATAGCCGAGGCCGGGGGCTGACATGATTTCCGCAGCCTGACGCCGGATATCGCGCCATTCCTGCATGCGAAGATAATTCAGGAAGTTTTGCCGGCAGAATTTCCTGGCCTGTGACTTGGACGACAGGCTTTCCAACGCGTCATCATAATATTTCCATAGGTTCAGCCAGCCGAGGAAATCGGATTTTCCATGAAGAAAGCGCTTATGGGCGTTATCCGCCTCTCCCTGTTTGGCAATGGGCCGTTCGCGGGGATCCTGCACCGACAGCATGGAAACGATCACCAGCGCCGGATCGAGGACGCCGTTTTTCTTCGCTTCCAAGAGGATGCGGGCGAAACGCGGTTCCACCGGCAGGCCGGCCATGCGTTTACCAGCCCTGGTGATGTCGCGCTGGTCGTCGAGCGCTCCCAGTTCCGACAATTCACGGTAACCTTCGCGGACGCGGGAGGTCTGCGGCGGGTCGAGGAAGGGAAAATCCTCCACCGGACCAAGTCCGAGATAGCGCAGTCGCAGGATGACCGAGGCAAGGGAGGCGCGGCGAATTTCCGGGTCGGTGAAGGGCGGGCGTTTGAGAAAGTCTTTTTCCGAATACAGGCGCACGCATATGCCGGGCGCAACGCGGCCGGCGCGGCCTTTACGCTGTTCGGCCGAGGCCTGGCTGATCTTTTCAATCTGGAGGCGCTCTACAGACGCCCGGTCAGAAGCGCGTTTCAGGCGGGCAAGCCCCGAGTCGATGACCGCTCGGATGCCGGGGATGGTTAGCGACGTTTCCGCCACATTGGTGGCGAGAATGATCTTCCGCGTTCCGTCTTGGATAAAGACGCGTTGTTGTTCTTCCGGAGTGAGGCGGGAAAAGAGCGGGAGAATGTTGAAGCCGCGCGGTCCGGACTTTCCCAAGGTCTCGCCCGCTTCCCGGATATCCGCTTCGCCGGGGAGGAAAACGAGTATGTCCCCGTTGGGTAGTTCTTCCGCCAGTTCCTCGACGGCGTGCAATATCATGACGCCGAGGTCCGGGTCGTCCTCGTCGTCCTCTTCCGGCGGCCGGTAGCGCACTTCCACTGGATACATCCGCCCCTCGACCACGACAGCCGGCGCATCGTCGAAATATTCGCGAAAGCGCTCGATATCAAGGGTGGCGGAACTGACTACCAACCGGAGTTCGGGACGGCGCGGCAATAAACGCTTGAGGCAGCCGAGAAGCAAATCCGTATCCAAATTGCGCTCATGGACTTCATCAAGGATGATCGTATCGTAGTCGAGCAGGTCACGGTCGCGCTGGATTTCATTAAGGAGTATGCCATCGGTCATGAACTTGACCGGCGTCGACTGCTTTGTCTTCGCCATGAAGCGAATCTGGAAGCCGACCGTATCGCCGACTGGGCTGCCGAGTTCTTTGGCCACCCTGGAAGCGACAGACATGGCGGCGAGGCGGCGGGGCTGGGTAATGCCGATGCGGCCGAGGACGCCGCGCCCCAGTTCAAGGCAGATTTTCGGGAGCTGGGTCGTTTTTCCCGAACCGGTGGAACCCGCGATGACGACTACCTGGTGGTCGCGAATCATCTCGGCGATTTCGCTTCGCTTTTCCGCAATCGGCAATTCTTCCGGATAGTCGATTACAGGTATGTTTCTGCGGCGTTCGCCTGCGAGTTCAAGGGACGAGGAATAGCGCTCCCACAGCCGCAACAGATCCTCTTCGCCGGCGGTATTCTTTTTCGCCGCCGCCTCGAGGCGCACCGCCTCGCGACCCAGGCGCTGGCGGTCGCGAATAAGACAGTTGGCGATATTGGCAAGAACAATATCGGGCGTTTTCGACAGGTCGTCGATTTCATCCTGTTCCGGTAGCGGCTGCACGGGCGGTTATCCTTGTGATTCTTTTTGCAGCCCGAAAAGCCTGTCGGCGTTCCGGGTCGTTATGTCGGCGATGTGTTCGGGCGTGGTTTTCCGCAACTCGGCCAGCACTTCCGCGACGCGAATAACCCCGCGTGGATCGTTCCTGTTCGTGGTCTTGGGGCGAGGGATCAGATACGGCGCATCCGTTTCCAACAGCAGCAAGTCGTCCGGTACGAGTTTGGCATATTCCCTGAGCGCTTTCTGGTCTTCGAAAGTCACGAGCCCGCCAAGCGCGAGATAGAGGTTGTGCCTGACCGCGAAATCAAGGGCCGGGGCAAGCTCCCTTTTGCTGGTGGTGAAGCAATGCCAAACCGCCTTAAGCCCGTCGGAAAAATACGGGCGGATCGCATCAAGCATCTCCGGTGCGCTGTCGCGGGCATGGATGGATAGGGCTTTTCCAAGCTCGAGGGAAAGTTCGATATGTTTTTTGAACCAGGTTTTCTGGATATCGGCCGGGACGTTTTTCCAATAAAAATCCAGGCCGGTTTCGCCGATCGCGCGGACTTTTTCGTTTTCCGCCAGATGACGGAGGCTGCGCCATTTTTCTTCGTCAAGTTCGAGGACGTCGCAAGGATGCACGCCTACGGCAGCCCAGACGCCGGATCGTGTGGCGGCTATCTCGACGCCCTTGTGGGAACTCCGGATATCGGCGGCAACGACAAGCATGCCGACCTCGGCCTTGAGGCAGTCGTCAACGACAAAATTCCAATCATCGGCAAAGCGGTCCGTGCCGAGATGGCAATGGGTATCTATATATTTCATGGCTGATCCAACGCTCTTTCAATACAATCCAGGAAGGCCGACTTCTCCCAATTTATAGAAGGACGGCACATCGCTTGGCCTGACTTGTTGCGCCTGGCAGGACAGTTCAGGAGGGAAATTGGGAGCCATTATGGTAATGGGTGTGTTTTTCCTCACGACGGTGAAGTATTTATCAGACTCCGCCTGGAACACCGCATTGGCAAGCTTGCGCTCGATGGACTTCCGTACTTCCTTAAAGGGTATTTTACTGTCGGCGCCGATGGAAAGCAACATGGCAAGGTGAAAACCAAAGGGACTCTCAAGAATCGGGGCAAGTTGGTTCGGCGTTTCCTCTCGAAGGGCTGCCCGGATATCGCCGAGCCAGGCCTCGCGCTCAGGGTCGGCGGCCACGTCCTCGGTCTCGAGGCCGCCCCGCGCGGCGCTGACCGGGTCGTCTGAAAATTGCGCGGCAGCAGTCTCAAAGTCGATTTCCTCGTCCATCAACATGCCCCAGACGTCGCTGACCGCCTCGCGGGCGGCTTCTTCGCCTCCACGTGAATCCTTGGAGAAGAAAATATGCCTGAACCGCACCGTTCCCGGCACGACGAATTCATCGCTGTGGCTGGCGTAATATTCCTGCACCGCCTTGGGGCCCGGCGCGGGTGCGCGGGGGTTGAGGATCATGGACAGATAGGTCTGGGTGAAGGCTTTTTTCTTCAGGCGCTCCTGCCAATCTCGGTAACTGAGTCCTCGGCCCTCCAAAACCTTGCGCAGCTTTATCACTCCGCCCGATTCCTTGATCAATTCGTTGGTAATTTCACGAAAGGATTTGTCCATGTCCTGGCGCATCATGGTACGGACTTCCGAGGCGATCTGATTCCTCGGCTTGACATAGCCGTCCCCCTGGCTGCGGAAAATCATTTCGGCGTAATTGTTGATCATGGTGTTGTGTTCGCGCTCCGCTTCCTGGTAGAACAATTCCTCCTTGATCAGGGCTCTGAGGGCGAATGCCCATTCCTTCTGCAGTTGATCGTCACCCGCCTGTACCGACATTTTCCCATTCCTGACCTTGGTGAGGGTTTCATACCACACCGGGCCCCAGAGTTCGAAGACCTGGTCAACGCCAACCTTCCCCATACCCACTTCGGCGGCGGTGCCTTGACCGTAATCGTAATAGAGGCTCTGATCAATGGAAAGTGCAGAACAGCATGCCAGCGATAAAACAAGGGATAACATGACACTGTTTAGGCGTGTCCGTGGCTTTAGTAAACACGTTTGCTTTGTGCACATTTTTATCATCCCTATTGCTGTATCTTTCGCTTGCCTTTTGAATTAAACTGAGACCTGTCCAAAATTTAAGTTTGAACGGTTGGTCGGTTTTACAAATAGCTTCTTGCGTGAAAGTGTCTATTTCGGTACATAATATATTAGCGTGTAATACCTTTAAAAGCAAAAAACTTGTGTGCAAGAAAACTTTACATTGATTTAGGATCACCAAAATAAAGTATACTTGTTTGATCAAATGACTCTTACATAAAAATTATCCACCGCCATCAGCAACGATACGGTGAGGCATCATAGCCCTGGAGAACCTACCATGACCGCAGAAGCTCCCACACGGAAACCACGTCTATTCCTCATAGCTGTCATTATCCTCGTCTGTCTTTTACTGTTTGCCGTTGCTGCGGTGTATTTTCTGCCCTACTTTCTCCCTATGGATACCATACGCGGCCTGGCCCGCGATACCGTCCGTAAATCGACTGGTATGGACCTGGAATTCAGGTCCCTTGGATTTAGCTGGACCGGCGGCGTTGTTCTCGAAGGCATAACCCTTTCGCCTCCGGCGGAAGAAGGAGAAACGACTGTACCGTTGGCGACAGTCGACGAGGTCAGGGCTGACGTCGCATTGACCCCACTCTTGTCCGGTAAGATCATAGTGAATTATGTCAAGGTAAACGGCTTTTCCATTCGGGCAAAGCGCGATATCAATGGAAAATTGAACCTGCCGGATTTTTCCGCCATTCACGTCGACAAGGAAGCGGAAACAGCCGAAATTCCCGTGACTACCGTCGAGACGACGGAATCCGGGGAGGTTGTCCCCAAGGATGACATGTTCCTCGCATTGATTCCAGCCATTGAGTTGTCTTTGGTTGAACTGAACAACGGCACCTTCAGCTATGACGACATCCCTGCCAACATCAAAGCCGAGGCCGCATTGGACTTTTTCAAACTGGAAGGCGGCAAGCTCGAAGACCCGTTCAATTTTAGCGGCAGACTTGTTCCGTTCCCCTCCACGGTGGAAAAGGGCGGCATCGATTTTTCCGGAATGGTCAACCTGGTTAAAGACCTGAATTTCAACCCTGACGGCGCGGCAAACCTCCAGGTGGTGCTGGACGCTCTTCCCTTGTCCGACTACGCGGCCCAGTTCGGTCTTGCCTCGCTTCTGCCGTCTGGAGATCTTGTCGGTCAAATAGATATAAATTACGCTGAAATGAAGGGCAGGCTCGAAACAAAAGACCTGCGCATAACCAACGTCATGGTAGGACTCGACGGTCAGAACCTCGATATCCCGGACAGCTCACTCAAGGCGACCGCGGATTACGATTACAATCCAGACCGGCTTTCCATCTCCGAAGTTCAGCTCGAGAATTCCCTCATTCGCGCCGGCGGCCAGGGTTGGGTCGGAGGCATACAGGAAGTTGTCGACGGCGGCTTCCCATTTGGTGAAGTGAATTTCAATGGCGCGTTCAACATTCCCGCCATGCTAGCTTTCGGTTCGCATATCGTTCCCGACCTGAACGATCTGTCAAACGTCACTGGCGACGCTGGATTCTCCGGCAAGTGGGCGCTGGGGAAAAGCGAAGAAAACCCGAACATCCTCGCCACCTCCCTTTCAGTTGATTTGAACGAAGGCGCGATCGCCATTACCGATATTGTTCCCGGCGTTTCCGCCTCCACAAATTTCGGCGGCATCAAGGCCAATGTAAATGCCAAGATCTCCGAGCCGCTCGAAGCAACAGCAAACGTTTTGTTGACGAACGTGCCGCTGACGGTCAGTGTCGAGGACCTGAGCTCCCCCATCACGGCGAACGTGCAGGGCGGGGCAGCCGTACAGTATGGCCCCGGCACCCTGTTGGCGGAACTGCGGTTACAGAACTCCCAGTTCAACATCCCGCAGAATCAATATTCGGGGGCGCTCAAGGTTGTCAATCCCGAATTGCGAGTTGTTGCCGACCTGGAGAAGGACGTTGTCGACATCTCCGCTGCCGACGTGACGATCAACGATACGATCAAGGCGGGCGTGAGGGCTGGCCGCATCACCGGCATTTTGGCCGGAAACCCTGAAGGCAGCCTCGATGCCGAGTTGTCAATGCTGTTCGAGGCGGCAAAGGAAATAGTCAAGCCGCTCATTCCGGCCGAAGTGAGCGAACTTTCGGGGACCTTGCGAGCAGCGGCCAGGACGGTTTTTGCCGGAGGCAAGGCGGAACTCGGGGTGAATATGGAAATAGACGGTCTAAAGGCCGCATACAACGACCCTACCATGAAAATCGGCGTCGAGTCAACCAAGAGCGCGGTCGGCCTCGCCGGCGGCATAAATCTTGACAATCCGAATATAATCAATTTGACCCTGCTAAAAGCAGACAATTCGGGACTGGTCATGCAGATGGCCGACGCCGACGGCGAATCCGTCGCAGCGCGGCTTGGTGAAATGACGGCCCAGGTCGTCGGTTCTTTTGACGCCGACTCCATGCAAGTAGCGCTATCCACATTCCAGGCACAGTCGAATGGCTTGAGCGCCACCGCAACCAAGAACGGGGCACAGGCGGCAACACTCACCTCCGGAGCATGGATGATCCGTTCCGCAGCGACTGCCGAGGAACCGCTCCTGGTCAAAATTGACGATGCGGGCGATTTCAACCTGCGCGAAATCGAAGCTGGAATCGATAACCTTAATTTTGCCTACCTCCGTGACGGCAACCCCGACGAAAGCGCTATCGGCAATATGCGACTGAAAGTCGTCGCCGACGGAACGGTCTTCGGCACGCCGGACGCATCCACTCCGGCGCAGGTTAATCTGCGGCGTCTCGAATTCCTCGCAAATCCTGTTGCCGCCCAGGCCAGGGGCACTGTCAGGCTGGACAATCAGACGATGGCTGTCGAATACGCGGCCCGCTTCGCCCCGGAACGAATCAAGTCGTTGTTGAGCTACCTCCAGATCCCGCCCGAATTGATAACCGCAGCCGAAGTGTCGGGTAGGCTCTCCTGGGACGGCTCGCAAGTCACCAGCGCGGGCGCGACCAAAGGCAGCCTTCAATTCACCCCCGGCGAGATCTCGCCGTTTTCAGCAAGCCACGACCTCTCGGTCAGCTACTCACCGGCCGAAGAGGCGCTCCACGTCACCATTCGCGGTTTGACGGGCGGCGTAGCCAACGCCAATGGCGAAGCGATCGTCACCCTGAACGCCCAACCGTCTTCCCTCGACCTGAGCAGCCGCGGCGCCAATGGCTTTATCGATCTGAGAGTTAATGGTGCGGCCGCTGCGACCAGGCATATGGCTCTCGGTTTCGCCAGCCTTATTCCCGAAATGCGCCAAATCGCGGATATGCTCCAGATAACCCAGGCTGACGGCATTTACAACACCTGGGTACAACTTCAGGGACAAGACAACCGCGCCGCGATTCTCAAGGTCGGCGGCATCTGGCAGGGCGCGGCAGTGACGATGAACGGCACTCCTTTCCTCGCCGAACCCGGCAGACTGGGAGCCTCCATCGAAGGCGAATATGTTTATGGTGAAAAACGCCTGAACGTATCAAAACTCTCCTTTAATTCCGACACTGCCCAGATCAGGGCCGAAGGCAATGCCACAGCGGTTCTTGCTGATGCGAGTGACGGCAATTTCGGCCTTTCAGGCGTTTCCACCTCCCTACGTTTTGCCATGGGGGATTTGACCCGTGTGGCTGCGGTATTTCCGGGAATCATCCCGCCCAATGTACCGGTTACAGGATCGGTGGAAGGACAGTTCAGCGCCGCCGGTGACACCTCGAACCTGACCGTCCAGGAAGGTATTGTCAGACTTTCCAGTATCCAGGCCAGACCGGGCAGCATGACCATCAACATCCCGCAGGGCAGTGCGACTTTCGGCGGCGTGTTCAGCCTCAACCCAACGGGGACCTATGCGGAGGACGGTTCGGATTTCGTTCCGCTCAAGATGTTCAATATCAACGGCGGCAGTGCCAGCCTCACCGGCGCACAGATCGAGGGTAGAAATGTTTCAGACCTTTCCGCCCGATTCCAATTGCAGCGCGGTGTTTTCACCATCGAGGCGGCACGGTTTGTCCTTTCCGGTCAGCCGGAAGGAACGGCCACGGCGTCGGGTACGGTCGATTTCAACAGCCCAAGCCCGGCAGTCAATGTGAACTTTTCCGCTGTCAGTCTGCCGCTACAGCAGCTCTCGACCGAACTGACGGATTTCGTCGACATTGAATCCGGCTATGTCAATGTACCAGCCAATACCGGGTCTGCGGCAGGCGTTGCATTTGTCGGATTTAGCGAGCAGGAAATTCTCTCATCCCTGCGGACTCAGAATCTCTCGTTCGCGACCGGCCCAGTGCGGCTGAGCACCGGCCCCGTTATCAATGCCGAACTCGACCGCGCGCGCCTCCTGCTAAAGCAGGAGCCAAAGGGCGACAACAGTGAAGACCGCGTCTTCACCTTCCAGTCCATCTCCGGCACAGTCGATGCCAGGGGAGACGGGGTCATCCGCTTCCCGTCGGAGGCACCGATCCGCGTCATTGGCGAAAACACAGGCGACTTCGCCATTTACGGCGTTGTCAACGCCAATATGACCATCGACCTGGAAGCCATGGTTGCGGGTAAGCTTGAAAACATACTTACTTTCAGCCTTCCCAGCATCATCCCCAACCTGCGCCAGCAGTCCGCTGATCAACAAAGCCAGTTCATGAGCAGGATGAATCAGAATGCCGCCAACGGCCATTATAAGCTTCGCATTTCCGGACCATTGAGTGCGCCGCAGATTTCCGGGATCGGCGAATTGGTCGCCAGGATCATCACGGATATTCCGCTTGCCGCACCATTTGCGGTTATCGGCGGGGTAATGAACCTCGGCAAGGATCTACCGGGCGCGGTCCTGAACGCACCGCAGGACATTACACGCGGCATTGGTGGAGTGCTTGGCGCAATTGGAGGCGCTGTCACCGGATCCGGGTCCGGGTCGGAGCAGCAACAAGAGCAACAGCAGGATGGAACGCAGCAAGATCAGGGACCGTCAGCGACAAACCTGCTTCCCAATTTATTCCGCGGCCTCAGGAGATGATCTGGACAATACCCATACATATGCTATAATGCCTTAAGGGATCTAATGTTATTTCTGTGAGGGTATGGCTATGCGATTAGTATTGGATATTGGATCAAAGTACGCGGAGATAAGCGGGCGTTCTTCGGATTCGTTTGCCGAAGACCTTCAGGAAGCCAGCGCCAAGGATGAGTATTCGGAATTGGTGTTGGACATGAAGGGGACGAAGATGATCAGCTCCATGGCTATGGGAACGATCTTCGCCGTTTCGCAAAAGCTCCGCGACCAGGGCAAGACATTGCAGATTATTAACGCTTCTGACAAGGTAGCCAACCTTCTTCGGATGGTCAACATGTCGGACATTATGCAATCGTAATTGTCACTGTCGCCAGGTTTTTTAACAAGGGACGTTAGCGTCCCTTGTTTTTTTTATTGTCTATGGCTATAAATAATGCTTTCGCGGTGTTTAAATCCTGACGGGAATACAATGACCACAGAAGCCGATACGGTGAAAGCGAAGAAATCCGCCGGTAGACGGATATTTTCCGGGTGCATTCTGCTTTGCGTGCTGCTGTTCGTCGCCTGTCTTGGCATAGGCTATTACATTGCTTCAGTCAAGAAAGCCGAAACCGGCTGGAACCATCTTCCCGCCGACGCCACGTTTGCCTTTGAAGCGTATGAGGTGCACGAACTAGTGACCGCCTTGCATAAAGACGGCATGATTGACGTATTGCTTTCCATTATGCAAAACAAGGACGGCGATATCGTCGACGTCCTTGCGGACAATGAGCTGGTGTTGCCGCCAATGGGCGATACGCTGGCCGGATATGTTCACGACTATATCGGTGCTGGCTCATTCCTCAGGAGCATCGTCACGCCGAAGTCGGTTCTTTTGGGAATAAACAGCGAATACGGCGAAGATACGTTGTTCGCTCTTTTCCAAACGCCGTCCTGGGTCGATTTTTGCTATTGGTTCCTTCCCTATGCAGACGGCACCATCCACCCTTTCGGCAAGGAGCCTGAACGGCAGGTTTATGCCACGCGCTACAAGGGCTGGGTCGTTTGTTCCGAATCCTACGCGCTGGTTGAAAAAATAGTGGAAAGCTGGGACAAATCCCCACATCAATTCGGCCCGCCGCCCGCTACCGACAAACCAAATGTAAAATTTGCCGTACTGAAACAGACATCACCATCGCCTCAATCTGCATCACAGGAGGAGCCTGTCCAGGATAATCCTTTCCTCTCGGGGATGGCGACGTTCAACCTCGACATCAAATCGCAGGAACGGAATTCAAGCTGCCTGGAAGAAGGCCGACTGAATGTGCTGATCGAACTGGATGCGGAGGAATGGCTGGTCAGGAAAAGCTGGGTGCCGTCCGACGCGCCGGATACGGACAAGGCCGAGTTCGCCTATGCCGATCGGCTGTTTCCCCCCGAACAAAGCGCCGATGCATCCGGGGTCGGGCATGTAATGAATTTTTCGTTTTCTCTTCCCAGGCAAAACTATGATTTCAGGGACATGATCGATGAGGCCGTTACTGCGCCCAATTCGCGGCGGGACAACGCGACAAAGAACCTGGCCTGGATATGGGCGCGCTGGGGCTGGTTGGAAAACAGCTCGGGGGAGTTTGTCCTTTTTGCCGATGCGGTCGATTTTAATCATGAGTTCGCCACGCCGGAACCAGTGATGCCCCTGATCACCCTCGGCTGGATTACCCGCGGCGACCATGCCAAGGCAGTACGCGAATTTGAAGACAGCATGAACATGTTTTTGGCTTCGGCGCTGGCGCCTGGCGGGAACGTCATCCTCCAGGGTATTAAGAATTCGATTTCCATGGAACGCATCAGCAATCCGGTAGGTTCCGGGGCTGCAATCGATCTGCCGCCCGCGCTGACGTACTGGACAAGCCCTGCATGGCTCTTGTCCACGCCGCGCGCGGAAGGGCCTGGTCTCGGCTTTATCACCACGAACCAGGTACATCTTCCTGGAAACGAGGCGATGTACCTATTCAACTGGCCGGGGTTTTCCTTCCTGAAACCAACGGTTTGGACCGACCAATACGCATTTGCCGGAAAGTGGCATATGAACGAGGTGTTTAGGGATAACGTCAGCAGAATCGTCGACGAAATAGCACCGACTGTGGGATATTTCGCGCCGGACGCTGAAATGTGGCTGCGCCTCGCCAACCTTGGGGTGAAAAAAATACTGCCGCTTTATCCAAGCGGCAGCACGACGGGCTTTTTCAATCCGGCAACCGGAGTTGCGGCGGCGAAGACGCGGATAACACGGAACTGAGATTACTCCTCCACCTCCCGAATAGCGATGTTGGCAAAGGCGAGAGGAGGGCAGTTGTTGTTGTCCAGAAGCGCCAGGGGCGGATTGTGGCTGGCGCAAAAACTGACGGTAGGGCTTTCGCCAAGCTCGCGATTGAGCGTTGCCATCAGCTTATTGGGCCTGACCAGCTGTACCTTTCTCAGCGGCGCCCCGCCGGAGGCGTCGGCGAAAGCGAGGGATGATATTTCCGTGGCAATCGGTTTGATTTCGCCGGAGACGTGGGCGAACTCGACCATTATTTTGTTGCGTTCGTTATCAACAAACCAGGCATCCCGAAAATCAGGCGCTTTCCACGGCGCAGTTTTTCCATAGACCATACCAAGCGCGGCACGGGCCGCCCGCTGTCCGATAATGACATTACCTTGGGCGGAATTGTGAATACCGTCCGACAGCCCGGCATCCAGCGTAGGAATCACCGCCACATGCGGTATGTCGTGTGCGGCCGCACGCTGCGCCTCCCGTACCTTGCCCCACAGTATCGTTTCCATCGGTTTCGATACGCCAATGACACGGTTCAGCTGGCAGACGACAACCGGCAACTTCGGCGCCTCCAGGGTGGAGCGTATCTTGGCGACTAGTTCACCGAAGACGCGCCCGTATTTGGCCGATGCACCCTCGCGCTTTGCATCGGCATTGCCGTGGAACCAGACCATTCCCGCTACAATCCCCGGGGGATGGTCAGGCTTTGACAAAAACAGCGGCCCTCCGTCCAGTAGGCTGAAATTGGAATAATCGCGCATCGACGACGCCAGTTTGACAAGCGCCACCAGATTGTCGAAGGCGGGAGTGGGATCGCCGTTTTTCTTGCCTTGCCACGCTTCCAGAGGCAGCCCCTCTTGGGCGGCGGGCAGTAGGCCAATGGGCAATCCGGTCTCTTTTCTCACCAGCCGAGCGAATGCGAGCCAAGGTGAATGGCCTGCCGCACCGCTGGCGAAGAAGCGGCTGTCCCGGACGCCTGTAATGTCATGGAGGGGATGGCTTGCCAGCGTCCATGTTTCGTTTTTCCGGAAAACATGCACACCCGGTTCGAGGATATCCTCGGCCATTCCGAGACCGAAGCCAAGGGCATTGTCATCGCCGGCGATGATCCAGATATCGCCGACGCCAAGATGGTGGATTTGGTCGCCGGCAAGACGCCAGTTGTCATCGGCGATGCGCAGACGCGTTTCAATCCTGTATGGCCCGCCGGCTGGTATTGCCTGGATGACGGAGCGCCAGGTGTGGTCGGGGTTGGTGTCCGCATCCTGCCAATCCAGATGATCAGCCACCGGCTGCTGGAATACTTCGTCGACGACGCGCACTTCCACCGTCCCGAGGCGCTCGCGTGGATCCAGCCAGGTGCCGCTCAATGCGATTTCCGACGTATTATCCAATCTGCGCTGCAGTATCTGCCAGTCGGCCGGACCCTGTGAAATACGTACGCCTGCCAAAGCGGCTCGTTTCATGGCCATCTCCTGAAAAGTAAAGTACTCGCATTAAAAGTTGCTATAGATATATAGACACAAAAAAGACGTTTCTTTCAGAAAATCGGTTGCGTATAAATCACCCTAAAAACTTTTTCACTTTGACGTTGACATTCGATTGAATTCCCCTATTATGATCCTGTTCATTTACTTTAAGGAATGTCCCATGCTTATCAGCAACAACAGCGGCTTCAAGTCCTTCAACAACGCTTGGTGGTGGCGTTCCGAGGTCGCGTATTGTCGATAAGAACCCAAAGTTCTTTTTGAGACTCTGCGACCCTGACAAATTCTGTCGGGGTCGTTTTTTTGGGTTTCGTCAAGCGTTGTGCATATATATCACGTTTTTTGAAAGGAAAACAAGACCATGAGCACCCCCGCCCAAACCTGTGTCAATGTCCCGCGTCAATGGTTCAACGCCAGTTCCGTCTTGTCCGGACTGCAGCCGCCCCTCAATCCGCAGACCGGTGAGCCTGCGAATCCTACCGGTTTGCTGGCCATCTTTCCGGAACCGCTGATTGAGCAGGAGGTCTCGACGAAGGAGTATATCGATATCCCGGAAGAGGTGAGAGAAATTCTTGCCCAATGGAGACCGACGCCTTTGGTGCGCGCGTCACGGCTGGAAAAGGCGGTAGGTGCGAAGGCGAAAATCTTCTTCAAGAACGAATCCGTTTCTCCCGCCGGTTCTCATAAAAGCAATTCGGCCATAGCCCAGGCCTTTTTCAATAAATCGGTTGGGGTAAAGCGACTGACCACGGAAACAGGCGGCGGCCAATGGGGCAGCGCACTGGCCTATGCCGGCCAGGCTTTCGGTCTTGAGACGCTTGTGTATATGGTGGTCAGTTCCTATCGCCAAAAGCCGGGGCGGGTGACGGTTATGCGCTGCTACGGCGGCGAAGTCATCCCGTCGCCCTCAGACACCACCAACGCCGGGCGCGAGTTCCTGAAACAAGACCCCGATAGCGTCGGATCGCTGGGCATGGCGATCAGCGAAGCGGTGGAAATCGCCCTCCAGGACGAGAAGACAAAGTACACGCTTGGCTCGGTTCTCAACCATGTTCTTCTTCACCAGACGGTGATCGGTATTGAAGCACGCGATCAAATGCTGGCTGCGGGAGAGGGGATTCCCGACATCATCATCGGTTGCTGCGGCGGCGGCTCGAACTTCGCCGGAATTTCCTTCCCCTTCCTCAGGGACAAGATGGACAACCCGAAGGGCATGCGCCTCATCGGCGTCGAACCCGAATCATGCCCGACCCTCACCAAGGGTACCTATGATTACGATTACGGCGACGCCACCGGCCTTACCCCCAAACTCAAGATGTATACGCTGGGATCGGACTTCGTCCCCCCCGCCCACCACGCAGGCGGCCTGCGTTACCACGGGATGGCGCCGCTCGTTTCCGCCCTCAGGCACCAGGGCCTCATGGAAGCGGAGACGGTCGGACAGAAGGAAGTGCTTGAAACGGGACTTTTGTTCGCGAAGTGTCAGGGCATAATCCCCGCGCCCGAGTCCTGCCATGCCATACTGTCGGCAATTCGACACGCACAGGACCCGCAGAATGCGGGCAAGACCATCCTGTTCAATCTTTCGGGGCACGGATTCCTGGACTTGTTCGCGTACGACCGCATCCTGGCAGGTGAAGTGTAAGTGTGCTGTGTATTTCAAAAAATACATTCCGGGCGCGATCGACTC
>DAIOFH010000071.1:0-19567 GCA_036745875.1 Planctomycetota bacterium | reverse complement strand
AACCGGCAGCCTCACGGCTGCCGGTTGTGCTATCATGTAACTGCTTATCTTCCTTTGGATTGCTGTTTTTGATCCTTGGTTTTGTCCCTCGCCTTTTCTTGGGTCTTGACGAGTTTCTTGATCTCTTTCTCAACGACAGGTTTTACCTGCTTCTCCACCGCTTCCTTGCCGAGTTTGCTCCTGTGAGCAAGGTCATTGAAATCGGTAAACTCCTTGGAATTCTGTTCAGCCTTGGCGAAGCGGGGGGTAATGACGATACCGCTGACTGCTTCTGCCGCTTCCTTGGCGTATATGACGCCAGGGTTGCGGCCTTTTTCTTCCGCCAGTTTGGTATCGTTGTCCGCCGCGATAATGATGGGTTTATCAGGGAACGCTTCACGCAAGGTCTTTGCCACCGGCACAAGATTACCTGCATCAAAAGCGGCTACCGTCCCCATGCCGATCGACTCGGACAGTGTGGCGGCGGTTGCATAGCCTTCGGAAATAACGATGGCCGGAGCCTTTTTCAAGGCGTCCAAGCCGTCGACGGCATGGAAACAACCATGTTTCTCGCTGTCCTTGGCGTAGCGCTTCGGTCCATCGGGATTAAGGTAAGCCATGGAGCGGATATTTCCATTAACATCATGTATGGGTATACATGTCGAATTGCCGTTTTCGAGGACGCCGGCGTGTAATGCAATTCCTTTGGTCTGCATATACGGCGTTGGCTCATTCGGCGTTTTAAAGCCCTTCATCTGCTTCTGCACACGTTCGGCGGCTCTGTCTGCTGTTTCCTGTGCAGTTTCTTCACGCTTGGCGACGTTTTCCAAGGCTTCTTTATGCAGCGCCTTCTTCTGGGCGTCATCCAGAATATAACCCTTATGCGACCATCGTATCTCTTCGCCGGTACGATTATTTTTGACATAGCCTGATGGTCTACCGTCCGGATGGGCGACGTAGAATCCTGATTTTTCGCCCTTTTTATCGCCTTCCACTTCGATACGGTGAGATTTCTTATCGAATATAGGATGGTCATCGGTGACAATCATGTCGACTTTTTTCATCGCTGCAATGCATTCGTCGCGGGCCTCTGTGACGGCCACCTCCCTTTGAGCCGGGGTATGTCGGGAGGTCTGTTCTTTGGACGATTCGTTTTCTCTACCAGTTTGACGTTCATGTTCCTGGCTGGCCAAGTCCTTGAACAATTCGGCATCTTCTTTGGTATGGAAATACTGGACGCGCTGCTCCGGCCCATCCTTTTGCGTAGCGTAGACGCCATAAAAAGTTGGTTCATCACCATGTTGAGGGTCTACGACAAAAGGGATACCCTGTTCTTCATCGCAACCGCGCACTTCCAACTTGCCGTCCCATGTGGGCGGCAATACCATTTCCATGGTTGGCGTCACCTCTGCCTCCATGAATTTATCGTGCGTCCACAGACCGTTTTCATGATGGGTGGCGGTATATACCAAAACAACGCTACACGCCTGTCCCTTGAGATTAAAGGCTTCCAGCTGTTCCTTATGGAGAAATTGGCTTTCAATCTCGGTAGGCTGCTGTTGAAGAAGTTTGCCGCTGCCTGGTTGTGCAAACAGTTGCGTATCATCGTGCTGGAATAGCAAAACCTTCTCCGGTTCCGTATTCGACAAGGCAATGATCTGCGCTGATCGCTCATACCGATCCAGCATTTTTCGTGGCGAAGTCTCAAGAATCGGATCAAATGCTTCATCATGTTGTCGAATAGCCCTGTCGTGGGTTTGCTCCTGACGAAGCGTTGACCATACTGAATCATCAACAGCTTTCATATTTCGCGCAAATGGTATGGGATATTCCTCCATCGACTTCGCCCATGATTCAATAAGATCGGGGTTCCGGGCCGGGTCGTGGGGAATGCCGATTTCCGCGCACATCATCATGGTGGCGACTGTACAGACAAGCTCTTCGTTCTTACGCTGGAAGGAGCGGGTATCGCTAAAGCTATCGCGGTTGAGGCGGTCGGGATGGCCCAGAGCACGAAAATGCTGGTACAATGCCTGTTCAGCGAGTTTCTCATTTGAAACGCTACCGGCTTCGGGCAGATGGATTTCATCTGCCTTGGGCGCATAATAGGCGCGGTCTTTCTGATCACGGATGATGGTAGTGCCGTTGTTTAACAAAATACCATTTACCCTTTCAAATGGATTTTGCTGCGGTCTGAGAGGTTCAGGGGGTATGCCGTCAAGCTGTTCACCATTGAAAACATAGGCTGTCACCGAACGGCGCTTGTCCTCGTCGTTCCTTTTCGGCAACCAGTATTGTACGGCTGTGGCTTTTTCGCCTTTTTTGACACGGTATCCGTTTTGATTGGCTTCGTCGAACGTCATCCAGCGGGAATCAGATCGGTTTTGCATCATCAGGTTAAGCGCATTGATGCCGTGGAATTTACGCCCTGTAGCTGCGCTGATGGGAATGGATTGAACGCCACTCCGTTGCAACGGCGATGTGCCGTTCCGTAACTGCTGGGCGAGTTGAGAAGCCACTTTATCGTTGAAAAATTCCCGTTTCGGCTCAGCGCCGGCTTCGGCGGGATCGGTGGTTGTTTCTGCTGCACTCATATGGTTCTCCATAAGAAATAAGAAAAATACCCGGAATCTTTAGACGAGCTTGCCAGCCAAATATTCGGCAGTCAGTTCCGGACTGTCGTAGGAGGAGGCAATTGCAGACTCCTCCGACAGGGCATCCTCCCCAAATGCGCCCGCTTCTTCTGCCTCCTCCTCGGTGAAGGTAGGGATAAAGCCGGGTATTTCCGCATCGGCGAGTTTGTCAGCAATGGTGTCGATATGCATAGCGTTGTCCGTATGATTGGTACTCATTTTTTATCCTTTGTGTTTTTGGCCGTGAAGTCGGGTTTTCCATCAATATCGGGATATGACTGGCGACAATCCGGATAGCCGGAGTGGTGTAGGGCGGGCGTTACAGCCCGCCCCCAACCCCAAGCCGGACGTGCAACTTTCGAAGCATCCGGCTTTCCAGAACTATCATCGGTTATGGCGTTCTTTATTCGTCTTCTCCTGATGACACTGGATGCACAGGGTTTGCAAATTCTCCAAACGATGTGCCTGACGAAAGCTGGCAAAGCGCTTTACTGAGACGATGTGGTCGATATGGGCGGTAGCGTAATTCACCGTTTTCCCACACTGCCGGCAGCATAGGGAGTCTCGAACCATGACTTCCCATCGTATATCCCGGCTTCCCATACGCTTCTTTGAGTCGCGATATGAGAGACTCCATTCGTCGTCAACATAATCGTCGAGATAGATTCCACCGCCCGGTACGTATTCTTTAGGTTTACGGAAGTTCATTTTCATCGTTGTCCCGTAGACCCTTTCCAATATGCACCCACCTACCGTAAGTCGCTTATTTCTCCGGTAGAGCTTGAGGCATTTCGCCGTCGAAATATTCTGCTTGCGACAGATGGTCTTGACCGTTTCCCAAAACGAATGATGGTCAAGCCGTGTTGCTACGCGGTTGAAATCATGCGCCACGCGAAAGTATTCACGCCATCCTCGTATCAGGCGCGAAAGTCGCTCCACCCGCAGTACAAGACTCTCTTGCTGTGGGCGGAAGCGAACCGCTTCCGACAGGCGCAGGCGTATGTTCTTCTTCGCCTTCTCGCTGATTTTGACCTTCGGCACCGCGACCCCACGCCGCCCCATATCCTTTGCGAAGTGAAAACCGAGGAAGTCGAAGCCGTCCCTAACGTGTGTGATGCGTGTCTTCTCCGCCGACAATTCAAGACCGGCGGCATCCTTGAGGAAATCCCGGATTTTATCACGCAGCGCAATCGCATATCGCTTATTCGCGCGAGTGATGAAGACGCACCAATCGTCCGCATAGCGGGCAAACCTCACGTTTACCTCACCCTTGGCCGCACTCTTGCGTTGTCCAGCTCTGTCATGGAGACCTTTTCCATGCAGGAACCAGTCAAGCTGATTGAGAACCACGTTGGCGAGGAGGGGCGACAGTACGCCGCCCTGTGGAACGCCCTTCTCTGTGGGCAGGATAACTCCTTTCACCAACACGCCAGCCTTCAGAAACAGCCCGACGAGGTGGAGAAATTTGTTATCCATGATTTTCTCTCGCAAGTTCCGGATGATGGAATCATGCGTGATTTCGTCGAAGCACGCTTTTACGTCGCCCTCGATAACCCATGTGAATCCGACCTGAATCAGACTCCTGCATCGAGCCACGACGTGATGCGCACTTCTGTGGGGCCGAAATCCGTAGGAATTGGGATGAAACTCGACCTCGAAGATTGGCTCCAACGCCATTCTCATGGCTTCCTGCACAATCTTGTCCCGGAGGCAAGGAATGCCCAAGGCGCGCATCTTCCCATTGGCTTTGGGAATCATGACACGCCTCACCGGTTGAGGGCGATACGTTCCATGCTTCAATTCCAGACGCAAACGTTCGAGTTTGTACTCCCGGCTCTTTTCAAATTGGTGTACAGTCTCTCTGTCTACGCTAGCCGCTTTACCACGAGAACGTGCGAGAGTTCGCGCACAGGCTTCGTTAAGCCAATCGGGATTGTGAAGAAGATCATGGAGACCGCGTATCCGCATCTTCCATGGGTTCTCCTGAAACAAGGTTCCGATTGTTTCTCTGCCGCGCTTGTGCTCTCGCGATTGTTCCCACAACCTTCTTTGGACTTCTTCGATGTTCATTTGGAACCCTCCAAATGTAGCGAACACATCCGCCGTCCAAAACGATACTTCCTGCGTCCCTTCGCCATGTGGACGGCTTTCCCGCCCTCGGACTACTACGGACGCTCCGCCATCCGGCCGTTTCAACGGAGGGGATTCACGGTGTTTTGCTACTGCACCGTTATCCTCACGAACCTCCGGCGACGAGCCACAATGCTCGCCATTTACGCGACCGGACTTCTCAGGTTCCCTTATCAGCACTCAAACATTTCCGCTTAGACTCCAATCTTTGGTCACCCATCCGACATTTCGTCGGCTCCCCCGAACATCACGGAGTAATTGGCTTGTCCGTGACCACAGGTACCGTTTCGCCTGTATGGAGATGAAGAGGGTTGCAAGCTCTTCCTCCCGTTCGGGCCAGTCCCTATTCCAGGATCCCACTCCCGGACGGCTTCCGTATTATCGGAACTGGGGGCTTCTTTTACCGAAGGTGATGATTGATTCCTCTCGTAGTCATACGGAAATTCTGCCTGGAAGGACTGCCACGGCTATGAAGCCTCGCCTGTGTCCTCCTTTGTCGAGGGAGCTGTTTAGCCGTCCGAGTTCGTGTTCCCGGACAACATACCCTCTAGGCACGGTGGCGGGCCAAACCGCCACGGTCTCGCGACATTACTGATAAGGTATCGCTGTCACTACCTTGGACTGGCAGTACAGCTACTTCTGACGCACGCATCCCCAAAAGAATCCTGCACCGCCTTTGTTGCTGCGGCGGATAAGCCCTTTGCCGCACATCTTGCATTTGTGTTTTTCAGAAATGCGCGGCTGCGATTCAACGGGCTTGCCATCCTGCGCCTGACGGGTGGCTTTGCAATTGGGGTAGTCGCTACAACTAAAGAAATCTCCCTTGGCGTGTTTGACCAGGCGCATAGGCTTGTTGCAATCCGGGCAAAGCACGGAAGGGTCTGGCTCGGATTTATTACTTCCCTTGGCGGCGGGTTTGCCGCTGTCGTCCATGAGGGTTGTCCGGTGGTGTAGGGCAGGCATTACAGCCAGCCCCCAACCCCAAACCGGACGTGCAAGTTTCCAAGCGTCCGGCTTTCCAGAACTATCTTCAGCTGTGACGTTCTGCATCTGTTTTCTCCTGATGGCACTTGACGCACAGGGTCTGGAGGTTGTCCAGATGGTGCGCCAGTTGAAAACTGGCAAAGCGTTTCACGGGAACGATGTGGTCAATGCGGGCGGTGGAATAGTCCACCACCGTTCCGCATTTCTGACAGCACAGGGAGTCGCGTACCATCACCTCCCAGCGCATATCCATCCCACCACGCCTGCGTTTTGTTTCGCGAAACGAGTAGGTGGATTCATCGTCGTAGTCTTCAAGATAAACCTTCTTGCAGGGTACGTACTCCTCCGGCTTGCGGATATACAGCTTGAGTTCCGCACCGGAGAACAGTTCGAGTTCGCACCCGTCTCCCACCACAAACCGGCCACGTCGGTAGTAGCGCCTGAGCACTTTCGCCGACGATATGTCCAGTTTCTTGCTGACTGCCTTGACCATTTCCCAAAAGGCGTAATGATCGAGACTGCCCGAGAGCTTGTGGAGGTTGTGCGCCAACCGGAAGTATTCGCGCCATCCGCGAATCAGGCGGGACGCCCGTTCGACGCGCAGAGCGATACTTTCCTGGTGGGGTCGGAAGCGAGTCGCTTCCGAGAGCCGACGGCGAATGTTTCTTACCGCCTTCTTGCCGACCTTGACTTTCGGCACCAAGTTACCGCTACGTCCCACTTCCCTGGAAATGCGGAAGCCGAGAAAGTTGAATTCATCCCCGACGTGAGTGATACGGGTCTTCTCCGCCGACAGTGTTAGCCCGGCGGTATCCTTGAGAAAGTCGCGGATGTGGTCACGAAGCGCGGCAGCATATCGCTTGCCGGCGCGGGTGATGAAGATGCACCAATCGTCCGCGTAACGGACGAATCTCACGTTCACCTTGCCTTTGACCCACGCAAACTGCTGTTTGGCATGGCCGTAGGCTCCCTTTTTATGCAGGAACCAGTCCAGCTTGTTCAGCACCACGTTGGCAAGGAGAGGCGATAGGACGCCGCCTTGGGGGACACCCTTCTCGGTTGATTGGACAACGCCTTCCACCTCCACGCCAGCTTTGAGAAACAAGCCGACGAGGTTGAGAAATTTGTTGTCCATGATTTTCTCCCGCAGGTTCCGAAGAATGGAATCATGCGCGATTTCGTCGAAACACGCCTGCACGTCGCCTTCGATGACCCAACTGAATCCTTGATGGATTAAAGTCTGGCACCGTGAGACGGCATGATGCGCGCTTCTGTGGGGCCGAAACCCGTAGGAGTCTGTGTGGAACTCGACCTCGAAGATTGGCTCCAACGCCATTCGCATGGCTTCCTGCACAATCTTGTCCCGAAGGCAAGGAATGCCCAAAGGACGCTTCCTCCCGTCGTCCTTGTCGATCATGACACGGCGGGTGGGGTGAGGCCGGTATGTTCCATGCTTCAACTCCTGACGCAGACATTCGAGCTTGTATTCTCGGTTCTTCTCGAACCGCCACACAGTCTCTTTGTCCACGCCCGATGCTTTCCAACGAGAACGCGCGAGAGTACGCCTGCAAGCCTCTTCAAGCCAGCCGGGATTGTGCATGAGGTCGTAGAGACTGCGGATTCGCATCTTCCACGCATCCTCCCTGAACAACGTACCGGCTGTTTCGCGGCCGCGCTTGTGCTCCCGCGACTGTTCCCACAGCCTTCTTTGGACAACTTCCACGTTCATTGGGAACCCTCCCTAATGTGGCGAACACTTCCGCCGTCCAAAACGATACTTCCTGTGTCCCTTCGCCATGTGGACGGCTTTCCCGCCCTCGGACTACTACGGACACTCCGCCATCCAACCGCCTGAACGGAGGAAGATTCACGTCACGCAGCATCTGACGCTATCTTTTGCGAACCTCCGATAACGGGCCACAATGCCCGCCGTTTACGCGGCTGAACTTCTCAGGTTCCCCTATGCGCACTCAAACGTTTTCGTTTAGACTCCAACCTCTACGCACCCATCCGACGTTCTGTCGGCTCCCCCGAACACCACGGAGTAATTGGCTTGTCCGTGACCTATAGGCGATACTTCACCTATTTGAAGTATGCGCGAAATGCAAACACGCAAACCCGTTCGAGCCAGTCCCTATTCCGGTGGGTAAAGTCCGGACGGCTTCAGTATTAGCGGGGCTGGGGGCTACCTTTTCCCGAAGGTGTTGGTTGATTTCTCTCGTAGTCATGCGAAAACTCTATCTGGAAGGACTGCATCGACTATGAAGCCTCGTCTGTTTCCTCCTTTGTCCGGGGAGCGGTTTCGCCGCCTGGTTCGCATCCAGGACAACTTACCCCGTAGATACGGTGGCGGGCCAAACCGCCACGGTCTTACGACATTACACATAGGGTGTGTCGCTACTACCTTGGACTGGCAGCGCAACTACTTCTGACACACGCATTTTGGGTAAGCCGAACATCCCCAAAACTTGTTTTTCGCACCCTGAACGCGGAGCATGGCGCTGCCGCAGTCCGGGCATAAATGTTTCGGTACATTCAGCTTGAGGCCGCCGGTGATAACCTTGGCCGTTTCCTCGCCGATAAAGAGAATGAGACTATCAATAAAGGTGTTGATATCGAGAGTGCCTTTTTCAATCTCCATCTGCTGCTCGTGCCAAAGCGCGGTCATATTCGGGAATTTCGCCGAGTCGGGAAGGCAGTCGTAAAACTCCTGTCCGGTCGCGGTGCTCACGACAGACTGTTTTTTCCCGTCTTTTCTGTACTCGATGTAGCCACGGTCGAACAACGTCTTGATAATCACGTCGCGGGTGGCCGGAGTGCCGATGCCGCCACGTTCGCCTGGCTTGTCCTTATCCTTGTCGATAAGCATTTTCCGCAGTTTTTCGTCGGTGATGTACTGTGCTACTTTGGTCAAGTCCTCCAATAGTGAGGCCATGGTGTAGAGAGGTTTGGGCGTCGTTTCCTTGCGGACGGATTCACCGGCGATGCAGTGTATTTCTTGACCGTTGGACAGAGAAAGATTGAGAGAATCGCATTCTTCGTCGTCATCCCCGCTCGTGGACTCGCTCTTGTCCTCACCGTAGAAATCACGCCAGCCGTTATTTATGATGATTTTAGATGTGCGTTTGAAGGCGTGTTCACCGACCTCAATAATGGTAGTGGTGCGCTCCCATTGGTGATTGGGGAGAAACTGCACAAGGTAGGCCTTGGCAATGAGGGAGTAGATACGCTGTTCTTCCGTGGTCAGCTTAGAAAAGTCGGTCCGCGTTTGGGTGGGAATAATAGCGTGGTGGGCGGTGACTTTCGCGGAATTGAATGCACGGCTTTTTATCGATGTATCGGCGCTGGTGACGATCTTTGAAAAATCGTCAATATTGGCGGCGATGGCGGCGAGCACATCCGGCGCGTCGGCGTGCTGCTCTTCGGAAAGGTATTGTGAATCGCTTCGGTTATAGGTAATGAGCCGGTACTTTTCCCGCAAGCCCTGGGTGATGTCTTTAACCTGATCAGGCGCGAGGCCGTACAACCGCGATGCCTGTGTTTGCAGGGCGAGGAGGTTGTAGGGAAGCGGTGGCGGCGTGTCGCCCGTTTTCGATTCCACGCTTTTGACCACCCCGGTACAGCTTTTGACGCTCTCGGCTATGGCCTGGGCGTGTGGAAGATGAGAAAGTCGTCCCTTGTCGTCCTGGGGATCGGATTCCTTGATTTGGTAGGAGGTAGTGAAGCGGGTATCGCCGCTCTTGAAAAGACCGTGAATCGTATAGTAGGCGACCTTCTGGTGATTGGCATTTTCCCGGTCGCGGCGGACGACAAGGCCGAGAATGGGAGTTTGCACCCTGCCGACGCTCAGCATGGATTCATAGCCTTCCTTACGGGCGGCAAGGGTATAAAGGCGCGTCATGTTGAAGCCAAATAACTGGTCTCCTATTTGCCGTGCTTCCGCAGCATTGGATAAGCCTTTGAAATCGGCATTGTCTCGGAGATTTGCCAGAGCTTTCTTAACGACGGTGGGGTTGTTGTCGTTGATAAGGACGCGCAACACTTTTCCGGGGTAATCGACGTACTCCAATAGTTCGTCAACAAGCAACTGGCCTTCCGCGTCGGGATCGCCGGCGTGGACTACGGTGTCAGCGGTGCGGAGCAGACCGACGATGATGGCGAATTGTTCCTTTGATTTTGCGACAGGCTTTTTCTTCCATGGAATGAAGAACATGGGTAAGGCATCCAGTGACCACGATTTGAAGGAAATATCGTAATCATGAGGTTCATAGAGCTGGAGCATGTGACCATAGCACCATGTCACTTGGTCATTGCCGCACTCGTAAAAACCGTTGCGTTTCGTACCGCCGCCAAGCGCTTCGACTATCGCCCTGGCGAGTTCGGGTTTTTCCGCTACATACAGCATTTGCTTCCTTTCGGGTAAATATGGCTGTTTGGTTGGGTTATGGTGGAATTTATGACGCGCCGTGAGTTTGACGCGGCAGTATTGAAGTTGCCTGAATAGTCATGTATAATGACAGTATTATGGTGAAAGGCGGCATTTATGGAGTTCCGCCCATCATAGTGCATTGAAAGGAGATTGGCGTGAATATCACATTGGACGAATTCAAAACCGGCGTCGAACGCTATCTGAAACAGGTCGGCAAAGAAGGAATCGTTATCACCGAAGGGGGTCGAAACATTGCACAAATTACACCCCCGCCCGAAGAAGACCTTGAAACGGTTATGCGTTCGCTTCGCGGCATCCTGCCCGCAACCGCCACTATCGAGGAAGCCCATGAGGAGCGAATAGCCAAGCATGAAAGTCATCTTTGATACGAACGTGGTTTTGGATGTCCTCGCCGCGAGAGAACCTTTTGCCGATGTCTCCACGGAAGCGATGGCGCTCGTTTCCCGAAAACGATTTGCCGCCGCCATAACCGCCAATACAGTCACTGATCTGTATTTCCTGCTCAGGAAACATGTAATGGATCGCAATAGCGCCAAAGTCGCTTTGGAGAGGATGGTGCGGGCAATCACGGTATTGGATACCAATCGTGAGTTGTGCCTTCTGGCTTTCAGGTCTCCTGTCGATGATTTTGAAGATGCCATTTTGGTGGAATCGGCAAAGCAATGGTTTGCCGATTGCATTGTGACCCGCAGCGTCAGCGATTTCGTCGCCTCGGCGATTGAGGCGATTACGCCGGACGAATTTTTGCACCGTTTCGCGAATTGAGTCACCAACTCTCCTTCAACAATCACCATGTCCATACCGGCACCACTACGTCCACGATCTGTCGCGTCTCCTGAACGCCGAAATACCGTGCGTCGAACGAACGCGGGAGGTGGTCGGAGACAAAAAGCGCTTCGTGCTCCCGTAGCTGGTAGTTGTCCAAGTGGATGCGCGGCAGCGGATCTCCCATGTTGTCAGCATTGAGCGGTTTGGTATTGGGAATGGCGACGCCGTTGATGGTGATGCCGATGTCGGTGATGGATACTATGTCGCCGGGAAGGCCAAGATAACGTTTGAGCAGAAGGCCATAGCCGATTCCATCCGCTTTGTTATAGACGCCTGGGATAATGTAGCCGCGTTCTCGGCCAAGGCGTAACGCCTGGTTATCCTGTGGCCAAAAGGCTACAATGTCACCGCGTTCCGGGGTCTTGTTCACCATCCAATAGATACCTTTTGGTAAGCTGTGAGTGCGGTTGATGCGCATACCGCACAGGTAAGCGAGATAGAAGGCGACGAAAACGGCAATCAGGAAAATGGCAGTATATTTGACGCCGGATTTAGAGCGTATATTCATGCTTTACTTCCTGCTCATCGTTGTTTTCCGGTTCTGACTGTTCCTGCGCAAACACCGATTCCGCTTCCAGCTCCTGAACCGCTTCGACCTGGCCGTCTGCTTCTACGTCGGCAATATCGTCGCCATCTATAATGGAAACGACGGTAGCCTCCTCGATTTCTATGCCGATGCGGTCTGTATCGGCTGGCGCGGCGATCTTTGCCCGCGCGAGAAATATAGGGTCGAGGAAATACAACGGCTGATGGCCGCGAATCGGTGGTTGTCCGGAAACGCGGACAATCATTTCTCCCGGTGCCTCGATGTCTCCCACCGAGTTCTTTTTCGGCCCAGGCATAACCATAACTTCGTCGGGAGTGAGAAGCGGGCGCTTGTTCGCCTGGATGGATTCGGTGACTTGGCCGTGCATCATTCCGGCACGTTTGCCGGACATAGAGTATTGGCGTTCTATGACGGTGGTTTCGCCAAGCATGGCAGAAATGTATTTGGCCGTCTCCAGTCGATTTGGAGGAAACATGACCTGGATGTGGCAGTTTGAAATAATGCTGTTTTTGTCCCCGTACACGGCGTCAAATTGCACCGTATCCTGTGAAATAATGTAGATTTTGAGGCCATAGCCCGCGACAAAAGCCAAACCATCCGCGACTGGTTGGAGTTTGCCGAAGCTAGGAAACTCGTCCAGCATCATCAAAAGGCGACGCTTGTGCGCCATGACGGTTCGACCGTCCTTGTAATCCACCTTGGCCGCCAACTTCTTGAGCATCATGTTTATCAAGAGCCGGAGAAGCGGACACAGCCTGTCTTTGTTGTCCGGGGTGGTGATGAGGTAGAGGCTGACCGGTTTCTCCGCATTCATGATGTCGAGAATGCAAAAATCAGAGCGGGAGGTGTTTTTCGCGGTCAGCGGATCCTTATATATCCCTAACACGCTGTCCATGGTGGAAATAACGCTACCGCGTTCGTTTTCCGGTTTGGCGAGCATGGCTTTGCCCATGGAGGAAACAAGCCGGTGCGTTCTGCCATCTTCGTAATGCTGGTATTCCACCATCTCGGTAAACTTGTCTTCCAGCTTCATGTCGGGACGGTCGGGATCGTTCAAGTAGAACGCGACCGTCTGCATATTGGCGGGAGTGCCTTCACGCTGCCGTTTGTAGAGAATATGGGTGATTATCGCTTCAAGCAGATTGGCGGCAGAATTAACCCAAAAATCGTCCAACCCTTTGCCTTTGGGGTCGATGATGGTTTCCGTAAGATTGCGGATGTCGCCGGTTTCGTCGGTGGTGCCGAGTCGCACTTCATCAAGGGGATTCCACCGGGCGCAGCAATCGGCTGAACCGGGTTCGAAGCGGAGTACGGTGTTGTTGGCGTGGTATTTCCGCCAACCGGAAGTGAGTTGCCACAACTCGCCTTTGAGGTCGGAAACGACGGTCGAATGTTTCCACGACAGGAGGGTGGGCAAAACGAGGCCCACGCCTTTGCCGGAACGTGTCGGCGCGTAGCAAAGGACGTGTGAAGGCCCATTGTCGCGAAGGTAATGGAAGTTGCCTTGCTTGTCTTTCCACGAGCCAACATACACGCCTTCGTCGTTGTCGAGGAGGCCGCTGGCCCTGACTTCCTTGGGCGATGCCCAATGAGCGGTGCCGTGCAGTTTGGAGTTGCCGCGTGCCGACTGCTTGACGATGCGGGACACTATCACGTAGACAAGCAGGATGAACGATGTCACCGCCATACCGTAGGACACGGATAGCCGGAACTCTACCGGGTAGGTAGTACCCCATTCCAGATACCACATGATGAACATGCCGGGAAAGTAGACATACCCAACATGTGGGCCGAGCGATTCATGATAACCAAAGTGGTGCGCAAACATTTGTGTGGCGGTAGCAAGTCCGACGACCAGCACCGACAGCACAAAAATAAGTTTTAGCCAAGGATGTCTTCTCTCGTCGCTGGCATAGCCGACGGATGGAGTATCTTCTGCCATTTATTTTCCATGTTCTGTCCTTTGCTGTTTGGTTTGGGTGGTGGTACGTGTGTTGCGGTTGTTGCCGAAAAGCAGTTGCTTGCGCATTTTCTCCATGGTCGGGTCGGCAAACTTAACGTATACCTTGCCTTCGACCGCAGCGGCGACCATGTTCTCCCGAAACGCACGGTCGCCGGTGACGTGTAGCGTATCGCCGAACCGCTTTTTGGCGATGCGTAGCATTGTGATAGCCGTTTCCATACTGGCGTGACGTGACAGGCGGAGAGAATCGCCGTCATCGCGGAGGGCGTCGTCGCCGACCGCGAAAATGACAGTTCCTCTTTTTGTCACATTGTCCACTTTCAGCTTTTGGGAAACGGTGTCGGCAACGGTGTTGTCCGGCGCTCCCTGTTCGCCAGATACCGCCGCTCCTGTTTTGACCGCTTTACTATACGCGCGTGACCGAAGCGCTTCGATTGCTTCCGGTCGAAGCGCCGCAGCTTGTTCCTGTAACCACGAAAGCCAATTCTTTGGCGCGGCGGTGTATATTTCCTTTCTCTCCCGTTTCGCTTCTTCCCGCAGCCGCTTCACGATGGTGGTGCGTTTTTGGTTGATAGCGGCGTACAGCCGTCGCTTCGCCGACCGGGTGGCATGGATGCGCCGGGCGCGGAGCCGATCAAGGTCAATTTGCGCCCGCAATGCTTGTACTTTTTGCTGGTGCGCATCGCTATAGGCGGCAAGGCGGTGTTTAACTGCCGCTTGTTGCGCCGCGTACATGGCTTCATATTCCTCGCGGAGTGGGTTCGGTTTACCGAGAGGACGGCGGGAATACTGTTTTTTCGGCACGATGCTTTGCATCGAGGCGGGCCGATTCTGGAATTTGCCAAAGCGTTTTTCGAGTTGTGCCTTGGAAAATGATCGGTCAACGCCACTGCCTTTAACCCAATCGCCGGAGGACGTGACGAAATTGACGCCGTTGTTTTGCAGCTTGATCGCCAAGCCGAAACGAGCGAGTTCGTGATGGAAGGATTGCCACGAATCCGCTTGCTTGAGCGAGCCGAGGCATTCCTCGCGCATATAGGTAAGAAGACTTTGCTGGCCAGCGAGCGTTTCAATGTCCCTGGCCTTGCGTTCGGTGGCGGTCTTGCCAGTTGCCGCGTGGTTGTCTTTACGCAAGTAAAGACTGGCTTCGAGATTTTCCGCCGCCTTGCCAAGTGCGAAATGATCCATCCACGGCGTTTTAATGGTGTGCCGTTTGGGATGGATTTTGTTTATGACAGCATGCACATGGACGGAATCGGTGTCTTTATGGACGACGGCCATGCGCTGGTGGTCGGCATAGCCAAGACGCTTTGACAGTTCGGCGACGACTTTCTGGATGACTTCGGATGTCGGTTCTTCGCCGGGACGGAAGGACACGAGCAGGTGATATGTCTTGTCCGACTTGGCGCGACGGTTCTTGGCTTGGGTGATCATCATCTCCTGCGCCACCAATTCGGGGGAATCGTGGTCGCAATTGGCGTAGAAGATGTCACTGACACGGTGCGCTTTACCCTGTGTCGAGGTGACATACTCGATCAGCCGCGACACTCCGGATTTGTGTACAGAATCCATCTTGAAGTGTTTGGCAATCATGGAGTGCCCTCCCGGCCCAGTTTGGTCATTGAGTTTTCGCCAGAACGGTATCGACAAGTTTCAAAAGTTTTGCCTGGGCGAAGCGGATATCGACAAGGATGTTGTCGATGGTGACGACGGCCATGTCGCGCCCGATCTCGTTCAGGCGTTCGTTATTGGTCAGAGTCATCTTCAACAAACCGCCGAGTCGCCCGAGGTCGGCATGGACCTTGAGCAGTTCTTCCATCTTGTCGAGGTCAACGGCGCTGGCCGGACGCCCACCCAGAGCGAGAGTGCGGACAAAGGCGGATGCCGATAAGCGGCAGGCTGCCGCGTTGGCGGTGATGGCGGCTTTTTCGGGAGGTTTGACATAAACCTTTATGACTGAAAAAGTTGCAGGCATTGTTCGAGTCCTTGATACTCATGATATTCCATGAGAATAATGCTATCGGATGCGATTGGATGGTATTCCATGACATCCTATTGCTACCGAAGGGGTTAAGGATATAGCCCATTGAGACGAAGGCGAATAAGGGCGGGCGAAACAGGGACACCTTAGTGGGCCTGTTTCGCATATCCTGCCCTTGAAACAACGTCTACTAATCGAATACTATTATACTATGCGCTCATATTTATGCAATATAAATGCTTAATCATCTTGACAAAACGCATAAATATGGCATAATAACGCGAATAGGTATCTATAAGCTATTTAGACCGCATTAAAGCTGAAAAATACAGCGATGCTCTGCAAAAATAGGGAGAAATATATGGGGAAAGGCCGATGGCTGAAAAATCTTTGGATGAAATGCTTGAGGAACGGATTTCCAGAGCGGATGAGACGACGAGACGTGTGGCAATCATGGATAAGCACTGGGATACGATTCAGGGATATTATAGGAAAGGGCATACCTACCGCTTTATTTGGGAGACGATGGTTGAGAACGAGTTAATCGACTTCCCGTATTCCTCGTTCATCCATTTCAAGGAAAAGCGGTTGCGCCGGGAACGGGAGGCGCGCAAGGAAAGGGAAAGGAGCGAGGCAAAGGCTGAGAATACAGCGGCGACGGCAGACGCTAAGGGGCGGGTGGGGGAAGTTCCCCCGCGACCAATTACGCAGCCGAAACCGTCTGGTTCAAACCGCGTGGATATACAAGGGTTTGGACAAGACACGCCGTTCCGGGAGAAACGGCGCTTTTGAAATACATGCGGTACCGCATTACAACAACCCAACCAAACAGCAAAGGATATGGAAATGACGAATAATGGGAAAACTATATCTGACGCTGGGCGACAAGGGCGGCATCGGTAAATCGTTCGTTGCCGCGCTCATGACGCAATACATACTGGATAACAAAACTGACATACGGCCAGTGCCAATTGATTTGGACTGTAAGAATAGAACCCTGTCGAGATATGAAGGCCTGGACGTCGAGTTAATTGACGTGCGCACCGATGGCGACATCGACCGCAGTAAGTTCGATCTTTTGGTAAATCGTATTGTCAGTGCGAAGGAGGACGAGATCGTCATAGCCGACGTGGGCGGCAACGTATACGTGCCTATGACCGACTATATGAAGGTGAACCAGATTTACGAGTTATTGATGTCGATGGGCGTGGACATCACCCTGCATATCCCGATTGTCGGCGGCGGCGACATGTTCCCGACCCTCGCAACGCTGGACGAATTGATGCACGAGACGCCGAAGGAGGTAAAAGCGTGCATTTGGATAAATCAGAAAAACGGCAAGGTCGAATACCAGGGAACGCAGTTCGAAGACTCTGACCGGTACAATGAATACCGGGAAAGGATCGGGACTGTATGTTATATTCCGCTATGGCGGTCGGATATGCAGGCCGATGTGGCGGAAATGTTGGAAGAGGCGCTGACCTTCAAGGCGGCGCAACAGGCTCCCATATTCGACATAGTATCAAAACAGCGGTTGATAATGGCGAAGCGATACCTCTACACGGCGATCGAGCGTGCGGAGGTAATCTAATGAGTACCGACTTTGACGAAATGATCAAGGAAGTGGCGTTGAAGAATCGGGTGGGCCTGGAACGTGACGATCCGATCATGGTGCTGGTGACGATCATGAACCGCATTCTCGAAGATGCACAGAAAAGCATGAACGCCGCGCTCGAGGACAGTCGCACTATCAACGACGAAGCGGCGCTAAATTGGCGCGAAGATGCCAACAAGCGGGCGAACCAGATTTTGAATGCCGCGCTGAATGCTGGCAGGGAAGCAATAGGCAAGGGAATGAGCGAGGGCGCAGAAAAGGTGGTCGTCATGGTACAGGAAGCCAGCGCAGCCATGCTTGCGGAGCAGAAAAGCGCGATGCAGCAAAGCATGAGTGACATGAAAAAGTGGGTTTACATGCTGATAGGCATGCTGGGTCTGACGGTTATTGCGGTGATAGTGTTGGTGGCGTTCATCTCGACATAGTACAATAACAGACGCCAGCCATTATTGCGAAATGGCTGGTGTTTTTCGTTTTCCGCAGTTCTGCGCGATTTGCCGTGTTTTCAAGTTGCCTCTAATTATCCTATGATGCCGGTTGTCCGTGGATTACTGGCTCCTCGTGTTTTTCAAAATTCTTGACGCTGAAAACCTCTTTGTTATTATGGATGCACGGATGGGTTTTTAGCAGTAAGCAAGCTGTGCGCTTGAGCCTCCGACAAGGCCTGCCTCGCGGTTATGCTTGAATTTTGCGTGAAAAATGATAAGGTCATCCTAATTCATTGAGTGGATGTCACGGTTAGCCTTCATTAATCGAGATAAGGAGTTTCTTGGAAAATACATAAAGTCACTTTGCGCGCTTGAAGGAGCGAAATTACGACGTTTCATACTTCCCTTGCGCAAAGGGGCGACATTTAAAAGCATCGTCAATGAAAGGAAATGCTCGTCATGTGGTGGGCAGGGTCGTGTATTTACATCGCGATCATTGCAGCCCATTTCCGACAATGCTTGTCGCCTAATCCCTAACCCATGCGTTCAAAGTGCCACCCCGCCCTTGGGCGGCTGGCTGCATGGGTTAGGGTGGGCCGTCGTAAGCCTCGCTCCTTCATGTTGTCCAGTCCGCCCTTTTTCGTTGGGCGCGACTCAGCTTAAAGGGGTGATTGTCATGAGCAAGATTCCACAGCAACTTCGACAAAATATCGCACAGTCAATTAAGCAATTACGTATTGAGAAATTCCCTGGTCGCGGCGGCGGAAAAACCTGTGCCGCTGCATTTGGCGTCTCGCCCCAGCAGTGGTCTCCCTGGGAAAGGGGTATGCGGACGCCTGACGAAGGACGCCTTCAACAGATTGCAGACTTCTTCAGCACTACGGTGGAAGCCATACGGCGCGGCCCGCAGACACAGCAACTAATCGGAACCCCGCCACTTAAACAGAATACAATGGGCCTTGCCAGTCTTGCCCTCATGCCTCCGAGATTCATTCAAATGGTCGATCAGCTTGCCTATGAAATCACTCACGGTGATTACACAAGCGAACAAATACAGGCTGTTTTCCTGTTTCTTAATGGGGTAAAGGTGCAATGCCTCACGCAGATAAAATCAACTCGACCTACCCATGCCGGATCGTCATTAAGGAAGGATGAAACGTTGCCAACTGCCATGGGGTGGACTTCAGATATTGCGGCTGAACATGCAGGTAAAAGTATGTCAGGCGACCGTCAGCCGCAAACCAATAGCACTGTGGCAACAGAAAAAGATCCAACTGATGATTTATAAAAGGCAATCAAGGCTGTGTCGCAGGATGGAGCCATATCATAAAAATGCGACCCGTGCGGGTCGCAAATAGCCATTTAAAACAGAACAGCGATACTTTACATTGGGAGATAGGAGAGTGATTGATGGCTGGACTTTATCACGAAATATCCGCCTATAGTACACCAGGCAGGTAGTCAGAGAAAAGGCGTCGATAATCTCGCGCCGTCTAAACGGGACAGCCAAGCCCTGTTTGAGCAACGGAATCATACCGACACCAAGCTCCAATGCTGAGTTGATGCGACCTTCCAGTCTTGACTTCGCTTTTGCAATTCTGTGCTTAATTGCCAGGCTGCTATTCCAGTTGTGCTGTAAAACGCAACAAGGAACGATTTCTGTAGAACCTGTGCTAAACGGGATCGGCACCGAGATCTTGCAGCGATCTTTGAGTTATTCTAACACACTCTTCGAACCGCATTGGATACATATCGCTTTCAAAATATCCTGGAACGGCATCATACACTTATCTCGCACAGGTTTCGGCAAGTGAGGGATCAATGCCATAACTGCGATAGTCGATTTGCTGAAACTCTATTTTATCCCGCATGTCTTTAATGAAATAGGCGTATCCTTCCGAAGATGGGCCGTATCCGTTTTTATTGTACGCTTTCCTGCAAGAAAAGCCCGGAATACCTGTTCTGCGGCCTTAGCACTACAACGCTAAATTGAACCATTGCCCCATCCCCTTTGATTTCATACGATTGA